>CAYLJO010000009.1:0-54194 GCA_964383905.1 uncultured Blastocatellaceae bacterium
GACGAGGGAGGAGGCCAGAGATGAGGTGTTCGACTATATCGAGGTCTTCTACAACCGAGAGAGGATACACTCTGCCGCCGGTTATCTGTCGCCAGCAGAGTACGAGGAGAAATACAAGCGAGCGGCGTAGCACATCAGAGGCTTAACCGCGTGTCCATTCTACGGGGGAAGGTCCAACTTCCCGTTGAAACTTTCAATATAAGCGTTCTGCATTGGCTTGCCCGGATCGATCAAGCGTAAGTTAATGCTGCGCTTGGCCGCCCATTGGTCTACCGCTCGACTGGCGAACTCCGGCCCGTTATCCACGACGATGCGCAAAGGCTGTCGCCCCATTGCGGCGAGCCTCTCTAGCACTCTCACAACCCGCTCACCGGGCAAGGAAGTGTCAACTTCAATAGCCAAACACTCGCGTCTGTAATCGTCAACAATGTTCAGCACTCGGAAGACTCGCCCGTCAGCCAAAGGATCGCGCATGAAGTCCATCGAATATCGCTCGTCAGCTTTTGTTGGCAGCGCCAGCGGCACCCGCTCGACTTGAGCACGTGCGCGCCTTCTCCGCTTGCGCAGCTTCAGCCCCTCTTCGCTGTAGAGCCGGTAGATGCGCTTATGGTTAACCGCCCATCCTTCACGCCGTAACAGAATACAGAGCCGTTGGTAGCCGTAGCGCGGTCGCTCAACCGCCAACTCGCGCAACCTCTGACGCAACTCTTCGGCTGTGGGACGGCGTGAGCGATAACGCAAGCTGGAGTTGCTCAATAAGAGCAGTCGCCCGGCTCGCCGCTCCGAGACTTGATAGCTTTCTTGTAAGTAGCGTGCGGCCTCACGTCTTGAAGCAGCACTTACCACTTTTTTGCGAGCACGTCCTTGAGCATCCGGTTGTCGAGGGTGAGATCGGCGACCGCTGTCTTGAGCCTGCGGTTCTCATCTTCAAGCTGCTTGAGACGGCGCGCTTCCGAGACATCAAGCCCACCGTACTTTGCTTTCCAGCGATGATAGGTCTGCTCGCTGATGCCATGTGTGCGGCAAGCATCCGTGACTCGTTGCCCACTCTCGACGCTCTTCAGGATGTTGATGATCTGCTCTTCGGTGAATCTGGACTTGCGCATCTTTGAGTTCTCCTCGTCGGTTATATTACGGGAGGACTCTCATTATCGCTGCACCTCTTTTCGGGGAGGAGGTCAGTTTCAATCTCACAATTTCTGAGGCTTGGGAGGTGTCTGGCGGATATCCGGTCTTCCTCTGAAAAATTGAGACGGCGATGTATTAAAGACCCTCCGGTAGAACCACCAGGACAGTACCCTGGACAAATCTTGTCACATAAAGGGTGACAAGATTTGTCCGCGCCGCACCACTCTCCGGCCGGTTGTGGGTGAAGCGGAAATCTAGCGACGGGAAGTCCGTCCCCCTTGATTCTGAAAACAGGCCTTAAAAGCGGGAGAACCCGGCCATTTCTGACCGGGTTCACATTTCGGAAAGGGTACTGAAGGGTTGCTCGGAGGGCGATTGGCGAGAGCGGCAGGCTTTCGCTCAAAGAAGTGATGGCGGCGGGGTCACGATAACTGCTTCCGTGCTTGCCACCGATAAATTAAGCATCTTGCGTGCCAGAGAGATGATTTTTCTGGAAGAAGGAAGGTATTGAGTATTTATGCGCGAAGTTACCTGAAGGTAAGTTGCCGCAAGCGGCGGTCGTGACGGTGATATCTGGTATCACCGTATTCCTTGAGCTGCTTACAATTATCCCTTTCTGGGCGCTGACTGTATCGACCTCCACCACAGGATAAAGGGCGACCGCGCCTCGTAGCCTGTGTCCTATAGGCCGCTCATCAAGACCGGCTATGACATTTCTACCTACTACTTGAGGGAATTTTTTTCCCATCCGCGGGTTAAGTATTGAGGGACAGAATTAATCAGCCGAGGGCGCGTCGTCAGGAGAGTGCGTCAATGATTAAGCCAACGGGCCCGGGACACAAGGATCTCCTCATGTTCAACGGTTCTTGGCCCGAGCCCTAAGGACGAGTTTATGTACGGATTGGTCGGAAATTGGCGGCTGCTCAGCGCGACATACCATGCTTGCCCCTGCGTCAGGTGCGGCAGATCGATCCCCAGAGGCACGCCAGCATACTACTGGCCCAAACCTCGCGCTTTCGAATGTACTGACTGCCACGAGGCGCAGAAAGCTTTGTCGGAGGCTACGGTTGAAGATAGACCCGGGCAGGTCAGCAAACTCGCTGATAACCCGTGAGATGAATGCCTCTCGGCCCTACCCTACACACGTCGGGTGTCCGCAATCGCAAATCATCTCTTGCGCACCGTCCGCCGTAATGTTTGTAGTCTTGCCAACTTCTTCACAGTACGGGCTGCAATAATCACTGCCTTCCGCGGCTAAACAATTACAGGTCCCATGCGCACAGATTTTCTCGTCTTCTTCGCCGTCCTTCATTTCCTACCCTTCTTGCTCGCCTGTATCAGCGCCGCTCCTCGATAATCATCTCAGAGACGGGCTTGCCTGTGACCTCGACCGGCTCCCAATCATCATCGTCCGCATCTTCTTCCGCCGGAGGAGAAGGCATAGTGATGATGCCTTTAGCAGCGAGGTGTTGCGCGAACTCACCTTCAGTCATCACCGGGCTTGATTTTGAGAGTAGTGAATCCACTGTCTCGCGTAGCCGGCGCAGTTCTGCAGGTGTCAGTTCTTTGGCTTCCTCGATGATTTTGTCTAATGTAGTGCTCATTTCTCGTTGCCTTTCAATTTGAGCCACGTAACTCCAAGGTCGCGAGTGCAAGTCTTCCCTATTGCCATCCATCTCATTATCCCAACTCTCTGATACTCTAGCGCACTCAGCCGAACATAGCTAGAATGGTCTTATTGTCCCAGGAATTGAGTCCCGTATGAGTGCAGCAGAAGTGGTCAAGAAGAGCCGAGAAAATACGAGCACGCACAAGCAGATAGTGGGGCAGCCCGTTCCGCGCAAGGAGGGGCGCGACAAGGTTACGGGCCAGGCGCGCTACGTAGATGACCTCACCTTCCCGGAAATGTTATACGGCACAACTGTTCGCAGTGCGGTCGCGCGCGGCCGGATCCGCAGTATTTCGTTTGAAGGCCGCCTCCCCTGGGATGAATTCACCATCGTGACGGCAAAAGATATTCCGGGTGAAAACTACGTGGCCCTCATACTTAATGACCAGCCTTACCTTGCCGGCGAGTTGATCAATCACCCGGAAGAGGCGGTCGTCCTTCTCGCACATCACGACAAATATCTACTGGAAGAGGCGCGGTGCTCGGTGCGCCTCGAAGTCGAAGAATTGAACCCGGTCTTCTCAATCGAGGAGGCTTTGAGCACAAAGGAGATCGTCTGGGGAGAAGATAATGTTCTCAAGTCCTTCCTTTTAAATAAGGGAAATGTTGACGGGGTGTGGCAGAGCGCAGATTTGATCGTGGAGGGCGAGTACCGGACGGGCGCTCAGGAGCAGTTGTATATCGAAAATCAGGGGATGATCGCGATGGCTAACCCGGACGAAGGCGTCACCGTCTGGGGTTCGATGCAGTGCCCCTACTATGTTCACAAGGCGCTGATCAAATTGTTCGGCCTGCCGGAGAACAAAGTCCGCGTCATTCAGGTTGAAACCGGCGGGGGCTTTGGCGGTAAAGAAGAGTATCCGTCGATGATCGCCGGACATGCCGCCCTGCTCGCGTGGAAATCAGGCAAGCCCGTGAAGATCATTTACGACCGCGCTGAAGACATGGCGGCGACGACCAAGAGGCATCCGTCATTAACGAAACATCGAACCGCGATCTCCAAGGACGGCAAACTGCTGGGCATGGAGATCGATTTCGTCATCGACGGCGGGGCGTATGCCACGTTGTCTTCGGTCGTCCTCTCGCGCGGCACGATTCATGCCGCCGGCCCATACCATTGCCCGAACGTTCGCATCCGCGCCCGCGCCGTAGCAACGAACAAGCCGCCGCACGGGGCGTTTCGCGGCTTCGGCGCGCCGCAGACCATTTTTGCGCTCGAGCGCCACATGAATAGGCTGGCGGAGGCCGCAGGCTTAAGTCCTGAAGAGTTTCGCCGGCGCAATTTTATTCAGAAGAATCAGACCACGGCTACCGGGCAGGTGATACGCGAAGAAGTAAACATGGCCCGGCTCATGGAGCGCGCGTTCGGGCTGACGGATTATCATGAGAAAAGAAGGAGGTTCGCCGCCGAAAACAGAATGTCCGGCCGGAAGAAGGGCATCGGCTTCGCCTCGTTTATGCACGGCGCGGGTTTTACCGGCTCGGGAGAGAAGTACCTGGAATCTGTTGTCGGGGCAGAAGCGACCGCCGAAGGGCACGTGCGGATTTTAGCGGCCAGCACGGAGATCGGCCAGGGTACAAATACGATCTTCTGCCAGATCGCCGCCGAAGCTCTGGGCCTGGATTATAGCCTGATCGAGATCGCCAGGCCGGACACCGGCAATGTTCCTAACAGCGGCCCGACCGTCGCCTCGCGCACCTGCATGATCGTCGGCAAATTGGTGGAAGTGGCCGCGCTCGGCTTGAAACAGACGCTCGTTAAGAGTGGGTTTCTCCGGGAGGATTACTCTCAAGCAGATTTTCAAAACGCCTGTCACGGCTATACGCAAAAAATTGGTCCTTTAAGATCCTTCAGCAAATACCGGACGCCACCCGGGATCAACTGGGACGACGAAAAATACCAGGGGGATGCTTACGGCGCCTACGCCTGGGCGGTCTATGTCGCCGAAGTGACGGCTGACACGTTAACCTTTGAAACGCGCATTGACGACTTCGTCGCCGTGCAGGAGATAGGGAAGGTGATTCACCCGGTGCTCGCCGCCGGGCAGATCGAGGGCGGAGTGGCCCAGGCCATCGGCTTCACACTGTATGAGAATGTGGTCTGGCGGGACGGCCGCATGGTCAACAATCAAATGACCAACTACATCATCCCGACCGCCGCCGACATCCCTCCGATCCGTGTATTCTTTGAAGAAGTGCCCTACGCCCACGGCCCCGCCGGCGCGAAAGGCATCGGCGAGCTTCCCATGGACGGCGTCGCTCCGGCCGTCTTGAATGCGATCGAGAACGCGACCGGCATAAGTATCAATCACGTTCCGTTGATGCCGGAATCCCTGATGCAAGAGATGGGAGGCGAGCGTGCCTGACACTGCCCGAAAAGTCGAAGTGACATGTACGGTGAACGGCGAGAGACGGGATCTGCACGCCTACCCGATGACACGTTTACTCGACGCGTTGCGGGAACAACTGCGCCTGACCGGGACCAAAGAAGGTTGTGGAGAAGGGGAATGCGGGGCCTGTTCCGTACTGATCAACGGCGAACTGGTGAACAGTTGTTTGATTCCCGTCGCGCAGGTCCAGGGGGCGGAGATTAAAACCATCGAGGGAATCGCCAGTGGTGAAAGGCTGCACGCCGTGCAGGAGGCCTTTATCGCCTGTGGCGGGGCACAGTGCGGCATCTGCACGCCGGGAATGGTGATGGCTGCGGTGAGTCTTTTGGAGCGGAAGCCAGAGCCCAACGAGGCGGAGATTCGTGCCGGACTGGCCGGCAACTTGTGTCGCTGCACGGGCTATATGAAGATTTTTGAAGCCGTCGTGAAGGCTTGCCAGGCTGGCGGAGTAGAGACGTGAGGGCCTATCTCCCGGATTATGATCTGAAAGTTCCGAGAGACTTGGATGACGCGCTGGCCGTTCTCGCGCGTGAGCCGGGGGTCTGGAAGCCTTTCGCCGGCGGGACTGATTTGATGGTCCTGCTCGAGGCCGGTCAACTCCGGCATCAGCGGTTTCTGAGTATCTGGAATTTGCCTGATCTCCGTGGCATCGAGGTGACGCCCGATCATGTCACTCTGGGCGCACTGACCACTTACACGCAGGTGCAGGAAAATGCGATCCTGCGGCAGGAATTTCCCATGCTCTGCCAGGCGGCAAGCGAGACGGGCGGCACCGCCATTCAAAACCGAGGCACGCTCGGCGGAAATATCGCGAACGCCTCCCCGGCCGGGGATTCGCCCCCGGCGCTGCTCGCTTACGACGCCCAGCTTGAGCTCCTATCCTCATCGGGCGCACGCCGGGTCTCCTATCAAGATTTTCATACCGGTTATAAACAGATGATCATGCGTCCAGACGAACTGCTCAGCCGCATCCGCCTGCCCCGCACCGCTCAGCCACAGTGGCAATACTATCGCAAGGTTGGCACGCGCAAAGCCCAGGCCATCTCCAAAGTCTGTTTCGCCGGCCTGGCACGGATGGACGGCGATGCTATCGAAGATATTCGCATCGCATTGGGGAGCGTGGCGCCGACCGTGGTCAGGTGTTTGAAGGCGGAAGAAGTTTTAAAGAATCAAAAGCTTGACACAGGCGTGATCGGCAGGGCCAAAGAAGCGCTTGCCGGGGAGGTGACCCCAATCGACGACATCCGTTCAACGGCGAGTTACCGCCTTCGAGTAGCCTCGAATCTACTGGAACATTTTTTACTCAGACTCAAGACCGGTGAGAGGCCGGACTGATAAACTGGTAGGCACTCTGGTGGGCCATCTCGATCTCATCATCCGTGGTCATAGAGTAGTAACGCCGGACGCCATCGGCCCGGCATCTATCCACATCCAAAAAGGAGTCATCACCGCGGTCGGCCCGTACGGCGAGATCCCATCCGGTCGGAAAGTCCTGCACGCGGATGAAAATTCGGTCATCATGCCCGGATTGGTCGATACGCACGTTCACATTAACGAGCCGGGCCGGACCGGTTGGGAGGGCTTCGCCTCGGCGACTCGCGCGGCGGCGGCGGGCGGCGTGACCTCTCTCTTTGACATGCCGCTCAATAACGTTCCGGCGACAACCACACTGGAAGCTCTCCAAACGAAGCTCGCCGCGGCAGAAGGTCAATGCTGGGTCGACGTCGGGTTCTGGGGCGGAGTCGTACCCGGAAATTCGCCGCAACTCCCGCGCCTCTTCGACGCGGGCGTGTTCGGGTTCAAGTGCTTCCTGGTCCACTCAGGGGTTGAAGAATTCCCCAACGTGACGAAGGCCGACCTTCGAATTGCTATGCCGGAGTTGGCCCGCATCGGGGCGGTGCTTTTGGTCCATGCCGAGCTGCCCGGCCCGATTGAAAAAGCTCTTAGCGCACAGGCAAAAAACGACCATCCCGATCCTCGCCAATACTCGACTTATCTTCAGTCACGACCCAGGGAGGCGGAGAATGAGGCGGTTGCGCTCATCCTCAACTTGAGCCGCGAGACGGGGGCGAGGGCGCACATTGTCCATCACTGCTCCTCGGACGCGCTGCCGGTATTACGGCAGGCCAGGGCTGACGGTCTGCCGGTCACGGTGGAGACCTGCCCGCACCATCTTTGTTTCGCCGCCGAAGATATCCCCGACGGCGCGACAGAGTTCAAGTGTTCGCCACCCGTTCGCGAGCGCGAGAACCGCGAGCAGCTCTGGGCCGCGCTCGGCGAGGGGCTAATCGACATGGTCGTTTCCGACCACTCGCCCTGCCCTCCTGAACTGAAGTGCCCTGATTCCGGTGATTTCATGCAGGCCTGGGGCGGAATCTCTTCCCTGCAGCTCAGGCTCCCCGTCATGTGGACTCAAGCGCGCGAGCGGGGCTACTCAATCCATCATCTCGTCGAGTGGTTGTCACGCGCGCCCGCCCGGCTCATTGGACTCGATCAAAATAAGGGCGCGATCGCCGCCGGCTTCGACGCCGATCTTGTGCTCTGGAATCCCGAGGCCACATTCCCGGTGGAGCCGTCGATCATCCAGCACCGACACAAACTGACACCTTATACCGGTCGAGTCCTGAGCGGTGTGGTCCAGGCCACTTTTCTGCGAGGTGAGAAGGTGTATGACAACGGTCATTTCTCATCCGGCCCTCGGGGGGCGATACTGAAGCGAGGAAGTATGTAATGGATTTCACCGAACTGATTGACCTCGCCGCCGAGCGGCTGGGCGGTGTCGTTCTGGCCGCCAACGACGAGTTCTTTGCCCCGAAGGAGAACCTGCTTAAGAGCAGTCAACCCGTCTTCGTCGAGGGCAAGTACACCGACCGCGGGAAATGGATGGACGGTTGGGAGACCCGTCGGCGGCGCACACCAGGGCATGACTGGTGTCTGATCAGGCTCGGTCTGCCCGGGATCATCCGCGGTTTCATCGTCGACACAACCCATTTCAAAGGCAACTACCCGGAGCACTGCTCGATCGAGGCGTGTACGGCTACTAATCATCCGAATGTCGAGCAATTGACGAATGAGGCCACGCGATGGATTGAAATTTTGCCAAAGTCCGGGCTTCAGGGTGATTCCAGGAATCTATTCGCAATCGAAAATTCAGAACGCTTCACGCACCTGCGCTTGAGTATTTTCCCCGACGGCGGCGTGGCCCGGCTCAGGGTATACGGGGAAGTCGTCCCGGACTGGGAACGGCTCTATCGCCGGGATAGTAAGATAGAATTGGCCGCGGTCGAGAACGGCGGTCTGGTCATCGCCTGTAGCGACATGTTCTTCGGTCACCGGCACAACCTGATCATGCCCGGACGGGCCCTGAACATGAGTGACGGCTGGGAGACTCGAAGGAGACGCGGGCCGGGGCATGATTGGGTCATCATCAAGCTCGGAACATCCGGGACGATCCGGCGCGCCGAGGTGGACACCTCTTATTTCAAAGGTAATTTCCCGGAAAGCTGCTCTGTCGAGGCGTGTCATGCCGAAGGGATAGCGATGGAAGACCCCGATAGCTTGTCTTTGCCGTGGCAAGAAATCCTGCCCCGCACGAAATTGCAAGCCCACACCCGCCACATCTTCGAAGAAGAGATTAAAGAGGCGGGAGCGGTGACGCATGTGCGGTTCAACATCTTCCCCGACGGCGGCGTGAGCCGTTTGAGAATCTTCGGAGTCCCTACCGGGGGACAAAAGTGAGCGGGGGGCTCACCCGTCTGAATAATCTTTCGCCGGAAGAAGCGCAGGCGGAACTACTCAAATGCTGCGGTTCCACAAATTGGGCACAACAGGTAGCCGGCCTGCGACCTTTCCGGCAGTCGCACGAGCTGATGGACGCGGCGAGCCGTGTCTGGTGGGCCCTCAGCCCACAAGATTGGCTGGAAGCTTTCAGCCATCACCCGAAGATCGGAGAAAAGAGGGCAGCGCGGGCTGAGCCAACCGTGGCTCATCAATGGTCGGAAGAGGAACAGTCCGGAACTCGCGGCGCTCCACGGGAGACCTTGGCGGCACTCGCCGAGGCCAATCGCGCGTACGAGAGTAAATTCGGCTATATCTTTATCGTCTGTGCCACCGGAAAAAGCAGCGACCAGATGCTTGCGCTCCTCAAAGAACGCATCCGGAATGACCCCGGCACCGAACTCCGCATCGCTGCCGGAGAACAAGATCTCATTACGCAGCTCAGGTTGAAGAAGCTTCTGGGACAATGAGCGCAATCACAACACACATCCTTGATACGTCACGGGGGAGGCCGGCGGGCGGAGTGGTGGTCGTCCTGGAAGCCCATTCCGCCGAGCATAACTGGAAGACACTGGGGAGAGGAGTCACAGACCAGGATGGTCGCCTCACAGACCTTCTACCGCGTGATTTCGGGCTGGTGGAGGGAACTTACCGGCTCACCTTTGAGACCGGGGCCTACTTCTCTGCGCAGAACGTCGAAGGCTTCTACCCACGGGTGACGGTAATCTTCACCGTGCGGGACGCCGCCCAGCATTACCACGTGCCCCTCTTGCTCAGCCCATACGGGTACTCGACCTATCGCGGAAGCTAACCGATGAGAATGAACCCACTGGTCAGTGAATGGCTGAATCTGATCGTGCGCTGGATACACGTCTTCGTCGCGATCCTGTGGATCGGCCAGACCTACCTCTTCACCTGGCTCGACGGTCGTTTCACCGCCGAAGAGGCTGAGGGGAGCGGACGAGGACAGGTGTGGATGGTTCACAGCGGAGGCTTTTATGTCGTTGAAAAGCAGAAAGTCCCAGGGACGCAGAAATTGCACTGGTTCCGTTGGGAAGCCGCACTGACCTGGCTGAGCGGCATGACGTTGCTCACCCTCGTCTACTACATTCCAAGCGGACTCGTAGACCCGGACGTACTCGATATCAGCCAGGGCACGGCGATTGCCCTCGGACTTGCCTTGCTCGTCGTCGCCTGGTTCATCTACGACTTCATCGTGCAATCGCCGCTCGGCAGGTCCGAAATGTGGTTCGCGGCCGTCTCATATCTCCTTGTGGTCGGCGTTACCTTTGGCCTCACCCACACGTTGAGCGGTCGCGCGGCCTACATTCACGTCGGCGCAATGTTCGGCACATTGATGGCGGCCAACGTCTGGATACGAATCTTACCGGCGCAACGCCGGATGATCGCCGCCACCAGGGAAGGAAGAAAGCCCGATGCCGCCCTGGCGGCCCTGGCCAAGCTCCGCTCCAAGCATAACACCTACATGGTGGTGCCGACGGTCTTCATTATGATCAGCAACCATTTTGCCGCGGCCACCTACGGCAACAGGGACAACTGGGCCCGGCTGGCGGTCTTGATCCTCGTGGGTTGGGGAGCCGCGAAGCTCATCAGGAGGGCGTGAGTTTAGCAACGCGTTAGAATTCGCCATTCAATATTCTGCGTGTTGCAATTTATTAGTTCTGCCGGTTCTTGAGAATCTTAACGAACGATCCCGACCGAAGCTCGGGCAGGGTCAGGCCGGTTAATTGCAACGCTTCTTGTTCGGTGATGGCCCCGCAGTTGATGGCGCGGAGAAAGTAGTTGAGCAAGCCCTGCCCCGTGGCGGCATCGTCGAAAACGTCGCCGACCAGTGTCGCTTTGGCCGCCTTTTCGACGAAGTTCCGCAGGCGCCCTGAGGCCGCCTCAAGGCTGTCAAGGAAGAATGCGTAGACGGCCGCGTAGCGCGTGGGGAGTTGCGCGGGGTGAAGGTCCCAGCCCTGGTAGTAGGCGTTCGTTACCGAATGCTGGATGTGGTCGTAATGCAGCTTCCAGGCGCGGTGGACCACTGTGCGGTTCTCTTCCGCTTCCCGCGGCGTCAGCGCAGGCCCGCCCTCAACGGCGCGGTGGGGCGCGATCGGCATGATGTTCGTCGCGCCGTCGGAGAGCCAGACCCCGGTCCCGCTAAAGGCGACCTGCATCATATGACGGGCGAAGCCGCAGGCCGGATGAGTCATATGCTGGTGGGCCGCCGTGATGTTGCAACTGGCTGTGTAATCGTATGTCCCGAAGTGCGCGGCGGTGCAGCGACCCCGCGCCGCGTCGAGCAGAAGCGGGGGACTGATCTCGCCACGCCCGTTGATAATTGATTGCGTCGTTTCGATCATCATCTCTAACTTGAGTGACCCGGGGGCAAAGCCGATCTCCCGCTCAAGCATGTCGAACAGGTCGGCCAGAGCGGCGACCTGTTCCGGCTGTGTAACCTTCGGGAGGGTGACGACGAAGTTGTCGGGCAGCTTCCCACCGGTTTCACCGGCCAGTGTGGAGAGAAAGATGTCAAGCGTCCGGATGCTGCGCTCAGAGAGTTCTTCGGAGAGAGGCTTGATGCGTATCCCGATGAATGGCGAGAGAATACCGGAGGCCATCCCGCCGGCGACTTCCCTGGCGGCGGACGCGGCGTGTCCATCCTCTTCCGCTTCGGGGCGGTTCCCGTAGCCGTCCTCAAAATCGATGCGAAAATCTTCGACCGGTTCACGACGCAGCTTGTCGGCTACGCGAGTGTAGATGGTGTGGGCCAGCCACGCCGCCTTATTCTCATGCCGAACCGCATCGGGCTCCGCCTCCAGGCGCGTTCTCAGCTCAGATACCTGGCGCGGAGAATCCGGCAACCGCTCTGCCCCAGGCAACCCGATGGCCCTGGCGAAGACCACGAAATCCGGCGCGGATTCTTCAAGCGCACGGCGAGCCAAAGCCCCGAGCTTCTGGGCGAAATCTGATTTAAAAAGATGTGCGCCGCCATAAACAGTATGTACCGGCTGGCGACGGCCTGATTCTCCTGGATAACGCCTGGCGAAGGCGGCATTGGCATTCCGGAGACGAGTAGTTAACTCTCGTGTTGACTCATAAGATAAAGACGTCTTCATATCCTTCCTCACATATTTCGCTTCGCTCACTAGAGTTAAGCGGCTCTCTCTGACGATTCTGGCGGCAGGCGGTCTCTTCTCAGAGGATCGATTGAAGTCGGCGCCTATAATTTAGCTTAGAATACTATAGGAAACTTGCGGCCGTAACCTGTCAATCTCTTCAGCCGTGCAGTGCCCACCGCCGTGCAGCGCGTTAGCCGCTCCTGCCGCTACCGCGAGTGTGCCCAGTTGCACGGTCGAGTAGCCCCGCCCGATCCCTGTCGCGATCCCGGCCATGACCGCATCTCCGCTGCCAACACTGTTCCTCGCTTTCACAACGGGCGGGACCAGTCTGCATCTTTCACCACCAAAGGCGAGCTGTGCTCCTTCCGCGCCCAGTGTGATCATCGCATTGCCCGCGCCCATCTCTATCATCATGCTGACAGCTTCAGCCGCACTCTCAAAATCAGTAACGGCACGCTCTAACAGCTCTCCTGCTTCGACCTGATTAACCTTGACCATGAATGGCTCAGCACGAATGGCATGGCGTAATGCTGTGGATGAGGCATCAAGCAGGACGCGCTTGCCGGACCTGTTCGCGATGGAGATAAGCTTGGCATACGTATCATCAGGCAGACCTGGAGGAAGGCTGCCGGTGAGGATAATTAGCTCCGAAGTCTCTAAAAGACGAACATAAGCGTCCGTGAAGCGCATCAGCTCATCTTTGCCGATCTGCGGCCCCGGCTCATTAATAACCGTCTGTTGTTTGTTGCTACGATCATTCAGGATCAAGCAGGTACGGCTCTCGACCTTAATCGCCGTACATGAGAAGGGTATTCCTTCCGCACGGAGCCCCGCAGCGATCGCCTCTCCGGCCTCTCCTCCGAGGAATCCACTAAGGACGCAAGGATCGCCTAAAGCTCTCAGCACCCTGGCGACATTGACGCCCTTGCCGCCAGCCTGGCGCAGCGTGGAGTGCGAGCGATGAACATGGCCCAACCGCAAATCATTGACTTCAACGATCAGATCGACGGCGAGATTAAGATTAACGATCAGAATCATGCTTGCTGAAAGGAGCGCATCAAAAACGGGCCGACCGGCGAGCTATCCAGGATTCAGGCGCGCCTTGAGAATGCCGTAGCGGGGTCGAAAAGCAGAGGGAAGAATCGACCGCCCATCTTCCCCCCGCTCGGAATCACCGGCACACCTTCCAGCAACGGCTTGTTTGAGGCCGACCTAACCCCGTCGCGAAAAACGTTGATCACCGTCGCCCGCCGGCTTCTCTCCGAGCTGTTGGCATGAGAGCCGTGAATCATGCGCGGGTGATGAAACGAGCTTTCACCCTTCTTTAATTCGATGGCGACCGGCTTAAACTGCTGCTTCTGCTCCTCCGTCAAAACCCTCTGAATAGCATCCATATCCCCGGCGAGGCCGGTAATCGGTAGATCCGCCCAGCGGTGGCTGCCCGGGACGTAGTGGAGACAGCCGTTCTCGCGCGTCGAATCATCCAGCCCGATCCAGCACGTCAGGTGCGCCAGCGGCTGCGTTCTGGTCCAGTATGAGTAGTCCTGATGCCACGCCACGACTCCTCCGTGATGCGCCGGTTTGCAGAAAAGCTGGTCATGCCAGAAGCGCACGGGCCCGCCGAGCAGTTGTGATGCCGCCACCACGAATGCCGGATTCCACAGCAGGTCGTGGAAACCAGGCGCGATACGCCACGCGCCAAGCGCGTGAAAGAGCGTGCGCTCAGGGTCGGTTGATTCATTCGAATGGTACTCATAAAACAGGTGGTGTCCCGGATGCTTTGGGCCCATCAGCCCGCGTAATTCCTCACGAAGCGCGTCCACTTGCGCATCGGTCAATACCCTGATTCCCTTCACATATCCATACTCGCGAAAGAACCCAACCTGCTCATCGCTTAAGCGATAACGATCCCACTCCCCGGCGGTTGAAGGCATTTTGAAGAGATCTGTGAGCAATTCGTGGTGAAGCGACAGATCAGCCGTCATTTGTTATTGCTCCTGTTGAAAAAAATCGCCTTGACCGCTGTCACGCATCATCTGATCTGAATCTGGCGCGCCCTGCCATCATCCGCGATTCGCACCGCGATGCCCCCAGGTACTTTGTACCATCCGCTCCGGGACTGGTCCATCTCGACCAGTCCTAAGCCTGTGCCGTCAACGGATACCTGGCGCGCGTCGGACATGGATTTGATAACGAACACCATCTGCCGCGCCCCCGGATTAAAGCTTCCGACAGGCGCGCCGACATTGATCATGAAGCCTTTGCCCGATGACGACACGTCGACCGGAGTCCGGCGAAAGACACCCTGCTTGTACGCCGGACTCGTGCCATCATCTTCGTAAAGGGTCGTCGTTGCCTGGCCGTTGCCGTTCGGGTAGATCTCAAAAGTCACCGGGTCAACCGGCTTCTCGCCGATATAATTCATCTCCGGCCCCATCGGAATGATGCTCCCGGCGCGCACGAACATCGGCACCGTTTCCAGCGGCGCGTCGGCGCGAATCATTGTGCCGCCCGCGTACTTCGTGCCGGTCCAGTAATCGTACCAGGAGCCTTCCGGCAGGTAGACCATCCGGCTGGTGGTGTCCGGCTTGACCACGGGTGCGACCAGTAAGTCACCGCCGATCATGAATTCGTCATCCAGGTTGAGGGTGTTGGTATCCGTCTGGTAATTGAGCAGGAGCGGGCGGAACAAGGGCACACCCGTGCGATGCGCCTCCTCCAGCGTCGTGTAGAGAAACGGGATCATGCGATAGCGCAGCTTCAGGTATTTGCGAATAATATCTTCGTAGTATTTGCCGAAGCGCCACGGCTCCTGATCGTAGCCGTTCAGTTCCTTGTGGTTGCGACAGAAGGGGGCTAGAAAAGCCATCTCATACCAGCGTGTCAGCAACTCTCCGTTGCCCCGCCCGATGAAGCCGCCGATGTCACCGCCCACAAACGGCTCGCCAGAGAGCCCGAGCGTTTGAAACATCGGAATGCTCAAGGCCACCGTCTCCCACGTGCTGGTCGTGTCGCCGGTCCACATGGTCGAGTAGCGTTGAATTCCCGCGTAAGCGGCGCGCGTGATCACGTATGGACGCTTGTCCGGTTGAAGCCGCTCAAGCCCTTCGTAGGTGGCGCGGGCCTCCAGCAGCGCGAATGTATTGCGGTTCTTCGCGTAGGGTGAATGCTCCCCCTTGTCATTAAAGACCACGTCCATCTGCGTCTTTCCCGTCTGATCCACAAAATCAGACGGCTCGTTCATGTCATTCCAGATACCCGCGACCCCATGGTCCGTGTACGCGCGGTGCAGGTCGCCCCACCACTGGCGCGCTTCCGGCAGAGTGTAGTCAGTGTAGACACTGTCGCCCGGCCACACTTTGCCGACCCAGAAGTTCCCGTTTTGCCTCTTCAACAGATAGTTTTTCTCCAGCCCCTGGTTGTAGACGTAGTAGCTTTGGTCTTGTGGCGCAAGTTCGGGGTGGTCAGCCGGGTCGCTGACGGTCGAAGCGGGCTGTTGATACTTGATGCCTGGATCGACAATGGTAACAACTTTAACGCCCTGCTGCTTCAGCCTGTTGACGAACCCCGTCGGATCGGGAAAGCGCGTCGTGTCCCAGGTGAAGACGCGATAGCCGTTCATAAAATGAATGTCCAGGTGCAATACGTCGAGCGGCAAATCTTCCTCGCGGTAACGGCGTACAACCTCTTCGGCGACCGCTTCAGGATAGTAGCTCCAACGGCTCTGCTGGTGTCCGAGCGCCCACTTCGGCGGCAACGGCATGCGACCCGTCAGCTCGGTGTAGCGACCGAGGATCTTCTTGATCGACGGCCCGTTGAAGAAGTAGTAATTCATCTCGCCGCCTTCGGCGGTGAACGCGGCATACTCTTGCGTCGTGTTGCCAAAATCGAAGGTGGTGCGGTAACTGTTGTCGAAAAATATGGCGTAGGCGGCGCCCCCCTGCCAGCCGATATAGAAGGGCACGCTCTGGTAGATCGGGTCTTTGCCTTCCGTGTAACCGGGCGTATCGGAATTCCACATCTCAAAGCGCCCGCGGCGCTTGTCGAGGCGCGCGGCCTTTTCACCGAGACCGTAAAAATGTTCGTCGAAACCGAACCGCTTCGCCGCCGCGACGGCGCCCCCCTTCGCATCAAACATCATCGGACGGGCGTCTGCGCTGACGACCTCATGCGTTTTGGCATCACGAAACTCAATGAGTAGCGGCGCGCGGCGTACCACTACTTCAATCTCGTCGGTGGAGATCGTAACGGCATCGGCCGCCTCTTTGAGACTCCAGCGCGGCGTGTCCCACGACGCTTTAGCAATTGCCCACGAATGGTCGTTCCCCGGGAGCGGCTTGCGAAACGAAGCCCTCACGCGCACCAGGTCGGGCGCGAGCACGGACACGCGCACCTGCGAGCCGTCCTGGCAGTTAAAGGTGACGGCATCGGCCGTCCGCGTGAGACCCGCCACGGCGCCGATGCCGGTCAGGTTGCTGAAGTCAATCGCGGGCGCTTGCGCTATGGCGTGAGCGCAAACGAAGAGCAGGCAACACAGCGATGCAACCATTTTTTTCATGGAAGTCTTCATTCCTCGAACGGTAGCAAATAGTCCAGTGATTTGTAGAAATTGACGGGCACAGAAAAACGCCCGTTGGGATTGTAATCACCAAACAAAGTATCGGCAATGGCTATTCTCTGTCTTTCATCTCGGGTCCTCGGCGTCCTGCGGCGGCTCAAGTTTTTGGCCGCGGCTCCGCCGCGCTACGCCCTCTGTGGTTAATACTCGTTCACCACAGACTCGACAAGCTTGAAAGCGACCGCCGAGACGTCCCCCGACCTTGAGCGCTCTCACTTCATAGCACTACGCCGCCGCGGGTAATTACCCGCGGCGGCGTTCGCTTTTGATCCCTGTTTTTTCTAGCCCGGCGCCCCCCGGATCGGCGCCGCTTAAACTATCCTCGTCCTTCAAACATTAATACGCTCTGGCATTTTGATTGTTCAAAGCTTGGCCTAATTGGTCGAAGTACGCATTGAAGGTCACAAAATCCCTTGTCCCTTGAAAGAAAGCCTGCCCGCCTGTCTCATGCGATAGGCGATTGAGCGAGCCCTGGCCGTAGCTGGCCGCAAGGAAACTACGGCTCGTCAACCCGACCGACGGGGCATAGAAAGAATAGATCGCCACGTTGCGTCGCTTCGCCTCACGGATCGCCCGCTCCAGATCAATCGAATGAAGGACAGTTGAAGCGTCGAAACCGCGCGAAATGTCAAGGCCGTCCGAAATCACCAGCAGCGTATTGTGGTTATTATCCTGCGAATTGAAAAGTCGCAGCGCCTCTACGACTTCCACGTACGGGTTGAAAGGCGAGGCGGAAGTGCTTGCAATCGGAAGGCGCAGCGCGCCGGAAGCCTTCTCCAAATCATTGGTGAACGGCTGACGCACCTGCAAAGTCCCGCTTGTGATATAGCCGATCATGACGCGCGAGCCGGCAGGCAACGCCCGGATAAACTCGCGGGTGATACCAAGCTCGTTACCGACATGTGAAACAAGATCGTCCTGAATGAGAATCGCCAGATTCAGCGGCGTCTGGACACGCGCCTTCTCCGAAAACTTCGGACCGCCCTTGCCCGGTGTGGCGGCGAACGCAGCATTAAAAGATGCGGCTATCATGAAGGTTAAAGCCATAAGAACAGAACTGATTTTACGCATACCCGACATAATTTACCTCTTTCACCAACTAACCCTTAGAACTTTAGTAGTCCTTTCATGCAGAGCTATGATGTCCTAAACAGTCAATTGGTTGTGAGGCCATGGTAGTATAATTTAATCATTAACCTGCCGTAAGACAGTTCAAATACCTACGGCACTCGGAAGTTCAATGTGTGGGTAAACTGCTCTAAAGGCAGCTATAAGAGGCTGTGTCTTACGCCTCAGTTCCTGGTTGAGGTGATCATTTCTGAGCCTCCCATCTCTTTAAAACCAGGCGGACGCTCTCTTCCACCTTGGCTCGCGCCTCACTTCTATCGTGGCCTCTCGCCAGAAGCTCATCGTATTCCGTTTCCCTGTGCCGAATGTGAGCAACCACCGCTAAGCGCACCGCCTTTTCATCCAAGCTCTTTGCCGAGGCCGACCGTCCGACCCGGCCACTGTATTTGAGGCACGCGTGTTCGGCTATTTCTCGCTCCCTTCCGGTGGGGCATCCGGGGAAGAGTTCTTTCACCCGCTCAGCAAATTGCCCGACGTATTGACGGTCTAACTCTTCCCTCCGGGCGGCCTCCCGCTCCCCCCGGCGAGCCCGTGCCTCGCTGTCGGCCAGGCATTCCTCTTCCGCCCTCTCCAACGCCCGGCCTTCGACTAACAGCCCTTGCCGCTCGTACCGCCTCCGCGCACGACTCCATTTCAACACAACCGCGGCCAAAGTCGAGTGCTTGCGGGCGCGCCTGGTCAGCGCCGCATCGCCTGAGGGGAGAAAAATCAGATGATCCAAGTCGGCGCACGAGAGACACAAGGCGCCTTTGTCACTGGTCAGAGTGATCCAGGCTTTGGAACCAAGATCTTCGCCACACTCGCCACAGGCTGATTCACGGGTCGAAATAAACACTTTGAGTTCTTCACTCTGGTCCATCTAAAATTCCACCACCGAATTCGAATAATCCCTGGCTCTGGCTTCCGGCTCATTCTGTTGATGAAGCTCTTGAAAGTCTGCATTACTTACACTCTTTATTAAGGAGAAGCCTAACTGGTATATGAAAGGACGCCCCGCAGGTGGTAGCTTGGAGTTCTTGAATCTTCAAGTTACAACCCGAAAGGAGAGCCCTATGAAGAAGTATTATGTCGGGATGGACGTTCACAAAGCAACTATCGCCATCGCTGTCCTGAACGCTTTTGGCACGTTGGTTTCCCAGTCCGTCATCGAGACCTCCACGCAAGCCGTCAGGGATTTCTTCCACAGCCTGCGCGGTGAAGTAAACGCCACCTTCGAGGAAGGCGACCACGCCTCATGGCTCTACGACGTTGTTGAGCCATTGGTCAAGCACCTGGTTGTCTGCAACCCGAAGCACAATCATCTGCTCAGGCGTGGTAGTAAGAGTGACCGCATCGATGCTCGTAAGCTAGCCGAGTTACTCAGAACCAATGCCCTCAAGGCGGTCTATCATGGTGAGCATGGCACGCGCACGCTCAAGGAGTTGGTGCGTTGCTACGACTCTTTGGTCAAGGACATGACACGCGTGAAGAATCGGCTCAAGGCTCTTTATCACAGCCGAGCCATTGTCACCCATGGCAAAGGACTCTACTACCCGAGTCAGCGTTCACTCTGGATCGAGAAGCTGGAGAACCCTGGGCAGCGGAGTCGCGCAGAGATCTCCTTCAAGCAGTTGGATGAGCTGAAAGCACTCAAGCGAGTAGCACAGAGGGCCATGATCGCTGAGGGCCAGCGGCAGGGGGCGTACAGGATCCTCAGTCAGGTGCCGGGGCTTGGCCCCATCAGGGTCGCGCAGATTATTGCCAGCGTCGATACACCTCACCGGTTCAGGACCAAGCGGCCATTCTGGGCTTACTTGGGGCTGGCGGTGGAGACCCGCAGCAGCGCCGATCATGAGGTGGTGGAGGGGCGGGTACGCCGAAGCAAGAAGCAGGTCCAGACCGGAGGTATAAATGAGGACTACAACCGGAGGCTCAAGAGTGTCTTCAAGAGCACAGCCACTCATGCGTGCACGTGTGCGCCATATAAGCCCGATTATGAGAGGCTGCTTGAGCAGGGGATGAGGCCGGAGATGGCGCGGCTGGCAGTCGCGAGGAAGATGGCCGCAACCGTGCCCCGTGGTGGAAAAGCGGTGAGAGCTTTTCGGAGCAGCGGATCATGAGCAAAGTGGCATAAAGCAACGCTCTACCAAGCGCCGACACAGAAAAGAAAGGGAGATCCGCACACAGGAAGAGATGAGTAAAGATGAGTAAAGGTTCGGGGGAGGTATCAAATTATCGCGTGTCCCATGCGCGGCAGCTCTCTTTGGAGCGCACCCTTTGGACGAGGTCTAACTGTATGCCCCCCGGCACAACCTGAGATAGCAGTAGGCGGAAGCTCTAATGGAGCTGAAAGTCTAGATCTTACCCCATAGAGTAGACACTGAGTTAAGCCCGATGTGCCTCCGCCGCTCACCATGAGATAATGGACAGCCTTGTGTCCCATTTACACCGCATCGTAACGTTTGAGCTTGCGGTAAAGTGTTGAGAGGTCGATGCCGAGAATGTTAGCGGCACGTGCTTTGTCTTGATTGACGGCGGCAAGCGTCTCGAAGATGTGGCGGCGTTCGATCTCTTCGAGCGTCGGCCGCAGTCCGTCAGGATCCCGCACGGAAAAGTGTCCTCCCGCCGCCGCATCGCGCACGCGCGGCGGCAAACTGTCGAAATCGATCTGGTCACCACTTAAGGTGAAAGCGCGTTCGATGGCGTTCTGCAACTCGCGTATATTGCCGGGCCACCCGTAGTTGATAAGCGCAGACATCGCCGTCGGGGTAAGTGCCTTCTCCTCGCGTTGCTGTTCGCGGGCCGTGCGCGAAATAAAGTGTCGCACAAGCAGCGGGATGTCCTCACGCCGCTCGCGCAACGGGGGGAGATGAATCTCGATTACGTTGAGACGATAGAACAGGTCTTCGCGGAAGCGGCCCTCCGCGACGTCCTTCTCCAGATCACGATTCGTGGCGCAGATAACGCGGGCGTCAAACGAAACCGCGCTGCTCGACCCGACGGGTGTGACTTCATGCTCTTGCAGCGCGCGCAGAAGGCGCACCTGCATCGCCGCGGAAATCTCGCCGACCTCATCCAGGAGTATCGTGCCGGCTTCGGCCGAGCGGAACAGGCCCAGCTTATTACCGACGGCGCCTGTAAATGCGCCTTTCGTGTGGCCGAAGAGCTCACTTTCGAGCAGCGTTTCGGGCAGCGCCCCGCAGTTGATGGCGACGAAGCGACGCTCGGCGCGCGGGCTGTTATGATGAATGGCGCGCGCGATCAACTCTTTGCCCGTACCGGACTCCCCCTGAATCAAGATATTCGTATTAGTGCTCGCGACCTTCTCGACGAGGCGAAAAACAGCCTGCAGCGCTTCGGACGTGCCGATGATCTCCGCGAAGCTGTAGCGTTGATCAAGCTCGCGGCGCAGCGCACGGTTCTCGCGAAACAACTCGCGCTGTCGGATGGCGTTTTTGACCGATTGCAGGAGGTCTTCGTTAACAAACGGCTTGGTAATGTAATCATAAGCGCCCTTGCGCAGCGCGGCGACGGCCGAATCGACGGAAGAATAAGCCGTCATCACAATGACAAGTGCTTCCGCGTCGATATCCTTGATGCGGTCGAGCAGCGTAAGGCCGTCCATGCCGGCCATGCGTATGTCCGTGATCGTCAGAGCGACGTCTTCAGCCGCGAAACGTTCTAACGCCTCTTCGGCATTTGCTGCGGCGGCAACGCGATAGCCCGCCCCTTCGAGCAGGCGCGACACAATAGCTCGCATTAAATCTTCATCTTCCGCGATCAGTATCAGGGGCGATGTCTTCATGTCCACCTCACCGTTAAGCTTACGATTGTTGAATAGAGTCCGCCATCGCATGCGCCCCGCCACGGCTCTGCCACTCCGCTTTCTTCTTAATATAGAGGTTGCGCGCTTTGAGGAGCCGTGTTAAGTAGCTTTGGAGAAAAAGCGCATCGACGGCTCGCCCAAGCACGCCTAATGGCGACACGAAATGTAATTCGTCGACCATTAAAGTTCCACCCTCCTGCGTGGGCTCAAAAAGATGTTCGTGATGAAATCGCTTGAAAGCGCCGCGCTGCATCTCGTCAATAAACATGCGCGGGCGGTCAAAGGCAACGATCTTGGATGTGAGATGCTGGCGAATGCCTAAATGCTTTGCCTCCCATGTCACCTCATCGCCCAAACTCATCAGGCCGGAAGTAACACCCGCCACGGCGCGTTCGCCTGTAGCAGCCGTCGAAGCCGTATGGACTTCGACACTCCGCGCCAGATCAAAGCAGAGTTCGGTGGGTGCGTTGATAAATGTTTCAAGGTGAATTGTTGGCATAAAGTTGCCCTGCGGGGGTTGACTGTACGGGCAGTGTGACGCGAACACACGTGCCGCGCCCATTGTTCGGCCCAACTTCGATACGCCCGCCGTGCGCGGTAATGATTCCGTAGCAGACGGCGAGCCCGAGCCCCGTCCCCGTGCCCGCGTGCTTGGTCGTGAAGAACGGATCGAAGATGTGCGCACGATGCTCGGGCGCGATCCCCGTGCCGCTGTCGGCGACATCAATGACGATTTCACCGGCGCGCGGCTCGTAAAACGTGCTAATACGGAGGTCGCCGCCGCCCGCCATGGCGTCGCGTGCGTTGAGCAGGAGGTTTAGAAAAACTTGTTGGAGTTGATCGGAGTCGGCAAAAACGGGCGGGGTGTCGGGATCAAAAGTTGTCGCTAGGCGTAATTTTTGAAACGCTTTATCAAAGCTGGCGAGCCGGATGCTCGCCTCAATGACATGATTAATATCGAGGGGCGTGCGCTCCGGCGGGCGGGCGCGTGCAAAATCCATCATGTCGCGCAAGACCTGGGTGATACGCGCAATCTGCGTCGAGATGAGGCGAAGCATTTCGCGATACTCCGCGGCGGTCTCTTCCGTCACAGGTCGTGATTGCAGAATCTGGATCAGCGACGAGATCGAGGCGAGCGGGTTATTAACTTCATGCGCGACCCCGGCCGCCAGCCTCCCGGCGGCGGCGAGCTTCTCCGTGCGTATCAGTTGTTCGTTCAGCTCGCGCAAGCGTTCGATGTCGGCGGCCATTTTGCGGCTCATCTCATTGAACGACACCGCGAGCAGGCCCATTTCATCGTTACTCTGTAGATCAACCACCGTGCCGTATGCGCCGCCGGCGACCTCGACCGCCGCCTCCGTCAGCCGGCGTACCGGGCGCGAGATCGTCCGTATAATGAGCGCCACGAGAATCAGGTTGGGCAGTAGCGCCGTGACGACGCTAAAGACAAGGTAGCGGCGCCACGCCTCCGGCGTCGGGCCAAGACTAAAACTCCACCAGACAATCGGAATCTGTAAGCAAAGAAAACTCAAGACGGCGACGACGGCAATGGAGAGCGCGACTTTATAAGCAATGGGGAAGAGGCGAAACTGATCGAGCGCAGATTGGAGCGAAAAGAGTTTAAAGTTTGAGATGGCGTAGGCGTAGATCAGAACGCCCGGCACCACAAAGACCGAGCCGAACTTCAGTGGCGAATAAATACCCGCCAGCGGGAGCGCGATATTGGCGAGCGTGTTGAGCGTGACGGTAATGACGAGCGCCCAGAGTATGGCGCCCAGTTGCTGCCCCCATAGCCGGCCGCGGTAACGGCGATACTTTGTATACAGGCGTCCGAAGCCATAGGCAAATACGCCATAAGCGTAAAGCACAAAAGCGTAGGCGAGCGGCGTCAGCCGAATCGCAAACTGCCCGTCAGCAAAACGTACGTCCTCCCATAGCCAGCCGGCGAACACTGCGGGCACCAGCACGGCCCCGGGCGCGAAGAGGACGGCGGCGCGTTTCAGTGGCACCGGACCGTTTTCCGGGAAGACCCAGGCGAAGACGACGAGCGAGTATTGCAGCAGGAGCGAGATGATAAAACTAATGCCGGCCCACCACGCGGCAGAACCTTCGCGCGGACTAAAACCCCACAGTGCAATGTCCTTGATCGTCCAAAGGGCGAGACAGGCGACAAAGATGGCAAACGTCTGGTGCGCGCGGCTGCGCGGCGCGGCCACGAAGACGTAAAAGCCCAGCATCACGAGCAGGAAGAGTGAAAGCAGTAAAGCAAGCAGCATCGACTAACCCGGCCGACCTGAATACTCCACCTCTGATCAATACCGAAAGACGTGCGGGCTGAGAATCAAGGCGACGATGCTCATCGTCACACCCCACGCGAGAGGCCAGAAATGGCGCCCGTCAATCATACCACCGCGCGCAAACAGTCGATGCAGCAACGTGAAGACGGGAAACGCCAGCATGCCTACTGGCATAGCGCAGATCACCCCAATCACTGCCCCAATGCCGAAGAAAAGTAGGCCACCCGCTGCGCCGGTGACCGCTCCCCAAACCATTCCGGCGTTCAACGATCCGAAAAACCGCCCTGTCCAAGAAGCGATGTCTTTATCATCCAACCACCGTCCCATGTTAGCGCCCATCCAACCCCCGACGAGACAGCACGTCACGTTCATCGCCATCAGCAGAAAGAGCCAGCCAGACTCCAAGTGATGAGTCAACCCACCGCCGAAAAGCCTGAAAAAAATGGCTGCTGGTGGGAACAGTCCGAGCAACAGGCCGAACAGCGCATAAGCCCTCTGCATCGAGAGCGGATGGCGCATTAACAACATTTGCTCTTCCTCGTGAGCGTTATGGAACAGACGACGGCATTGCGCTTCGCCTGCGTTTACGGCGAGCAGCCAATTTAACCTTGCGTCGGCGTCCGTTTCTGTGACAGGTGCGGGTTGGCCGAACGAGACGTGGGTGTTGTCCATTTCCCCTCTCTTAAAGCACGTTTATACGGGGATTCAAGGCCGAAAGACTCCAGGCGGCGCAGGCGCGCGCACTCGGCGTCGAGCAATCGCGCCACGCCCCTTGCTGCGTCCTGATCTTCAAGGAGCGAGAGAAGATTGATGGCGTGTTCGTACAACTTTAAGATTGCTACACTAAGGCGGCCTGCAGCGACAACATTCGTTAGCCGGACAGAATGCATGCCATCGGCGTGCTCGCGCAATTCGGCGAGCGCGTGTAAGAAATCTGTGCGCGCACGTTGGCGGTGCTCGACCAGACGCGCGACGTTGCGCCTGTGAACGCAACGCCCGGCAAGCAACAGGTCGCCGCCGGTACGCCCGGCGATGCGGCAGAGCTCCGTCTCCTGCTCGTCGGGCAGAGCTTCATGATCGATCTCTCTAGCAGTCATGGTTAGCCCGACATACTTCTCGATGCTTTCACGAATCACACAGGCCGCGCGTTCCATTTCTTCACTCTTCCCAGCCAACGATTCGCCCGCCGTCTCTTGAGCTCTGTAGAGTGCCGCGAGCAACTCGCGCCTGGCCTGCGCAATCCTTTCACCCGCTCGCCCATTAATCACATCCTCAACTTCATTTGACGTCTCATTCAAATCTGCCAGAACAAGGCGGTTGAGGAGAATTACTGCCGCCGTAAGGGGCCAGAGCAGCAATGCGCCTGTGGCCTTCAGCAGCCCATATCTGCTAAAGGTGCCATGCCGTTTATGCAAAAAATAACTGACGCCGAACGGCGCTCCGGCGGCGAGGTAAATCGTGATGGTTTCGCTGAGTCGCATAACAACATACGAAGACGGCAACAGATGTGCCAGGTCACCTTAATCTCTTAGGCAAACAGCTTGTCTGCTTCTTTGTTGTTCGCATTCAACTACTTACCCGTGCCTTGGGCGCTCCGTACAAATTGCTCACCGTTGGCATCAGCCGGTAGTTCGCTTGGCAAAGCGCATAGATAGGGCCTGCGCTTTGGCAATCTGCAAAAGTTCAAAGTGGCACGCTTTGATTCAGGTGGAGTCGACGAGCAGTTAACGCGTTTTATTCACTTTGATGGTAATCCCGAATGCGCATCGCTTAGTCCTTCGGACAGCGAACTGCGCCAGGTCGTGCCAGGGAAATTGATAAACAGATTCCGTTTTCAGCAGCCCCATCCAAGCTTAGGTATCAGCTTTGATCCATCATCCGGATCCGACATACAAATACTTCCGCTTAGACCTCATAACCAATAAATATCACTGACCTGCCCAGCCAAGATGCTAATCCGTGAGGAGAAATCTCCCGGTCTGTGGCGTAAAAGGGACTGGAGGTGTGCTGATCGGCAAAATTACCAGGCGAAGAGCGTCAAGTGTTTGAATTCATACGTCCTTTGATAATTATGTACGCAATAAGACCACAGGTGGCTGACAAATTAGTGCGCCAGCAGATGGCACATACCTCTCCGGACCAAGCCGCGCGCATGCCGCGTGGGCGCCGACGCTTAGCCAGAACCTCACGAAAAGGCCTGCCCGACCCACTTCTGCGCCCGTGGTTACCGGTTCTGGAAACTAAAAACATTTTTCCAACCGGCGGCCCACTGGATGCATCTAACTCGCATAGATGGTTTGAAAAAGACCGCTCACCCAGCTACTGATGCTTATGGCCCTTCATTTGCTATATGAATCGCTAAGCAGGCTATTAGGCTGCGAAACGAACAAAGATGGAACTTTAACGCAAGAAATTCGTTAAAGAGAAACAATCATTGAGGAATTATACGAACGGAAAAACAAGTCATCATGAAGACCCGGGCTCCTATTAAAGTCATCAAACGCGACGAGCGAAACCGCCAGGAAAACACTGAGAAAAAGAGTGCACGTGAGAGCGCACAGGAAACGGCGCGCGATATGGTTGCTACCGTCACCAATTGGGTAAACGAATTTCAGCAAAAACGGCGCGCTGAAACATCGCAGGCGATCAAGACTCTGTTGACAAAGCCACCGCAACCGAACGAGGCATAATCCTCTTTTCTCTTAAAAAAAGTAACGGATTGCACCTTTTGGTTTAGGTCTGTCCCAGACCGAGCAAAGGGCAGCACACAACCAAAAAGGGCGATCCCAGAAGATCGCCCTTTCGCCTTCTGAGCCGCCCTTCCCACAGCCCTCATCGCCAAAGACAAAACATCGCATCGAGAGTTCCTTTCGCCCCCTCAAATAGCCGGACCAATATTGTTGATCTACCTCGAGTTGTTGACAGCAACTTGCGGGCGGCGATAGCATCCAATCGTCAAAATATTTAGAAAGCGGTCGGAACACCGGTGCAAACCGCTAATCCTAAACGCCCCAGGAAACACCACGGGCGGCCTGTGTTCGACTCGATACGCAAACCTGTAGCTCAGCCGGGTCATCCCATCGGTCACACGAAGCCCGAAGAGAAAGCGCGTCCGGCCCAACGCAAAGCTAAACACAAGCATCGCGCGGGCCACGTTACCGAAGAGGATCAAGAATTCTGACTTCACGCAACTGCGGACCATACGAAACCCGGATGTACGTCTTACCCCGGAGTTGAGCCATGACCGAGCCGACTCAAGTTTTCATCGCAAAGGCGCGCTCTCTCCTGACCACAGATTATTTGCCAAGGATTGAGCGGTGCCTAGAGATATTGAGCGACGAGCAAGTGTGGTGGCGTTCGCACGCAGAAGGAAATAGCATTGGTAATCTACTGTTACATCTTGCGGGTAATGCCCGGCAGTGGGTTGTGAGTGGTGTGGGCGGGGGCGTTGACCGTCGCATGCGGCAATCGGAGTTTGACGAACGCCAGATGATTTCGCGGGAAGAGTTGCTGGCGCGGCTTAAGGCCACACTCGCTGAAGTTGATGATGCGCTGGCTCATCTAAATCCCGCGCAAGTTCTGGAGCGGCGCCGGATTCAAGGCTATGATGTCACGGTACTCGAAGCGGTCTTTCATGTCGTCGAGCACTTTTCCATGCACACGGGTCAGATCATTCTGCTCACCAAGATGCTGACGAAAGCTGATATGAGGTTCTACGATCTTTGAGATGCCGCAACCCCTGACCACCGGCCGAGCGGGCCGTCATACAACCCATAGGGAGCACTGGCGATCTGGTCCGGGGCGGTCATCAATAGGTTGACGGCCAATAAAATTTTTGTCGGATAAATTTTTAACTTTAAAATTTTGTAAATTCATGATTAATATAAACGCGTACTCAAACATTCTTCGTGGCTGCCGGTATGGCCGCCGTTCGTGGGCGTAAATGACGCATCCTTGGTCAACCGCAGGCTGCGAGAGATACTACCGGAGGAGAAAACTCTCTTATGACCTATGTTGTTGCCGAACCATGTGTGAACTGCCGTTATACGGACTGCGCGCTGGTCTGTCCGGTTGAGGCTTTTCATCTCGATGACGATATGCTGGTGATAAATCCGGAAACATGCATTGATTGCGACGCGTGTGTGCCGGAATGTCCGGTTGAAGCGATCTTCCCGGAAGATAAGGTGCCGGAAGAATGGACGCATTACACGCAGATGAACGCCGAGAAGGCCCTCAGTGGTCTCCCGACGATTAGCGTCAAACTAGACCCGCTTTGTTAGATGACTCAATTTTTATCGCGCTTCTAAAACAGGCCTGATGCGCTAGGCGCGCGAGTCCGGGCAAGCCTAAGGGATCGCGCGCCTTGTCTTGTCTACAGACGGGAAGACCGTTCTTTAGCCGGACGAAAGCTCTTTCGGTGAGAGTCAGCTTATGAAGAAACGTACGAAGCGCATCATAGGGGCGGTCGCTCTCGGAATCGGAGCGGTGGGCGCGGCCGGAGCTTTTTTAATGAAGAAAGGGAAACCACGGCGCGGGCAGCGTGCGCCAGATACAAAGGCGGTTCACACCTGGGCTCGACCCGGTATGAGCATAACGTTTCGCGCCGAACTAATGCCGGGCCGTGATGCATCTGAAAGGACTTTCCGTGTCAAAGAGCTACTACCCAGTGGCCGTGTCCTTTTGCATGCGGTCGCTGGCGAGCACACCGAGAGTGAGTTCGAGCCGGTAAGGTAGTCTACCGAAGGCGGAGGCGGCGAGGGATGTCACAATCAAGGATGGAAGTTTTTGAGGCGATGGCGCGCGAGCAGCCCGGCGACGCGATGATCTGGTACGGTCTCGCCAGTGAATGCGTTAAATTCGAAAGGTGGGGCGACGCAGTAGGCGCGCTCCGCAACGTGCTGCGGATCAATCCTGACTACACGGCAGCGTATCAAATGCTCGGCACGGTGTTGATGAAACAAGGCGCAGTCGAAGACGCGCGTCACGCTTGGGGCGAGGGGATTCAAGCCGCTACCCGCACCGGCGCGTGGAAAGCTCGTCAGCACATGGAAGCACTACTGGCTGGAACAAAAGACGAAACTCAACCTGGATTTTGCGCCGGGTAAGAATTCAGGTAGAGAAAAATTCAAGCACGGCCGTGACCTCAAGGTAAAGGAGAAACTTGAGCAGGTTCTCAAGCAAGAGAGCGCCCCGCGCTTTTACCATTCGTAGTCGCGACCCGGTTCCATGATACGCAGTTCGGGAATGCCGAGCGCGTTGAGTTCTTTGATCAGCGTCTCTCGGTAAACGGGCTTGAGATGAACCGCGAGGATATCCATGCCGTTGTGGTTGAGCTTGCGCAGCTCTTTACTGAGCGAAGCAGGTGTGAAGTGCCTTGAGACTTCCGCGAGTTTCGCCATGGCGTTGGGAAACGATGACTCAATGAGCAGGGCATCAATGTGCGGCGTGCGATTGACCAGTTCCCAGAATTCTTCCGTTTCCGCGGTGTCGGAACTGAACGCGAGGGTCGTCTTACCGTCCGAAACAATGAGGCCGACGGTCGGGACAATGTGATTGACCGGAACGGCGATAACGTTGAGATGCGCGACCCGAAACTCTACGCCCGTGCTGAAGGGGATATATTCCATGACGTGGCCCTTCTCATTACTGAGTTCGGAAAAACGCGGGTAGACCGTCCAATTAAAGACATCGCGCTCAAGCAGGTTAATGACCTCTTGCGTGGCATGAATGCGGATCGGTTCTTCGAGCGCGCCGAAAAGGTCGTCGATGAAGATCGGCAAACTCGCAATATGGTCCATGTGCGTGTGCGTGATGATGATGTCGCGGACGATGCTGCGTTGCGCGTCCGTGAGAGCGATGGCGATACTTCCGGCGTCAATGGTCACACGGTCATCGATGAGGAAACATGTCAGCCGCTGCTCCGGGGCCACGCAGCCATGATCGTTGAACGTGCTTGGTAAGAGTTGGATCTTCACGAGTCGGTTTAGGTGGCCGCCTGCACTGCGAGGATATATCTAATATAGGTCACGAGAGCCGAAGACGCGCAACCGGTTCTGCGCATGTTTTAGTATGAGTTGAGTCGCTTGCGCAGATCCTGTAGTGTTTTCACATAAGCCGCTTCGCGCTCACGAGCAGCCCGCTCTCCGGAGCTGATGCCACGCGCGACACGGTCGCGGTGAAAGGCCAGTTCGCTCGCCATCTGGTTGAACTGCACAGACTCGCGCCATGCGCGGAAGCCACCTTTCATTAAGGCATTAAAGGAAGAGCCGATCCGCCCGTGAACACTGCACAGGCGATTATACTCCAGTTGAGACAATAATCCGCTCTGAAGGTCACATTGAAGGTGCTGGCGTACGATGCGGCCCTCACGCCGCAGTCCAAAAAAGATTGTGACCAGGGTCGCGACAAAGACGGGCACCATGATCAGAAAGTATGTGAGTAGCCAGCCAAGCCCCCCGAAAAATGTGGCGGAACCGTTCCACGCGGCGTGCATAAAGATTGCTAGGCCGAGCCCTACGACTGGCATCGTCCATTTAATGAAAGTGCTGCTTGATTGGCGCGCCCACCCCAGCCCGATGCCGGTCATGCTGGTAAAGAGCGGGTGTGAATAAGGGGATAACCCGCCCCGGAGAATCAAAATCCCGGTGAGCGTGCTGCCCTCCAAAGCGGCTTTCCCGTAATACTGGATGTTTTCCGTCATGGCAAAGCCAAGCCCGACCATCCCCGCGTAAACGATGCCATCGATCACGTCGTCAAACTCGTCCTTCTTCCAGAAGAAGAGGGTGAAGAGGATCAGAGCCTTAGAAATCTCTTCGACGAAGGGGGCGGAGACGACCGCCCCAAAAGCGGCCCCGGCTTGGGCGCTATTGGTCAGAGCATAGACGATGCCGCTGCTGGTCGTATTGAGAATAAAGGCAATAAAAACCGCGACCAAAGCTCCCCAAAAAAAGGCCGTCGCGAGCAACCACAAGGGCTCTGATTCATAACGGTCAATCCACAGCAATAGCATGATGTAGATGGGAACAGGCAGCGTCGCAAACACCAGTCCGATTAAAAGCGCAACCGGCCCGGTTTCAATGCCGATCAGCAAAAGTAGCAGCAAGCCGAGTAGCATCGCGAAAAGGATGCCGGTTATTGCCAGCGCCACCTTGATGGCGCCATTATGATTCGAAGGCTGAATCATGATCGGCCGGGCCGAATACCCGCCTACCATATTACCTGGGGGATTCTGATTCATGTTTGATCCATAAGTGGGGATGAATGCCCTGAAAAGCTAACGCGATGCCGCAGACAAGCGTAAGTATATCTACATTTACGCTTGGACTTCTAGCCCTCGTCAACGACTTCACCAGCTTTGAAGATAAGACGTATACGACACCGCTTTTTTGCGCGGAAACTATTAGCGCGCGCACGTTTGCGCGCGCCCCCCGTCGATTGAATATGTTACGCCTGTGATCCACGCCGCGCGCTCCGAGGCCAGATAGAGGATCAGTTCAGCAACTTCGCGCGCACGGCCTACGCGCCCAAGCGGATGGGTACTTTTGGAGCGTTCGAGAAACGCTTCATAGTCTTTCTCGGTCATGCCGCCGCGTTTGTGAATCTCTGTGACGACGACGCCGGGATTGACAGCATTGACTCTCACGCCTTTAGCCGCGAGTTCAAGCGCCGCACAACGCGTCAGTTGGTCCAACCCGGCCTTTGAGACGCAGTAAGCCAGCACCCCGGGAAAAGCGCGCAGTCCCGTCACGCTTGAGACATTAACGATGTTTCCTCGCCCCCGCTCAAGGAAGGGTACGGCCTGCCGCATCAGATTAAAGACGGCGCGCAGGTTGACATTCAACATTGCATCCCAGGCGTCCAGTGTTGTGTTTTCAATCGTTCCGTTCGCAATATGGCCCGCCGCGTTGACAAGCACATCGAGTGCCCCAAATCTCTCAATTGTTTCCCCCACAGCGCGCCCGGCCGCCTCTTCCGCTGTTACATCGGCGCGGACCGCGAGCGACTCGCCGCCTTTTTTGTTAATCTCTTCGGCGACCTCTGCGAGAGCTTGCTCATTACGCCCGACGGCTGCGACCCGCGCGCCCGCTTCAGTGAAGCGCAACGCCGTGGCAAATCCGATTCCCGAAGTCGCCCCGGTGATTAGCGCTACTTTCCCCATCAACTCTCTATCCATATTTTTACCCCTTCTCAACTTTGTCCGGCGCACTGCCCCGAAAAGTCAATGATTATACGCAGGTCAAGAACAAGGTGGTGGCCTCGTTACATTGGGGAATCAATTTTCACGCAAGATTTGGTAGCACCGACGACTGGTAGGCACTAAATCCTGCGCCATTTTTCAATCCCCAATGTAAGAGGGCCACCACCAAGAACAAGTATACGCGGCACGTTTTGCGATCGGCCAAAATTCCATTCACCCAGCCGGTCTGGTATATTCATTTGCCGTACGGCATCAAAGAAGCCGCGTAACTGGCCCCGGATGATGCCCATATATTGACAGATCAGCTTGAAAAGTTGACTATTAAGTCCCAGCGATTCTGTGCCACGGCAACCGCGAATTACCGGTGCGGTTGCAACACGGGAAGTCAAGCAATATTACCGGGCACGTGGATGTGAAGACAACTTCACCCTCATCACAGAGGAGACCGCTTGCGTATTAACCCAGCCGATCACGCTTTTAGTAGAAGCACGAGGCCGCACTTTCGCTCCTCGTTCACTACTGCGTCACAAAAGCGCGCGTCGCGCCCACGTATGCCATCGACTGCAGGCTACATGGTGGGGGCAGCAGCTACCGCAGCGGCGCTCTTTTTTATGTTGTGGTGGATGCTGCCAAGCGGCAGCGAAGAAGCGTCGTGGGTTCCGGCGGGATTGGCCGCGACTGTCGTCATGCTTGTGGCCGTCGCGGCGCGCGAAGTCGTCGTGCGCCGCGCTTGGACGCGTTATATTCTTGAACAGGATCGCCATGACCACTCGGCCAAGAAGACCAGGAAACCTGGCCCGAGAAAACCGTTCGAAGTGCACGCGGCCGCGCTACGCGCGTTGCAGAAGCAGTCGGCGGAAGCGGACGCAGCAGGCGGTGCTTTGCCCGAAGCGCACCTTGAGGCGTTTCAAACGTGCAAAGAATATCTGGCGAGCACCGACGAAACGTTACGTTCCCCCGTCATTATGGCCGAAAGTCGAGTGGCTCTGCGCGCCGGGCAGGAGCGCGTGCGCGCCCTGCAAAAGCACCACTTGCTATCATGGGCGCGTGGAATGTCCCGCGTTCTAACGCATGAAGCGCAACAGCGAGCGCGGGTATCGGACAGGATAGAAACGGCGATGCGTGCGCTTGATGTCATCGACTCAGCGCTCAAACTCTACCCGGAAGAATCGGAGTTAAATGAGTCTGGGGCCGCGGTGCGCGAGTTTATCGCTGCTGTAAAAATCGCGCATTGGGTCGAGTTGGCGGAGCGCGCCGCTTTCAAAGGACAGTACCGCCGGGCGATCAACCGCTACCGCGACGCGCTTTTTTACGTCTCCCGCGACGGTCTGAAGGAAGAGTCGCGAGCGGAGGCGGCGGAACGAATCGGACGCGAGATAGAACGTTTGCGCGCGCGCCTCAAGGTAAGCAGGATGGCAGCTAATCCGCCGCGCAAGTAAACAGGGGCGCCCTGAAGGTGCATGAGAAATGATCAGTCAGCGCTGCCCTAAATGTCGAAGCTCACGCATCCGGCGCGGTTACAGACCGACGCCGCTGTGGATGCGTATATTTGGCATCTATAATCTTTTGTGCGATCATTGCAATCTGCTTTTTACAGGTTTCGCGGTGCCTGGAACCGTACCCAAGCGCGGCCGGAGAAGAAAACAGCCGGCACCGGAGGGCGAAGAAAGAAATGTCGGGCGCGCGTCGAATTAAAGTCTTGACGCTCACTTTGGGCGCAGACTTTCACCTTCTCCAGGAATCTCGTATGCGGACAGTAGTTTGCCCCATCACAGTAGCCACGCGCCTTATCCTGTAATCCATGTGGGTTGTTTTGATGTAGGTTATTATGAGGATTCAAATATGAGAATGAAAACACTGCTCTTTTTGCTCATCTGTGCCTGGTTCGGCGGTCTTACATCAGTTCAAGCACAGGGTCAGGGATCACCGCAAGGTGGATCGGCGGCGCCCTCGGGAACGTCGTCGTCCTCTTCTTCGTTCGGCGATCAGGGGATCAGAAATTACTTGCTCGGCCCGGGTGACGTCTTGGAGGTAAGGGTCTGGGGACAACCGGATTTGAGCGGCACGGCGGAAGTTGAAAGCGACGGAAACATCACCGCATTTCATTTCATCGACAAGCCAATTCGCGCCCAGTGCCGTACCGAGAAGGAGGTGGCAAAAGACGTCACGGCAGCATACCGTAAATATATGAAGGATCCGCAGGTCAGCGTGCGCGTCACAGAGCGGAAGAGCCATCCTCCGGCGACGGTTTTCGGTGCCGTTTATGCCCCCGCCCGCTTCGAGATGAAACGCCGCGTGCGGCTCAATGAATTGATCGCCAGCGTCGGCGGCATCACCGAGCGAGCCAACGGCAATATTCAGATACTGCACACAGAACGTGTCATGTGCCCGGAGCCTGGCGAAGTGGTTGAGCCAGACACTGCGAGCGATGGTTACCTGAAAATTCCTTTTAAAGTTTATCGAGTCTCAGACCTCCTGACCGGAAAGGAAGAAGCCAACCCCTATATTCGCCCGGGGGATATCGTCAGGGTGATGGAGGCGGAGCCTGTTTATATCACCGGCAATGTTGTGAGTCCTAACTCTCTATATCTGAGAGACGGGTTAACGCTCAGTCGTGCTTTAGCGATGGTGGGTGGGGTGAGGAAGGAAGGTAAAGCGAACAGTGTGCACATCATCCGGCAGAAGCCCGGCTCGCCAGAACAGGAAGTTGTCACAGTAGATTACGCGGCAATCAAAAAAGGGCATAGCAAAGATGTGCCTCTCAAGGCCTACGATGTGATCGAGGTGCCAGAGGCTAGCCGTGTATCTCCGCAGCGCTTGGGGGATACGGTTACCAACATGCTGACAGGCACCGTTAGTACTTTGGGACAGGTACTCCCATACAGAATCCTTTACTAAATTGGTTTCCATGCTGAGATAAGAGGGGGTTGGCCACACGCCAACCCCCTCTTATCTTGGACCGCAGGCTGCGCGGGTCACATCGCCGTTGTGGCTTATGTTGTGATAAATTATTAGGATAATTAATACCGGAATAGTTAGGAGACCGCACGATGAGTCGAAGACCGACGATCACAGGAGGCCGCAACAAGAGTCGCCGTGTGACATATACGTGGATCGCCGCGATGGCTGCGGCGGTCATCGCGCTGCTTTACTGGGAACAGACGGCATTGCTCTACGTGCTCGCCACACTTGGCGTAACGGCTTTGCTTGTCGTGGTTGCGGTAGCAGACCTGAGCGGTAAGCAAAAAGCTTCGGATGGGCCTCCGGCGCCTGCCGACGATTCAGCCGCAATCGGGAGTGGCCTCGCTTCAAACGCGCCGCCCGCCGCAGCCTCTTCTGCAAGAGCCAGGGCCAAGCGCCTGTGAAGCAGCTAGGCAGTAGGGTGGGCTTTCACGCGCGGCTCTTAGCTGTGAAGCGATTTTTGTCTGTCAGAGTGAGCCGTGAGCCGTATTCGCGCTCAAGCGCCCGTGGGTCGCCACGGTGCTCTAGGAGAAACACGACCGCCGCTGCGGCAAGTGCGATTAAAATCATCAGTACTAAATACATCGCTGTTTCCCTAACTATCTTGCCGCAGATAGAGACGCGGCGCCAGACGCTCTTTGCAACAGGCAATCCATATGCCGCATCTAAGCGCTGCATTTAACGATTAACGGTCGGTGGGACTGTGGCGGTTTAGTCACTACGGCGCGTGAACGCCACTGTCAAAGATTAATGATGGGTGCCGCCGGGATGAGTGATGAATAAAAGCTGTACAGCTCTTGGCTTTTCGTTCATCCCTGCGGCACCCGTCATTTAGCTCTATGCGTCCTCTCAAACTTCATACAAAAACTACGGTGCTTGCTTCGGCGATTACCGTCGCTGTACTCACCGCCGCGCTCGCGCTCGTCAGCCAGCGGGTTGTCGATATCGTGAATAGGGAGCAACGGGCACGCGCCGAACTTCAGGCGATCAATCTCGCCGAACAGATCAACCACATCCCGGTTCCGCGCGACCCGCAAACGCTGGCGCAGGCGGCGACAATTGTGCGTGGCTCAGGGCAAAATATTGCGGCGGTGCGCATCTATGAACGCGTCGGCGGAAAGTTTGTGCTCACAGCCGCCGCCGCCGATAGTGGTCTCGCTAATAATAATATTCCAGACGATACCATTGCTGCCTTGCGTAGCGGCCTTCCGTCCACCGTCATCAGACCGCTACCTAAAGGCACTAGCGCCTCGCTTTATAGCGTCTTTACGCCCATTACAGAACTGGAGCCAGAGCAGAAGCAGAGGCGAATCAGCGGCGCGGTCGAGATCACAGAGCGTCTTGAAGCCGGGCCATTAATCGTTGCGCTCGAACGCACGGGGATCTGGATGATATTGGCGGCCGTCTCGCTTATCACGCTCGCGACCTATCTCTTATTTCGCCAACTAGTCTATCGCCCGATTGAGCGGCTGCTATTGGCAATGTCACGCGCCGAAGCGGGCGATCTTCTGGTCGAAGCTCCGTTGCGCGCGCCCGATGAACTTGGCCTTCTCTCGCGTGGATTCAATCGCATGATCGGGCGCATACGCCTGATGACTGAAGAGCTTGAGGGACAGCGGCGTGATTTGCAAAAACGCGTTCAAGACGCAACGGCCGAGCTCGCACAGCGCAATCAGCAGCTTGAAGAAACTAATCGTGAGCTTTCACAAACGACGCTTCGCTTAACAGAACTGGAACGCCTCGCCGCTGCCGGACAAACCGCCGCGCAATTTGCACACGAAGTCGGCACGCCGCTCAATTTAATCAGCGGCCACGTGCAGTTGCTCCGCTCGCGCCTCGCCGGAGACCAGAATGCCGGATCTCGGCTCAACACCATCAGCGCGCAGATCGAGCGCATCGAGCGCATCGTGCGCTCGATGCTGGATCGCACCCGGCCCGTTGCGCCCGCGCTCGCGCCGCTCGATCTCAATGCACTACTTCTCCGCATCTTCGACGCCACCGCGCCTGCGCTCGACGCCCGTGGGGTGCGTCTTGCAACAGAATTGGCCGCCACGTTGCCGCCTGTCGCCGGCGATGCGGATCGTTTACAGCAGGTCTTCATAAATCTTATTAATAACGCGCTTGATGCGATGCCGGAAGGTGGGAGTTTGCGCGTTCGTACCGGCGTTAACTTCACGGACAACGCAGGAGATCACGTGCTGACAGGTGGTGGGACAGAGGCTGCTCAAGCGTCGGATGTATTTGTCGAGTTCGCAGACACTGGTGTCGGCGTGCCGGAAGAACTGCGCACGCGCATCTTCGACCCGTTCTACACGACGAAGGTCGTTGGACACGGCACGGGACTGGGCTTGGTCGTCGTGCGACAGGTCGTACGCGAGCATGGTGGCGATATTGAGGTTGAAAGCGTACCGGGGCAGGGTGCGCGTTTCTGCATTAGATTCCCCGCCATGTCTCATGCCGGGAGTGCCTATAAGAAGGAGAGTCCTGTGGCGGAACTTCATACTGCTGATTAAAGCATCGGACTCAAAGTTGCAGCGGATTGCAGGAGAAAGAAGAGCGAAGGCGGCCGCGACGCGCAATCCGGTACTTATCCAGTACGCGCCGTTGCGGCATAGAACTTTTTACTTCGCAGAGCTGCAGCGTTTAAAAATTTTTCGATACAGTGACATTTCTGGCAGGTTTTAACAGATGAAACGCATTCTTGTAGTCGATGATGACAGGGCATCGTGTGAACTCTTACGGGAGATCTTCGCCGAGCAGGGATGGAGTACGGAAACTGCCCAGACTCCAGCGCGGGCTAAAGAATTGGCCGGAAGTGAGAAGTTCGATCTCCTTGTCAGCGACGTCAACCTCGAGGCCGAAGAGTCCGGGTTAGACTTGCTGCGGCGGTTGCGCGATGAGTGTCCCGTAATTCTCATCACGGGTTTCGGCACGCTCGATGCCGCAGTGCAAGCAACACGCGAAGGGGCTTGGGATTTTATTTCGAAACCATTCCAGGTTGATGAGGTGGTGGCGGCCGCGCGAAGGGCACTTGGAAGGGCGCATAAGGCAGACAATGCGAGTGACAGTTCAGCACCAGAAGTGCTGACGGCACGTTATGAGGATGCCGGGCTCGTCGGTCGTTCACCCGCAATGATTGAACTCTATAAAGAGATAGCCTACGTTGCCCCGTCGCGTAAGACCGTATTAGTAATGGGAGAATCAGGTACTGGAAAAGAATTGGTTGCGCGGGCCATTCATCACATCAGTCCCCGCGCGTCACACCCATTCATTGCCGTCAACTGCGGGGCTTTTACAGAAACACTACTCGAAGCCGAGCTGTTCGGGCATGTGCGCGGTTCATTCACCGGCGCGACCGCAGATCGCAAAGGTTTATGGGAAGAGGCTGAAGGTGGAACCCTCTTCCTCGATGAAGTAGGCGAGACTAGTCCCGCCATGCAGGTCAAGCTGTTACGGGCTCTACAGGAGGGAGAAATTCGGCGCGTTGGGGCCTCGCGTACAGTGCGTGTCAATGCTCGCGTTGTAGCGGCAACAAATCGTGACCTCGAACAGCAAGTTAAAGCCGGCCAATTTCGCGAGGATCTCTTTTATCGCCTCAGTGTGGTGACCTTGCAGGTGCCGCCGCTCAGGGAACGTCGGAGCGATATCCCCCTACTCGCCGAACGCTTCCTGCGCGTTGCGTCCGAAGATGCAGGTCGGCGGTTGCATTTCTCTGAAACTGCGCTCTCACTGCTTGTCGCCTATGATTGGCCGGGCAATGTGCGTGAGCTGGAAAACACTGTTGAGCGGGCTGCGTTGCGTGCGCGCGGCACTGAAGTCGTGGCTGAGGACTTGCCAGGGAAAATGCAAGCAGGCGAATCTCGTGCACGCGCTGCCTCACGCTCAACGCTCCAGAGCTTATTCGCTGATTTGCCCTCATTGGATGAACTCGAACGACGTTATCTTACTTTTGTGCTTGAATCTGTCGGCGGAAACAGAACACGCGCTGCTGAAGTTTTACGCATCGATCGCCGCACCCTTTATCGTATGGCCGAACGTTTCGGCATCAAGCTTGATGGAGAATGAGAAAGTATATGTCGTTGGTTTATTTGCCCGATTAAATGCGCAAATGAACCAGCCGCTTTTATCTATCCGCGTCAGGGTGATTGGGGCTCGTCGGCTGATGTTGCTTCAGGTTCTGTCACGGGTTTTTCCTCCCCCTGATGTATATTTAGGTTATCGAGGCTTTTGTTTAGCGCGGCGAGTTGTCTGGTGGTCAGGGCGGCGGACGTTCCACGCTGAATAGTGCGTTCCGCCGTTTCCAGATCTTTGAGGGCTGCCCGCAATGAGGTTTGAACTTCATCCTCGCTAGTTCTCGCGCGGAGGGCGCGATTGATAGAAGCCTCAGCCTGATTCAACGCACGCAATGCCTGTTCACGTCGATCGCGTCGCGGCGTCTTGAGGTAGGTAATAGCTTCGGCAATGCGGTCACCGGCGGCTTCGACATTCTCATCACGTACGGGCAGATCAGGCGCAAGAGCCACGGGCGCGGCGCCGGGTGGAAGGGCCGATGAACGGTTTGCGTCTGTTGTCACCAGTTCTTCTACCGGGTGTGAGGCGCATGAGGAAAGTCCAACGACGAATATGATGCTGAAAAGCAGCGCGGGGGCGCGATAAGACGTTCGGCTGCGATTCACCCGTTGCGCAGGACGGTGGATGCTTATTACGATTTTCATGATGTGCTTCCCCTCTGCATGAACGCCATTAAAAGTTACTGCCGTGAGGTGTCTTAAATCAACCCCGCGGCAGTTACCCGCTTTGGATTAGCCGGCGCTGATGCGAAAAGAAGGATGCGACTACCTCCTCATTATAGTCGCATCCTTCTTTAGCACGCAGACAACCCGTTTTGGGACGAGCCGTCTGCGCTACCCGCTTGTACCCTCTTAGGTCGTCTATAAATAACGTTGGAACGGTGCAAATCTAAAAACTGATGGTCAAAAGCTAATGACGCGTAACCTTGGAGCTTACGCGCACGCCAGCTTACCGATGCGCATTGCCGCCTGCGCTGCCACTGTTCGCATTACCGCCGCTCTTCTTGTGGCCCTTCCTGTGACCCCTCTTTTTATCTCTCGATTTCCCTGTGGTCGTGCTCATGGTATTGCTGGTTGTGGTGTTGCTATTCGTGTTTTGCGCAAAAGCGAGACTGCCAAAGCTCAGAACGAAAACCAGGGCTATTGCAATTCCGAATTTCTTGCTCACGTGTGATTCTCCTTCTAATATGCGCCGCTTCAAACGACGAGTTTGATTATGAGCAAAAGTGTTTGGTCAAAGCGATAAGAAATCATTCGCGGAAGCTCTCCACGCGTCAGCAAAATCGGCCTTCGCTTATGCAAACTCGCTGGGCAATGTTCGTGCCACCGCCTCGCTCTGGACGGGTATCTTAATTTACGCCATTTTTCGTCGCCTTCTTGATCTTGTGTCGCGCGCGGCTGTGGCAGTTGTGCGGTCCGAGCAAAGCTGCCACAGGAGAAGAGAGAAATCATTTGACGTATCTCATCAGCGGTGCCGGGGCGAGGAAAGAGAGCAGTTACGCGAAGAGGGGCGCTTCATAACTATTAAATGGCTCAAAACACACAAGGCTTTCAACCAGTTACTTTAACCCGACGGGCCTCAAGTTCACGATGGTTTTCGCAAAAAATTAAATTTATGCCGACCCATAATTGTAAGCGCTCAGAAACTTGCCCCGTCATAAAGTGGAACCGCGCAGTTGAATCTTTAGCGCGACTCATGCATAATCTCGGTTGCGTTCACCTCCCCGGTGAGCGAAGTGGTCGCGAGGGGTGAGGACTCGTGGCCTTAGGGTGGGGGCTGTGGGAGGCCCCCGCCCGCTTCTTATCAAGTTCTATCACCCCCTTTCAGCCGCTCTGATCAATACTTCATCACAGACTCGCACAGAATTCGGCCGCCGTGAGGACTCGTCCAAACTTCGCAGCTTGGGCGGATGAAGTGAGCGCCTGAGATAGCATCCGGCAAACGCTCTTACACGATCAAGCGCCCTCATGCTCAAAGGCCTTCGGCTTTCAATGCTCGAAATGATAAGGCACGAGCATTAAGAACGAATCTCTTTATGAATGTAGATTGGGGAGCAACGCATGCTGGATGCGCGGCCAGAGGCGGCGGCGAGAAGTATCCCACTTCTCGCCGCTATTCATTTCCGGCGGGTAGAATGTGTGACCGGGCGAAAAAAGATGCTGATCTAGAGGCTTGTGCTGTCTGAAGCGCGAGCCGCAAGAAAGCATGAGCGGCAATACACCGGGCGGCCTTGAGATGGATAGAACGGCACAGTGGTTTGTTGCCCGCACTGTGCGCATTGGACAGAGACTTCGATCCGTTGGCGAACGCCGGAAGATTGCGCGGCGGTAATCGCAGCGAGGCGTTCATTCTTGGCTTGCTTGCAGGGCTTGCACCGCTTGGGCTCGTTTTTCAGACCCTTGTCATGAAAAAAGACCTGCTCGCCGGCAGTCCAGATGAAATCCTCTCCGCAGTCAACGCATTTGATCGTACGATCCTCGAACTCCATTTCAGCGTGACCCCACTTCCCATTAGATCCGCTTGTAACCTCTGTTTGTGACATGTGATGATCTCCCACAAATATGCTCTTCCTGCGTCGAGCCGGGCTAATAATGGTGGCCGCATGATGAGCCACTAATTTGTTAATGCAGGCTAGCGAGGAAACCGCACAGGTTTAGATTCGCGGTTAAACTTTTCGCGGTTGCGCTTCTTGCGCGAACGCTGTTTCAATGCGCTTCTTTCGCCGTGTTTTTGAAGATAGAAGGCTGCTTTTCGGCATCGGTAATAATCTATACAACCCGAATCCGTAATTCGATATGCCGTAAAGTAGCTACATCCGGCCAGCAATCACCGGTATCGACTGCTGGCGGGCTCTGCGACCTTCCCTAGGCCATTCGCCCGGGCTTTATGACCAGAAGCTACAGCCATGTTGCATGCAAAGTATATCTATGTCGAAATTGTGTCAAGTCCTAAACGGGGTTTTGTCATGGGTCGTCTTTATCAGGAAATTGAAAGGTTGTTTTCGGGACATCTTGACAGAGGGAGCGCGCCGTGCCAGCATCCGCCCACCTTCGCTCAATGAAATTTAATGAAAAACCAGAGAAATCTCGGATATGAATATTCTCGTCGTAGGTTCTGGTGGACGTGAGCACGCGCTCGTCTGGGCCATGCGGAAAAATGCGCGGCGCCCACTAGATATTTTCTGTGCCCCCGGCAACAGCGGCATCGCGACGCTCGCCGAATGTGTCTCGCTGAGCGCAACGGACATCAACTCACTAGCTCGCTTTGCGGAGGAGAAAAAGATTGATCTGACGGTGGTCGGCAGTGAAGCGCCGCTCGCCGCAGGCATCGTTGACGAATTTGAGCGACGTGGCCTTGTTATCGCCGGCCCACGGAGAGAGGCCGCGCGGCTCGAATCAAGTAAAGCTTTCGCCAAAGAATTTATGGCCCGCCATCACGTTCCGACCGCGCGCTACAGAGTCACAGATTCTGCAAGCGAAGCGCGCAAGCTTCTTCGTCGCGGTGAGTTTGGGCCTGAAGATTGCCCGGTAGTCGTTAAGGCCGATGGCCTGGCTGGAGGCAAGGGAGTCGTGGTCGCACGCTCACGCGCCGAAGCTGAAGAAGCTATTATTGATTTGATGGAGCGCGGCGTGGTAGGTGGTGAAGCGGCACGTAATGTGGTAATCGAAGAAGCGCTCTGGGGGCGCGAAGCCTCAGTGCTGCTTTTCACCGATGGGCGCGATTACGTTTTAATGCCGGCCGCGCGCGACCACAAGCGGGTCGGGGAGGATGATAAGGGGCCTAACACTGGCGGCATGGGCGCAATCACTGACCCCACCGTGATCGGGGAAAAAGATCTTACGCGGGTTGTGCGTGAGGTTATTGAGCCGACATTGGAAGGCACGCGCGCCGAAGGTATTTCATTCCAGGGCGTGTTATTTATCGGATTGATGCTGGCTGCGGATGGGCCACGCGTGCTTGAATACAATGTTCGCTTCGGCGATCCGGAGGCTCAGGCGATTCTTGCCCGCCTGCAAACTGACTTAGTTGATATCTTCGAGGCCGCGGCGCGCCGAGAATTAGGTGCCATCGGCGGTGTAAAGTGGCTTGGCGGGTCTTCGGCCTGTGTAGTGCTTGCCGCGCCGGGCTACCCTACCCGTCCTGAGATCGGCGCACGTATCGAGGGATTAGAGGAGGCCGCGCGAGAACCGGGCGTCGAAATCTTCCATGCGGGAACTGACCGTGCGGCAGATGGAGGTTGGCTCACCGCCGGCGGGCGTGTCCTTGGCGTGACAGCGGCGGCCCCGGCGCTCGGCGAGGCCCTTCGACGGTGTTACGACGCCGCCGACAAGATACACTGGCGCGGGATCCATTACCGGCGCGACATCGGAAAATTCACCTAAATTCGAAGACCGGGGAAGAAACCGGGGCGGAAAAAGAAGGATACGAGCGGCCGAGTGAGCCTGGCAAAGGTCAACCCTGGGCTCTGTTCCTACCTCACTTGCTACCGGAGTACCTTAGCCCTTTCTATCTCTTAGCCTTAAAATTTCGCTGTTCTGCCGCCCCCTCCGCCTCCGCTGTCCCGCTCTAGCAGCGCGCGCGCGACTCCTGCTATACTCAGTGCGAGCGCAGGCCTATAAATTGAACCGCCTCGCGCGGAACATCGTACAGCCTTCGGGTGAAGTCGAAGCTTCCAGTGGCGACCAGTGGCGACTCGCCCACGCGGATGGAATTTTTTAGAATAATTGATACGATTTTAATCCGGCAGGAGGGGTGAGAAGAGATGGGACTTTGGAGCAGAATTAAGCGCTCGACGCGTGCGCTGTTCGGCGGCATCGTCGAGAAGACAGAGAATCCTGAGCTCATCCTGCAGCAGACTATTCGAGACATGAAGGACCGCGTGCCGGAGTTGAACAACTCTGTCGCACAGGTGATGGCCACCGAAAAGCTGCTCGCGAAGAATAAAGAGCGACTCGAAAGCCAGGTCGTCGACCTCGACTCAAAGATTAAAGCTTCGGTCAAAATGGGGCGCGATGACATCGCGACAGCCTACATCGGCCAGCTTCAGCAGGCGCAGATCGATCTACAGAAGACCTCGCTGCAACTTGAACATGCTTCGCAGGCATCGAAACAGGCGCTCAGGGCGCGCGATAATTACGTGCTGCAAATGCAGCGTCGCACGGCTGAGGCGATGCAGCTTATCAACCAGTCGAAGCAGGCGAAACTGCAAGAGCAGTTGGCGCAAACGATGGAGACGTTCAATCTCGGCGACGATGCTTCGACCTTTAATGAGATGCGCGACAAGATTGACCGCCGCGCCGCTGCCGCCGAAGCCAAGATGCAACTCGGCGCGGCGTCGGTTGATTCGCAAATGCAGGACATCGAACGCGAAGCGATGGATATGCAGTTGCAGGATAAACTGCTCGAATACAAGCGCGAGATGGGCCTGCTGCCGGGCTCGGCCGGCGAAGGCACTTCGGGCGCGGCTCTACCGGCTCAGGGCGAGACCGGGGCCGGCAGTCAGGATAGGGCGATGCTCAAAGAGTAAGGCGGAATCGGAAATCAATGGGCGCGCTAGTTTGGCTTAATCGGGATCGGTCGCGCTTTTAATCGTTTATTGTTATTGGCACTGGTTAATGGTCATGACAGGCTTACCCAAAATTGATCTTCAGTACTTGAAAGAAGCGCTCAAAGAACCTGTTAACTTCTGGGGGATGGCAGGTTTCGCTGTCGCGGCTGCTTACACGCAGTCGGTCATTCCCCTCGGGGCGGCGCTTGCCGCCGAAGGCCTTTACCTGGCGACGGTGCCGGCCAGCTCGCTTTATCGGCGTCTGGTTGACAATCGCCAGAAGGCCCGCCTGCGTGCGCTCCGGGAACGCCAGCGTGAGGAGTTAATTAAAGGATTTGATCCGCGCGAGCGCGAAGCCGTTGAATACCTGCGCTGGATGAAGAACCAGATCTATTCCAACTATAAAAAGTTCACCGGTACGCGCGAGATCCCGTCGAACATCCAAAGCTTGGATCATCGCTGGGAAGATTTTGTCGACCTGCTGGACGTCTATCGCCGCCGTAAAAACCACTTGCGCTCGATCAACCGCCAAGCTGTTCAGAATCAACTGACGCAGGCCGAACGGGCTGTGGAAAGCGCGCCTGACGAGCGCGCACGTCGCGTGCAACAGGCGAACGTGGAGATACTGAAGCGTCGGATCGCCGCTTTCAACGATCTCGAACGCTCTGTCAAACTCGTCGAAGGCCAATTGCAATCCATCGAAAACTTCTTCGGCCTTGTCAACGATCAGGTCGTGACACTGCCGACGCCCGAAAGAGTCTCATCCCTCGACTTTGAGCAACTGAGTGATTCCATCGCGATGACCAAACAGATGCTCGAGGAGACCTCAGATATGATGGGCGCGCTCGACAGCCACCAGCGCGAAATTGGCAACTACGACTTGCTCATATCAAATACGTCTTCGACGAAATAAAATGCACTTACAAGAGGCGGCGGATCGGATAATGGGTAGGCATCCATCTTTATCCGCCGCCTTAAATCCATATCGAGGGTCACATAGGTTTTAGCTACCCGCGGCCGTCTGGCCCTTCAGTATGTTCTCCAGCGCCTCTTCGTCGAGACTATACATCTCGTTACAAAAATGGCAACTCATGACTGCGCCGCGGTCTTCGCGCAGCATCGCCTCAAGTTCGGCCCGATCAATCGAAGAGATGAGTGATACGGCGCGTTCGTATGAACATGGGCACGCAAAGCTGGCAGGTATTTCCTCTAACACTTCAAATTCGACAGGGCCAAGCGCCGTACTAAGCAGGTCCACCGGGCGCGCGCCTTCCCCAATCATTTTTGTTGCCTGCGGGGCCTGATTGACGGACGACTCAATCGTGGCAACAGTTTTTTCATCTGCGCCGGGCATGATCTGAATCATCAGGCCGCCCGCCGCCGCAACGAATACTTCGTCCAGTCGATGTTGATCGGCGCGCATCAGAACGCCGAGCATCACAGCCGAAGGAATCTGCTCGGATTTGGTTAGATAATAAGCGAAATCTTCCGCGATCTCTCCGGACACGAGCGGAACTGAACTGCGATACGGTTCACGATACATTCCGATGTCATAACCCGACTCGCGCGTTACGTAGAACATCCCTCCGCCGACAACGCCGCGCACATCAAACTTGCCCACCCCATTTAGCGGCGCATGCGCCTCCGGATTGCGAACGTAACCCCGCACCTGCCCACGCGCATTTGCTTCCGCCGTGATGCCCCCGATTGGTCCATCGCCGGCAATCTGTACGGTTAAGCGATCCAATTCTTTCATGCTTGAACCTAAGAGCAGCGTGCCGGTTAGCGTTCGGCCGAGTGCCGCCGTCACCGTCGGAGACGTAGCATGACGGCGGGCTGCTTCCGCGACGAGGCCTGTCGTGACTGCTGCCATGCAGCGGACGGCACCGTCCGCCGCCGTTCCGCGGACAAGAGTGTCGACGTTTAATCCTTGCCGGTCTACCAAGATCCTCTCCTCAACTTTCCCCTTACCTGTTGACAAGTTCTGTGTCAAGGTCAGAAACGTCGGATTACTATTATGCCTTCTGCGTTGCCCCTTAAAGCAAGGCCACAACCGGAAATTCACAATTCTATTCGCCGGCATGAGAAGGGCATCTGATATTATTTTAGCGCCCTTGGTGGGCCGCAAATGAGACCGTTAAGAAGTTAAGGTGAAGTCTTAACCTACCCACTCCATTGCATTGAAAGAAAAGAAAACCACTATATCTTGCGTTGCAGTGTTGACAGCCCCTTTGGGCTTATGTATACTCCATTCTGCTTGGAACGGGGAGGATCGACGGAGGCGCGAAAGAACTAAATCGCTCTCTCCGGATGGGGTTTCGTTCGCTTCGAAATAGGCCAACCGTAGTATCCGAAACGCATTCTTGGGACCGGCGCGAGAGAGGCACTACACGCGCCGAAACTTGTTTGAACACTGAAATGCCTGGCGCAACTCGCTGGCGCGGGAAAGGCAAAAAAGATGAGCACCGCAATCAATCCAACCGCCAAAAATTCGACCCCCCTGACCGCCGCCTCTCTGCGTCAGGGGCAGCCACTCGGCCTGAATGCGCAGCGTGTTATCAGTAAGCGCTACTCGCTCAAAGATGCGCAGGGGCGAGCGCTTGAGGAATGGTCGGATATTGTTCGCCGTGTTGTCGGCCACGTTTCGGTCGCCGAAACCGATCCTAAGTCTCGCGACGAATTTTACGCGGCGATGTCAGAGATTATGCTCAACCGCGAGTTTGTCCCCAACACACCTTGTCTGGTCAACGCAGGAAAGCCTTCGGGGCAACTCGCAGCCTGTTTTGTTTTGGACGTGCCCGACTCAATCGCCGGGATCATGAAGACCGCGACCGATGCCGCAATTATTCATCAAACAGGTGGAGGCACCGGGTTTACATTTGAGAAGCTGCGTCCCAGCGGCGCGATGGTTCGCTCCACACACGGCGTCGCATCCGGGCCGGTCTCTTTCATGAACATCTTCAACACGACGACGGATACCGTCAAACAGGGTGGCGTACGGCGCGGCGCCAACATGGGGATGCTCCGGGTCACCCACCCGGACATCCTGCGCTTCATTCATGCGAAGAACGATCAGCACTCGCTGACCAACTTCAACATTTCGGTCAATGTCACCGACCGCTTTCTTGAAGCTGTTGATAAGAAAGAATGGTTTCAGTGTGAATTTGATGGTCAAGCCTGGGCCGAACCTATTTATGATCCGGTCCGGGGCGGCGACTATGTCGTCTATCGCGGGCCGACCGGCGAGACAGTGACTTTCTCCGACAAATCTGCTTTTGCGTCTGCCGACTTGTCGAATTGCACTATTGAAGAACCGCCCCGGCCGGGGATGATCTATGCGCCGGATATCTGGAATCGCATCGTCGCCAGCGCGCACAAGTACGCCGAGCCGGGCATCGCCTTTATCGACGAAGTGAATCGCCACAACCACATGATTAAGTCTATGGGCCCAATCATGTCTTGTAACCCGTGCGTGGCGGGCGATACACTGGTTTACACCGATCAAGGCCTCCTGACTATCCGCGAACTCTATGAAACTGCTGCTAAACCTGATGTAACGGTCGATTCACGCTTCGGCTATGAACGAACCTTTGCGAGTGCTTCGCGAGCTTTTAAGACCGGCTACAAAGAGGTCTACCGTCTTCAAACAAGAGAGGGTTACTACGTTCGGGCGACGGCGAATCACCGGATTATGACAAATCGCGGGTGGGTCGAATTACAGTACTTGCGGCCGGGCGACAAAGTTCACACTCTAAATCGTAAAGGTGGTTTTGGCATCAAAGGCTCACTGGAATTGGGTCGTTCGCTGGGCTGGCTCATCGGCGACGGACACTTGGCCGATGGCACCGGTAGGGCCACCCTATCTTTCTTTGGCGAAGAGCAGGTATTAGCACCACTATTTTCTAAGCATGTCGGCGATGTCGTCGCCGGCATGGGACGCAGTGATCGTGCCTACACCAGCAAGGTTGTAGAAGTGGTTGGAAGAAATGAGTCTCGGATTACCACCGAACGCCTATACAGGGTAGCCGCCGAACACGGGATAACAAGTAAACACAAGCTGCACGTCCCTGATTCTGTCCTGCGTGGCTCGGAGGACATGCAGCGGGGATTTCTTCAAGCGTTATTCTCTGCGGATGGCACGGTGCTTGATGCGGAGTATAAAGGTATTGATATTCGGCTGACGTCGACTTCCATTCAACTGTTGGAAGGTGTTCAGCAGATCCTATTGAACTTTGGTATTGCCTCTCGCATTTATCTCAATCGCCGGACGGCTGCTAAGCGACGATGGCCAGATGGTCACGGGGGTTTGAAGGAATACAAATGTCAGGCCTATCACGAACTCAATATCTCGAAACAGAACTTGCTCACATTCCACGACGAGATTGGTTTCTTACAGGAATCTAAGATAACCAGGTTAAACAATGCAATCGGCAGACTGGTTCGTGGCCTCAAGCGCGAACTGTTCGTCGCCACCGTTAAATCGATTAGTCCAGATGGTACTGAAGAAGTATTCGATTTGACGCAAGAAGATACCCATTCGTTCGTTGCGAATGGTATAATAATTCACAATTGTGGCGAACAATTTCTCCATTTTTCTAACTCCTGCAACCTGGGGTCAATTGATCTAAGCAAGTTTTACAAGCATGTCGGTGACGGCACAAATCCGGCGGAGTGTATTGACTGGGATAGGCTTGCCGAGGCGACACACCTGTGCGTGCAATTCCTGGATAACGTCATCAACACTTGCGCATGGCCGTTGCCTGAGATTGATAGTATCGTGAAGCGCACGCGGCCCGTGGGCCTCGGCATCATGGGTTTTGCAGACCTCTGCCTCAAGCTCAGGATCACCTACGGCACACCTCAATCCATCGATCTGATGGATAAGGTAATGGGTTTCGTGCGCCGCGAGTCCTGGATCAAGAGCCTCAAGCTCGGAGCAGTGAAGGGCGTCTTTCCTGAGTACGAACCGAACAAAGAATCATATGATAAGTTCCTACGCGACCTCCTCGGCGATGTGATTGACAAGGACTTGGGGGGGCGCATCACGCCGCGCAATTATGAAGTGACGACAATTGCGCCGACAGGGACCATCTCGCTCGTCGCCGAAACTTCGTCCGGCATTGAGCCAAACTTCTCCTGGGCATATGTGCGACAGGATACGCTGGGCACGCGCACCTATGTTCATACGCTCGCGGCCCAGGCTCTGGGGATTGATGTTGATCAAACAGATCAGCAATCAATCAATGAGGCGGCGGCCTATGTGGTGGCTCACGAGAGTGAGCTACCGCCTTACTTTATCTCTGCGATGTCGATCAGCGCAGAGCAGCACATACATGTGCTGGCCGCGGCTCAGCGTCACGTTGATAACAGCGTCTCGAAGACCTGCAACGGTGCGGTTGACGATACGGTGGAGTCAGTCGATGCGCTCTATCGCTTGGCGCGTCAACTCGGGTGCAAAGCCGTCAGCTACTACCGCGATGGATCGCGCGAGAATCAAGTCCTGACTTCTATGAAGCGAGAGGAGAAAGGCGAGACTGCTTGCAACCCCGAGGCATCAGTTGAAGCTCTCGATAAACCGCCGGTGAGCCTTCGGGACGCGGCACACGTCGGCGCGAGAGGCGCCAAAGCTGAACAGACAGCAGCAGCAGTCCGCATCGAGCGGCCGCGCGAGCTTCGCGGCGCTACGTGGCAGATAGGCTTTGACGGACAGAATCTTTATGTCACGGTCAATCACGATGGTTCAATGATCCAGGAAGTGTTCGCGACCGGGCCGATATCGGGCGGCGTCGGCCTCCTCGCCTCCAAAATGCTGCGCGGCGGGTTCGACGCGGCTGAAGTTGCGCATAGCTTGAACAAAGTCACGGGCACACATTCCGTCTGGTTCAACGAGCGACTGCTGACTTCGCCGGAACAGGCTGTGGCCGAGTGCATTATGCTTACCAGTCGCCGCCTTGCGGGCCTACCTGATTCAGCTCGTGCGGCCGGCAAACCGCAAGCGGCTGCTCACCTGGCGGCGGCCAGTGGCATGAGCTCAATGATCAGCATCTGTCCTGAATGCCACGGGCAACTGGAGCATGCGAGTGGTTGTGATTTCTGTCGCGACTGTGGCTATTCAAAGTGTAAGTGAGCGATTTGTTAACATCTACTTCGTCGTAACCAAACAAAATAGAGTGGAGCAACAGCCCTGAATTTTGACAGCAAATTCAGGGCTGTTTAAGTTGTCCGTTCCATGAGCTTAAACGCAAACCATTCAAGCATACACCGGCCTGGCAGGCCGGTGTATGCTTGTGGATGAGTAAAAGACCGGATGGGCCTGGAAAATTTGGCTGTAAAATGGCTCATAGTAGCCAGAGCGAGCGGACCAAACCGGATCAGCAGCGGGCCATTGTTTGAGACTTGACGTCTCCGGCTCAAAGTATGGGATGCCTTTCGACTTATTTCCTTCAGAGAAAGGGACAAGAGATGAGAAGCCTTGTCATGAATTGCGCAAAATGTTTGGCGGCGACCTTGCTCGTTATTCTTGCTTCATGTGCCACACTTGAGGCGCAAATCACCGGCGCAACTGGCGCCTCCGCTGAATCTGACGCCGACGATGCCCGCCCTCTCTTGCCCACGTTGCCTTTGAAAGGATTTATCCCCTCAGGCGCTAGAATCGCAGAGGAGGCGAAGCGAAATGGGCTCCCGGACGCTATTGTCCCGCCACCGGCGCAGGCATCAAGCTCCGCCCCATCAAGCAGAGCGACAGGCTATACCTGGCCTTCGCCGCGGGTGCGGTTTCGTCGCTACGTGCTGAGTATGATCGGTCCCTTCCCCCTGCTGGGAGCCGGTCTTTCAGCCGCCATTGACCAGGCGAAGAATGCGCCGGAGGAGTGGCGACAGGGCGCTAAAGGATATGGCAAACGCTACGCCTCAAACTTCGGACAGAACGCCATTCAACAAACCGTGATCTACGGATTGTCGGAAGCCCTGCGCGTCGATAGCCACTCATATAAGAGTCAACGCCGGGGCTTCTTGCCGCGCTTGAAGGATGCGCTGCTGGAAAACATCACGTCGCGCAGACCGAGCGGACGGCGCGTGATCTCCATCCCGAAACTCGCCGGTTACTATGTCGGCGGCATTGTCCCGGCGACGACGTGGTATCCCAACCGTTATAGCTACAAGGACGGTTTACGATTTGGCACTTACACGCTCGCGATCGGCTTCGGGGTGAGCGTGGCGCGTGAGTTCATCCGCCGTCACTAAGGGCCGGATAAGAAGGTATGAGCCTGGCGAGTCGTTCATCTCCTTCGCGCTTTTACACAAACAGGTATTCAACCCAACATAATAAGCGGAGGAAAGTATCGAACCGTCGTGCTGGGCGGAAAGTATAGTCCAATATGCACCGGCGAAACTTCCTCCTCGCGCGGGCACGGTCAACAAATCCATGCCCGTATTAATCGGAAAAAGTACGTGCCGGCTTGTGTCCATTACATCAAATTGAGAATTTATCTTCATCTTATCGTAGAGATTCATGCGTGGGATAGCGTCAAATGTCCAGCTCCGCTCCTGTTTCTACCCGTCCACCGGCGACCAAAGGCGTGCAAGGCGAACGCTCATCGTTCTCCGCCTTGCGCCATCGTGATTTTCGTCTCCTGTGGATGGGCCAGGTTGTATCTATCACGGGCTCTCAGATGCAGCTTGTTGCGATCAACTGGCACGTCTACCTTTTGACGAAGTCGCCGCTTGCGCTGGGTGCGGTTGGTCTCGTACGCGTCTTGCCGATCATCTTGTGCTCGCTTGTCGGCGGTGTGGTGGCGGATGCCTTTGATCGGAAACGCCTGATGCTCGCCGCGCAGTCAGTGATGCTAGCGAGCGCTGGCGTGCTTGCCGCCGTCACTGCATTCGGCCTCAACAGTGTGTGGCCAATCTATTTATTGACAGCGGTCGCTTCGGCGGCATCAGCATTCGATAACCCGGCGAGGCAGGCGCTTCTACCGTCACTGGTGCCGGAAAGGGATTTCCAGAACGCCGTAAGCTTGGGTCTGATCGCTTTTCAAGTTGCGATGATCGCCGGCCCAGCCCTCGGCGGACTGCTCTTGAGCGCTCGCGGCCCGGCCATCGTCTATGCCATCAACTCCGCCTCTTTTCTTGCCGTTATTGTCGCTCTGCTCCTGATGCGCGTCAGAGGCCGCGCGCCGGGCGAGGGGGTGGCGCAGGTGAGCATGAGGGCCCTTCGCGATGGGCTACGGTTTGTCTGGCGTACGCCGATCATTGTCCAGACGATGACCCTTGATTTCGTGGCAACATTCTTTGCCTCAGCGACAGCCCTACTGCCAATCTTCGCGGCGGAGATCTTGCACGTCGGAGCGAGAGGCCTCGGCGTGCTTGCTGCCTCTCCGGCGGTGGGCGCAGTGGTTGCCGGTCTCGTGATGGCGCGGCTGGGGGCATTGCGCAGGCAGGGGGCGGTCCTGATCGGCTCAATCGCCGTCTATGGCGCGGCGACGGTTGCGTTCGGTTTATCTCACCTGTTCTGGTTTTCGCTCTTGATGCTCGCGCTGACCGGCGCGGCAGATACGGTGAGCACTGTGCTCAGACAGACCATTCGCCAGCTCATGACGCCGGACCATTTGCGCGGGCGCATGACATCGATCAACATGATCTTCTTTATGGGCGGGCCGCAGCTCGGCGAACTTGAAGCCGGAACGGTGGCAGCGCTGGTCGGCGCGCCGCTCTCGGTGGTGACGGGAGGGTTGGGGTGTTTGATAGCAGTTGCGCTCGCGATAGTAATGGCAAAAACCCTTTTGCACTACGAGAGCGCTTTTTGCGATACGTGAGTGTAAGGGGCACAGCTAGATCGAAGAAGGAGAAAAGCTTGCAGCAGCGCCCCTCGCGATTTGAAGCTTTTCTTGCACGGCCTGTGCCTGAGGTGTAGTATGCGTGCACAAAATTTCAGGCACGAAAAGTCTAGTGAATGGCGTTGTCGCACGATGGTATCCGATTGGTTGCTACGGGAAACTTCTACTCATCAGGATCATGTCATCGCTCACCTCATCGGTGCGACGGTTCTTGGTTACTTGGTAGTCGACGAAGCGACGCACATACTTTTGGACATCGGCTTTATCTGGACCATCTACCTCGACGGAGAGATGGGATTTGTCCCCCAGTCAGTAGCGGTTTCCGAACTCGGAATTGACCCGGATGTAAAAGCGGAACTGCTCACGGATATTCAACTGCTACACAATCAAGGACACGACGCGCGGGAGCTTGCGCGCTTCTCACCGGCACCGGCCGGTTGCTTGATAACCGAGGTCGAATTCTACGCGCATGATGATCAACGCAGGATACTGGTCAAAGGTGAAGAAGTGGGCCTCGCCGTGGATGCCTCGCTCGCAACAGGTGAGATACGCGTCGAAATCATTTCACCGGAAGGCTACGCCGTATAATAATTGGTAATTAGGGAGAATCGTAACCAAGGGCATAAGCTAAGTGCCAATGGTTACA
>CAYLJO010000010.1:0-52636 GCA_964383905.1 uncultured Blastocatellaceae bacterium
CGTCAAAGACCGCTACCGCGCCGTCGAGCACGCGCAAGGAGCGCTCGACTTCCATAGTGAAGTCAACGTGCCCCGGCGTGTCGATGATGTTGATGCGGTACTCCGTGCCCTCGCGCTTCCAGAAGCAGGTGGTCGCAGCCGAGGTGATCGTGATCCCGCGCTCCTGCTCCTGCTCCATCCAGTCCATGGTCGCCGTGCCCTCATGGACTTCGCCAATCTTGTGCGAAACGCCCGTGTAATAGAGAATGCGCTCGGTCGTGGTGGTCTTACCGGCGTCAATATGTGCCATGATGCCGATGTTGCGGAACTTATTGAGATCGTGCTTAGCCATGAAAATCACCCCAGGCAATCAGTCCGGTTGTCAGTAAAAGCTGAGCACCGGCTGCTAATTACCGGCTACTGCATTACCACTTGTAGTGCGCAAACGCCTTGTTCGCGTCCGCCATACGGTGCGTGTCTTCCTTCTTCTTAACCGCGTTGCCGCGGTTGTTCGCGGCGTCTAAAAGCTCTCCGGCGAGGCGATCGGTCATCGTCTTTTCGCCGCGCCCGCGCGCGTACTGCACGATCCAGCGAATCGCCAGCGCGCCGCGCCGCTCCTGATGGACTTCCACGGGCACCTGGTAAGTCGAACCGCCGACGCGCCGCGATTTAACTTCAACCGTAGGCCGGACGTTGTCAATCGCACGCTTAAAGACCTTAAGCGGATCTTCGCCGGCTTTTTCACCGATCTGTGTCAGCGCGTTGTAGAAAATTCGCTCGGCCGTCGACTTCTTGCCCTCCCACATCACGCCGTTGATGAACTTTGTCACCAGCGGGCTGTTATAAACCGGATCGGGCAGCACCTCGCGTCTTTCGGCAACTCTTCGTCTGGGCATATCTAATTAGTTTTCGGTAACCGGTCGTCAATAATCAGTTGAAAACAGAACCCACCGCCATTTGCACCCGGAGTCTTCAATCGCCAGCGGATCACTAAAACCGATTACCGACGACCGACTAATTCTTTACTTCTTGCCCTTGGCGGCACCCTTAGCAGCGCCGGCAGCGGTACCGGCTTTCGGACGCTTCGCGCCATACTTGGAGCGCCCCTGCTTGCGGTCGGCAACGCCGACGGAATCGAGCGTGCCGCGGATAACGTGATACCGCACGCCGGGCAGGTCTTTGACGCGGCCGCCGCGGATCAGCACTATCGAGTGCTCCTGCAGGTTGTGGCCGACGCCCGGGATGTAGGTCGTCACTTCGATCCCGTTGGTTAGGCGCACGCGGGCCACCTTGCGCAGGGCCGAATTAGGTTTCTTCGGCGTCTGTGTATAGACGCGCGTGCACACACCGCGCCGCTGCGGCGACTCTTGAAGCGCCGGGCTCGCCGTCTTGTATTTCACTTCCTGACGACCTTTGCGAACAAGCTGATTGATTGTCGGCACTGTCCTCTGTCCTTTTCGAGCCACTACGGGCGGGCGCGCCCTCTGGGAGAGCGCAAAAAGGGCCAAGCCTGCCTCTTTCCGGAACCTGTCCGGCAGTCAGCGCAGGCGGCTGCCCTGTATCAATAAATTAATTAAGCAGGGATGTTCTGAATTCCCGACGGGTGTGGATGGTGGCTTCCCCGAGCCGAAACTTTTCTATGGCGTCGCATTCTAAAGACGAGCAGGCCCATTAAATGGGCGGTTCGCGGCCCGGCGCGGGAACCGGCCCGGCCATTCCGGCCCAAGGTCGAGGCGCGCGGGCATTTACGCCACAATAGATGTCAAGCGGCCGTTGTCACACACAGCCGGGCAACGCCTCCACACCGACAGAACCTACTGGACGTTGCTCTTAGAATTCGGACTAGTAGTCCAAACGAAACACTATACGGATCGATCACCATTCTGTCAAGCGCCGCAAAAATATCATTTCAAAGTCGTCCCCATTTAGACCGCGATCCGTCCCCATTTGCTTTATAATTGCGCCCTACTTTTTTGCTGCCGTTAGAACGCGAACGAAGAGGAAAGAATATGCCTGATGCCACCCCCTATGATGAGGTTTTATACCCCGGCTACACCCATTCACAGACGCACCCTGATCGACTGGCGACGATGGCGACGCTGTTCGGCATGAAACCGGCCCCGATCGAACGCTGCCGGGTATTGGAATTAGGATGCGGGGACGGAAGCAATCTGGTGCCGATGGCCCTCAGCCTGCCGGAGAGCCGGTTCGTCGGGATCGACCTGGCGGCGCGACCCGTGGAGAAGGGGCGGAAGACGGTGGAGGCCCTGGGGCTACAGAACATTACGTTGCGCCCGCTTGATTTGCTGGAGGTGTCCGCCGACCTGGGCCAATTCCATTACATTATCGCGCACGGACTTTACGCGTGGGTGCCGCCCGCCGTACAGGACAAGATCCTCGCCGTCTGCAAGGAGAATCTCGCCCCGGACGGCGTCGCTTTTGTGAGTTACAACGCCTACCCCGGCGCGCACCTGCGTGATATGGTTCGTGAGATGATGCTGTTCCACGTCCAGCATCTCACCGACCCACAAGAGCGCATTCAACAGGCGACCGCCCTCGCCGGATTCCTGTCCGTGGCGCAGCCGTTCTCTGATCAGAGCGACACCTACCGGCTGTTTCTCAAGGAAACGATGGAAGGAATATTGAATTACCGCCCGGGCCATCTTTACCACGACGAACTTGCCGAGATCAGCTCCCCCGTCTATTTTCATCAATTCATCGAACATGCGGCCCGTCACGGCCTGGTGTTCCTGAGCGAAGTGGACTTCTTTGAAATGCAGGATCATATCTTTCCGCCGGAGATAACTGACACCCTGCGCAAACTGGCCAAGAGCAGCATTATCCTCAAGGAACAGTACATGGACTTCCTCAAATGCCGCAGGTTTCGCCAGACCCTCCTGTGCCACGATGGTATTTCGCTTGACCGCAGCCTTCCGCCAGAACGCGTGAAGAGCTTTAATATCGCCACTACGGTGCGCCCCGTATCACCGGCGCCGGACCTTAGCTCTTCAACGGTGGAGGAGTTTCGCACCCCCAAGGGGGCACGCATGGCAACGGACTACCCGCTCGCCAAGGCGGCGGTGATGTGCCTCGGCGAGATTTACCCGCGGTCATTGCATTTCAATGAACTGGTAGAACGGGCCCGGGCCCGTCTGGGCGATTCCGGTCGTCAGGATCATGACCCGGAGGAAACCAGCGTGCTGGCCGAGATCTTGTGGGGAACTTATACGGCCGGAGTGATTGAGCTACACGTCTATACGCCGCATTGCGCCGAGGAAGTCAGCGAGCGCCCGGTCGCCAGCCCCCTGGCGCGCCTGCAAATTCAGAGCGCCAACGGCGAAGCGGTTGTGACAACCATGCGCCACATGAGTGTGAACGTCGAGGACATGATCGGTCAGCAATTACTGTTACTGTTGGACGGCACCCGAGACCGCGCCGCGCTGTTGGACGAGTTGGCCGCCTTTGTGAAATCGAGCGTGGCGGCTAAACAGCAGCGCGGTGAAACGGTCGTCGATTTACAGAAGGCCCTGGATGAGCTGTCAAACGAGTTGGACCAGAATCTCGCCAAACTCGCGCGGCTGGGCTTGCTGATCGCTTAAGACGGTTTGGCCCGCCCCTCGGTTGAAGCGGTCATGACCGCCCGTCCGGAAGGGATGGGATCAATCGAGGATCAGGTAGCCGCGCTCGATCAGCATCGCGGCCAGCTCCGCAAAGTCATGCAGCCCAAACGTGTCGGGCATGGCGGTCTCTGCGCCGGCCTCTTTGTAGATCTGATAGACCTCTCCCAGCGTGCGCTCGCCGTTGAACTCCGCGATCAACGGTATGACCCACCCGTCAAATCTGGTCTCACACAAAAACGGTTTGTCGGTTTCCAGGATGAAATCGGCCGGGACGAGCGTCCCCTCAAGGACTATATGCGTGACCTTAACGCGCAAGCCCGGCGCAAGACGCGGTTTGCTGTCTGTTAACCGGGTAAGAAAATCGGGCCGCGTGCGCTGCCGGCGCCAGTCAAAGGCCCGCTCGAAATCGGAGCCCTCCGTCTCTTCGCTCAGTCTCGTCCGCGCCGTCCAGGGCTGGCCGTCTCGACCCGCGCGTCGGCGCATGACGAGCGTCCCATAGACGAGCCTGATGGTCCCCGCCTCCTCAAAGGCGCGCTCCAGCCGGCCGATGGTGGAGGGGTCCGCGTCCGGCTCCTTGGCGACGACGGCCTCGGCCACCCTCCTCGGCGAGACGTCCTTGCCGAAGGCGAAGATGATATCGAATTCATCCTGCGACTCTCCGAGCCAGCGACGCGCGCGCTCCTCGAACCGGCCGCCACGGGTGTCGAGGCCGAGACAGACGATGTAAAAGGTCCCGCCCTCCTGCAAATACTGCGGCAGTTCTGTGATGATGCGCCGCACCAGATTTTCGCCCGTCGCCCCCCCGTCACGCCAGATCACCGTGTCATGCAAGGAAGGCATGTAGGGCGGGTGTGCCACGATCCGATCAAAAGTTCGCCCCTTGACCGCGCCGTACAAATCGCCGCAAACGACTTCGACATTCTCGCAATGATTAAGCAGGCGGTTGAACTCGGCGAAATGTGTGGCGCGGGTCGTGATGTCTGAGGCGACCACGTGCCGGGCATTTCTGCTGAGCGCGAGCGCGCCTATCCCTGCCCCCGTACCGAGGTCGATCGCGGCGGTCGCCGGGCCCTTTGAGATCACGCGCAGGAAGCGAAGCGTTCCCTCGTAGATGGCCGGGAACACCACGTCGGGCGGCGGCTGAAACGGCGAATTATCCCTGCTTTTATAGAGATCGGAGGCGATCAGGAAACCGGCGATCGGGTAAAGAAAGGCCGGCGCGTAATACCGCTCGCCGTGAGGCGCACCAATGCGCAACAGATCGAGCTTGAGAAAAGCATCGAGCGTCGGGCGGTCCAGCGCCCTCTCGACTTCCGCGCGCGGAACGAATTTAAGGAACAGGAAGAGGTTGATGAAGAGCGCCAGCCGGTCCGACAGAGAAGCCAGATCAGCCTTCTCCGGCTCGACCGCGCCGACTTTGCTCATATCGGGAATCTTCAGCGTGCGACAGACCGTGGCTTCGTCAAAGGCGGCCTCCCGCAGAGCGGCCGCAACCGGCGCGAAGTCTTCGGGCACGCCGATGCGAAGCGGCAGATCAAGAATGGCTGATTCGGTTTTCATGGGCGGAAATCCTTTCTCGCGCCGGCGGCGCACCTCTTCTATTCATTCCTTCCTTGCAGGGTAAGACTGTTGACAAGCGTCGAGCCGCCCTGTAGGCTGTCGCCGTTTCCGGCAGGCGAGGCACTCTTCCGGCGCCATCTTCTATTAACAAGCATCAGGAGAATATTCCTATGGAAGAGCGTTACGACATTCAGAAACTGTTGGTGCTCAGGAAACTCACGCGAGCGATAGCCGACGCCTTGCGCGGCCAAATGAAGGGTTACCTCTCGACGCTCGCGCCCCTGCTTCGCCCGAGGACCGTACTGGGCGATTACGTTCAAACGAGCACGAAGGAAACGACCAGAGGCGCGGACAAAGCTTTCAAAGAGTTACAGGGCCTCTACGAAGCGGTCGCTTCATCCAAGCCGTTCAACCTCTCGCCGGAATTAAAGCCGCCCGTCGAAATCGTCAGTACGGCGCTGGAAATGACCCCGATGGAATATGTTCACACCGCGAAGACCGAGCGGGAGAGCAAGTCTGTGACCGTGACTTCGCCGCTCAAATGGGCACTCTCTTACCAGGGCTTCCCGCCCGCGCGACTAAAGCATTTGCTGGCGGTGCGAAACCGCAACCACGACGAGGTTAAAGAACTTATTCTGCATTACCTGGTCATGCACGTTGTCGTGTCAAATCAGTCCGGCGTCACACAGATCCTGGAGGCGCTCCAATTCCCCCTCACCTCAGACCGCTCGCCGGAATTCGGCGGCCTGCCGATCACCTACATCTCGTCATCCGTCTCGACGATCCGCCCGCCCGACGACGTGATCATCGAGAGCACAGAGATTTCAGGCCGGGACGCTTTCGAAGAGATTGTCAACGTCAGCGACATCGTCAAGATGCGCGACCCGCACAAGGAACAACTGGTCGAGCTCGTCAAAAGCCACGACGAAAGCCTGTTATCTCAATAGGGCGAATCATCCTTTTTCGAGACGGCTGCCGGGGCACCCTGGCGTCGATCAGGTAATCGACGTATCCAGTGAAACATCACCATACTGAACTTTTGGTTTGGAGCCGTTCTGGGTAGTGGTGTCCAAGTCGTCCTGACGCTTCTTGAGGGTCTTATTCGCCGCCGTGACGATGCCGGGGATCTTACCGATTTCCTTGCCCATCAGAGCTTTAACCATATTGTCAGCTTCTTCAATCGCGATGTCGACGTGGCGCTGTTCGTGGATCTGGAGCTTGGCAATCATTTGATCCCATTCCGCCCTGGCGGCAGCGGAAGCTGTTGCATATCCTGTCCATTTCGGCATCCGCAGCACCAGATTCGCGTGAGCCGCGACAGTAACTGTTGGGCTCGTCCCGACCGGGACCGGATCCGTGCGGAGTATTCCTCCTCCTTGTCCCCATTCTGCGAGCTTGTTCAAGTCGTTGGCCGCGTCTTGAAGAGTCTTCCCGTTAACGACTATGTCAGGCGTGGTCGTAGGCGACGGTGGATCCCAGTCTTTCGTGACACTCGTAATAATTCGATCCCCCGCCGCGAGCGGCGAACCCGGATCAGGCCCGGTGGGATCCGGGAGGTCGGTTCCGATCGGGCCTGGAAAAGAGAACCCGGCACTCCGGGGAAGACCCGCCCCTACACCGTTCCCCTCAAGCGGGGCCGGGTCGGTCCCCATTACGCCTGGAATGCGCTCTCCACCCATCGGAAGCCTTCTCCGTGCGTTCTCGCCAGCATGAACGGTCAAGCGGCCATTAAACCACCGGTCTTGATTCACCCGCCGATCATCACGGTCGGAAAGCCCATGACAATCACGCCGCCGTGGGCAGTCAGATCGCCGATGCGGGCGGCCATCATGTTGCCGATTAGAACAGTCATAGACCCTTTTGCGATAATATCCGGTGGGCCGACACACGTGGCCATATCGCTGACGCGGGCGGCGGGCATATTGCCGATTAATACCGTGGGGCAACAAGGCGGCAAGATCGGTCCGCCGACGTGTGGCACTACACCCGTCACCATTGGGCATGTATGCATATCACCGAGGCGTGCTGCTGGTGGCATATGTTATCTATCCTTCCTTAAATCGAATCTTCCCTCTCAGGTTCTCATCTGTAATTTCCGCCTGGGCGGTGTCAATCATGGCTTGAATTACGCAGGTTCCGGTAGAACGCTGGGTATTTTTTCTTTCACCTCGACGCCGGTACCTTCCGCTATGCGACCGGTCATCGGAAAATCTTTGTCCTTATCGTTATCCTGGAAGAATTGATCCATTTGATCGCTCTTCTCCTGCTGTTTCCTGCGCTCCTCGTCCCTCGCCTTGCCTTCATCGGTTTCGTCTTCGGCCGCGTTCTTATACTTGTCGAGATTAGATCCTCCGAGGCCGACGTTGACACCCTCATCTTTAGTCTCGTTAAGCTTTTTGGCCCTTCTTCTGGCCTCGTCGGTGGTATCTACGGCATCCTTCGCCTTGTTGACGACCGAATTGGCCGACTTCAAAGCGCTTGCCAGCGGACCACCGATTGACCCGAAGACGTTTTCGGCGACGATGTTCCAGATGGGAAAGAAAGTGTTCCTGAACATCAGCGCGACCAGCCACGGGAGGCGACCAAGGAAGACTTCCATGGTCATACTCTCTGTCCCGGCCTTGCTGCGCGAAGCCTCCAGGTTGCCCGCCAGGTCTCCGATGGCGATCTGTAGGATCGGCTCGACGTATTTGCCAAGTTTCTCGTCAAGTTGATGGCCGATGAGCTGTTTTCCGCTGAGCACCTTCTCCTTGCCCGGAATCCCAACCGAGGCGTCGTCAGCTTTCCCCCCGGTTATCAAACCCATCACGAGCTTGGTGAACATGCCGGAGATCGTACCCGTCAGATAATGCCTTCCGGCTTCTAACAGGAGCGAAGATTCGATCTTTGAGCCGGCCTTTTGGGCCATCAGTCTTTTATACACGTCTTCAAGGAGCGAGACGTTGGCCTTGGTGATCTCCTTGATCGGGCCGTTAAGAAATGACGGCAGGCCGCCGACATCCGAGAGCATCTTGTTCAGGGCGCTGATGGTCGCATCGGCGGCCGACGGCGGGTCGTCGGCCGATGGCGGGGACGAATCCTTACCAGCTTCGCGCTCACCCTTAAGGATGTTGAAGACGGCTTTCAACTGATCGCTGCCGGGGGTGGATGGAGGCTCTTCATTAGCGCCGGCGAAGCCATAAATATCGTTCTCGACGCTGTCCACCTCTTTTTTGACATCATCGACGGCGTCCGTTACCGGCTTGAGAAAACCCGGGGTGCCGCCCGAACCGTTGCTGCTCGTTTTGTCCTTGGGAAACCAGATGGGATAGGTCAAAGCGAACTCTTCATAATTGCTCGTAATGGCCTTAATCGTCATTTTGTGAGATGCCATTTCGATGGCACGCTCAAGCTTCGGGACGGCGTTCTCGTCCTTCTCGTCCTGTCCGCGGAGTTCCAGATATACGGCGAGGTAGATGTCGAACATCTTGAAGAGGAATCTTTGCACCACCTGGATAATGTTCCCGACGCCGGGTATGTTGCCCAAAAGACCGGCCGGGCCGCTGTCCTTCGGCGGCTTCAAGTAGTATTTATTCAACGAGACGGTGAAATTGTTGAAATCCGTGCGTGCCTGATGAAGAGCTTTCCCGGCGTCGTGGATCTCCTTATAGTTGATCGTCGCGGGTTTGATCTTATCCGCCGCCGCCTTGACCTGGCTGATGAAGCTATCGAGCTGCGTCGGATCCGGTTTTGGCTCGGACGGGCCGCCCCCGAGCAGGCTTCCCACCACCGCCCCGACATCCCCGAGCGGCCCCTTGTCTTTTAAATACTCCTTCAGGATGACCTTGCAGGAAGAGATAAAGCCGTGCAAAAGGATGGCCTCGCGCTCCAGCCCGTCACGGAACATGATGGCATGGCCGGTGGGCGCCTCCTGTGCCCCGATCGGCGAAAAATTCCCGTGCGGGAATTTTATACCGATATCGGCATGGACCAGGCCGTAGTGGATGAACTCGGTGGGAGGGCCGCCGTTCGCCGCGGTGGGTTTAGTCGAATCACTGGCAGTCTTTTTGGCAACCGTGATGCTGTCTTTGCCGACAGGCACCGCCAGCGTTTCGTCGCGAGTGAATTTCGCCGGCTTCGAAGGGACCGCGCCCGCGGGCGCGCCGCCTAACGCGTCCAGCGCTTTACTCGCATCACCCAGCGCTTTGCCCGGATCATCTAATAGTCCCAATTTCACTCACCTCTACTTTGATAGCTCTTTCAATTTATTCCTGGTCGCGTCGTCCGCTTCTCCGGTCACCTCAAGCTGATAATGCGCTTGAAATTTCCTCAGCGCATCTTTCGTCGCTTCACCGATTTCGCCATTCTCGCCGCCGCAGTTGTAGCCCAGGTTATTCAACCGCTGCTGGACGCCGGTCGGCTGCTCGACCGGGTCGAGATCATCAATCGCGATATTATAAATCTCTTTACCGCCCCGCAGAATCAGGCGTCCGCTTTTGGCTTCGCCGGGGACAAACTGCTCAAGTACGCCTTCGCCGTCGGTCTTACCCTTGATCGACTTGCCCTCGATCACCAGAACGTAGTCCTCGTTAGCGCGCGGTTTGTCGATCTCCAGCAGTTTTATCTTTATTTTGCTCGGCTCGCCTTTGCGCTTGAACTTGTGCTGTTGTTCGGTCGATTTGCCGGGAAACTCGCCCGGCTTCAGATCCGGAATGAAGATCTCATCATCGGCGTAAAGGACGTTCGGATCTTTGCGCTTCGCTTTCAACGCCGCATTTTCTGGATGATCCCAGATGGTCTTCCAAAAAAAGCCATTTTTTTTCGCGAGGCTTGAAGTGCCCTCGCCATCTCCAACAGGTTGTTTAGGCATGGCTCTTATCACCCCTCTAATCTAAGCTATCATCAAGCTAAGTATACTCCTGGCTCAGGCTTCCTCCACCGCATCTTTGTCCAGATTCGGGAAAGTAACTTTACACTGGCCGGGGTCGATGCACTCGACACGCGCAAACCCTTTTTCATCAAGTGTTCCTGTGGCGAGCGTCGTCCCGTCGGGCAGCGTGATCTGGTAGGCTTCACCGGCCACGGGCTGACCGGCTTCATCCACCAGCACGATCTCGAACCAGGACTTCTTTTCCTTATTCTCCTCCGAGTCCGGATCGTGCGCGGGGGCGGTGGCCGCCGCGAGTTGCAGTGGAGTCATGGCAGCCTGTTGATTCTTGTAGACTTCCGCCAGGCTGCCCGGCTTAGCGTCGGCGGCGATCGCCGCTTCCATGGCGGCCATCGGCGGAATCGGGTTGATGGGTGAGCCGGAGCCCGCCGCGCCGCCGCTGTTGATCAGGACCATCGTCCCCTGAATCGTCACACCCGCCGGGCCGATGTCCACAAAATTCCCGCCCACCTTGAGGCTCAATTGCACGCCCGCTTCGATGATGACTTTCATGCCCGCCTTAAGGTGTATCTCCTGGCCCGCCTCCTCAAGGTGATTCTCGGCCGCTTTGGCGATTATACTGCCGCCCACATCAAGTGAGTGGGAGCCACCGACCTTGATCGCCTCTTTGCCTTTTATTTCCACGTGGTGATCGCGCTCGATGAGCTCGATCTGATCCCGGTGGACGATGGTATGATCGTCCTGCTTGATGTACTCGCGCTTGTCGCGCTCGACGTGCAGGTGGCGGTCGTTGCCGATCCACTCGCGGCGATCGTTCTTGATGCGGATGTCCTGATCTTTTTCGCCATGAAGGAAGACCTGTTCTTGGCCTTTCTTATCCTCGAAGCGGAGTTCGTTGAAGCCGCCGCCGCCTTTAGAAGACATGGTCTTGGTCGTGCTCATGGTCTTGTTGTCCGGCAGCTTATAGGGCGGCATCATGTCGGCGTTGTAAGCGCAGCCGACGACGATCGGCTGGTCGGGGTCGCCCTCCAGAAAATCGACGATCACCTCCATGCTGATGCGCGGGATGTAGATGGTGCCCCAGTTCTTGCCGGCCCAGGGTGTGGCGACGCGGACCCAGCACGAGCTGTCCGCGTCGCCCTTGCCTTCACGATCCCAGTGGAACTGCACCTTCACCCGACCGTACTTGTCCGTGAAGATCTCTTCGCCCGCGGGGCCGACCACCACCGCCGTCTGCGTCCCTTGCACGACCGGCTTCGGCGTCTTCTGAGGCGGCCGGAACGGCACGGCGAACGGGATGCAAATGAAAGTGTTATCGTAGGTGAACTCACCACTCTCGCCGGAGCGGTAGTCGGCGGCTGACAGCCGCGCCGAGTGGTTGAGCCCGGTGAGCACGTACTGGTCGTTGCCGTTAAAGTGCTCCTTGAGCGTAAACTTGTGTCCGGTGACAAAGTGGCGGCAATTGCTCGCCCCGCGGATGATCAGCCCGGGGACTGCCTCCTGCTGCATGCGGATCCCTACCGTCCGCTTATTATCATCAAAAATCTTCTGTATCTCGGATGGTTGCTCCCCGCCACCTTTATCTATTCCGTCGAAGCGCTGCGCGTATTCGCCCGGAAAGTCGTAGATCTCCAACTGTTCGTTGTTGCCCACTTTAAGCTTATGGGTGACCTTACCGACCGCGACGCTTTCCTGGATCAGCTTATCGGCCTCCAGGTGCTTATGGGGCAGCTCGAAGCTGTGATCCCAGAGCGTGTACTTGCCCGAACGCAACTCCTGAACCTTCTGCCAATCGTAGATGCGCTCCTCTTTGCGCATCCCCCCCTCCACCTCTTCAAAGATGATCTCGCTCATCTCGGGCATATCGGGATGGCTCTGCGGCGTGTTGGCCACCACCATCTTGTGGCCGTCGGCCGCGTGTTTGAAGAAGTAGTAGATCCCTTCTTCCTCCATCAAGCGGCTGGCGAAGTTAAAGTCGGTCTCCCGGTATTGCACACAAAAGTCCCGCGGCTGGAACGTGCCCCGGATCTCGTACTCAACGTCTAATCCCGCCAGCACTTTCTTTAAGATGTCGGGGACGGAGATGTGCTGGAAGATACGGCTCTGCGCCCTCCTGGTGAGTAGCCAGAACTGCGGCACAATCTCCATCCGGTAAGCGGTGAATATTTTGTCACGCACGCCCTGTATGACGCGGTTGCAGACGCCGTTGAAATAGCGTTTCTTCCTGTCGGGTAGAGTGAGGCTAACGGTGATCTTCTGGCCGAGGAGCTTATCGAAAGCGACATCCTGCCTGTTCTCGGCCATCAGGTCGAGTTGAAAGCTGAAGAGCTGAGAGACGGCCTCCTGGCCGGTGAACCCGACCAGAAGCAAGGCATCTTTGCCCAGTGGGGTGGTCACCGCGAGTGGCCTGTCTGCTTGAATGTAGGTCGCCATATTCCAACTTACCTCTCTCCGCCCGTAAGATCCAGGGGCGGGACAAAGTCCCGCCCGCCGCTATTACATCAGACGTATTAATCGCCGGACGTTTGCGCAAATCCGCGTACTTAATATATACAGGCGATTTAAGTATTACCTCAGACGCGTTAACCGCCGAACGTTTGCGCTCTAGCTGATCTCGTACTTAAACTTTCCGCCGTCACCGACGCCGACGTGCACGCGCGAGACGCCTTCGCCCGTCGCCATACGCGAGAGAAACTCGCCCGACATCTCCGGCAGCAGCGTCCGCGTCAGGATGTGATCAACATTACGCGCGCCGCTTTCGACCTCCTTACAGCGGTTACCGATCTCCGTGATGACGACGTCATCATAGGTAAAGCTGGCGCCATGGTTCTCCGCCAGGCGGCGACCGATGCGGCCCAACTGCAGCTTGATGATCTCGCGCATCACGTCGTCGGAGATCGGGTAGTATGGTATGACAACCATACGCCCGAGCAGCGCCGGCTTGAACACCTTGATCAACTCCGGCCGGATCGATTCGACGAGCTGTTCGGGCTCCGGCTTGGTGTCCGGGTCGGCGCACAGTTTCATGACCGTGTCGGTCGCGGTGTTGGAGGTGAGCAGAATCAGGGTGTTTTTGAAATCTATCTCGCGCCCTTCGCCGTCTTCGAGCATGCCCTTATCAAAGACCTGATAGAACAGCTCCATCACGTCCGGGTGGGCCTTTTCCACTTCGTCAAGCAGCACCACCGAGTAGGGCTTGCGGCGCACGGCTTCCGTGAGCACACCGCCTTCCCCGTAACCGACGTAGCCCGGGGGCGACCCCTTGAGCGACGAGACCGTGTGCGATTCCTGGTACTCGCTCATGTTGATCGTCACCAGGTTGCGCTCGCCCCCGTAGAGCGTATCGGCGAGGGTCAGCGCCGTCTCCGTCTTGCCGACGCCGCTCGGGCCGACCAGCAGGAAGACGCCGACGGGGCGGCGCGGATCGGTTAGCCCGGCGCGGGCCGTGCGGATCCGCTGCGCGATGGCCTCGAGCGCGTGCGCCTGGCCGATCACGCGTTGCGCGAGGCGCTCTTTGAGGCTGAGCACCGCGTTAATCTCGTCGGTCAGCATCTTGCCGACGGGGATGCCGGTCCAGCCGGAGATTACCTCCGCGATTGTCTGCGAATCAACGCAGGCCTGCATTAAAGGCGTTTCGCCCTGCACCCCTTCAAGCTCACTGTTTAAGCGGGCAAGTTCCGCGCGCAATGCTTCCACGTCAATTGATAGTGGTTGAGGCGGCGCCACACTCGCGACCGGCGCGGACGGCGCTGTACCCCCCGCCTGCGCTGCCGGGCCCGCACCCGTCGCAGCGCCCACGACGACGGGAGACTGCGCTCCCTGTGTGGCCTGCGCCGCCTGCGCAGCCGTTCCGGCGCCGTTGCCGCCCGTCTGTGACGTACGCCGGGTGGCGTGTTCTTCGAGTTGTGAGCGGATTTCGCGAATGCGGCCGATAATCTCGCGTTCCCTGTCCCACTGCGCTTTTAACTGCGCAAGTCGCTCTTCCTCCGAGGACTTGGCGGCTTTCAGCTCTTCAATACGCTCGCGGTGGTCTCGGCCCGTGACGGCTTCACGTTCGAGCACACTGATTTCGAGGGCGAGCCGGGTGATGCGGCGCTGCGCGTCCTCGACCGACGCGGGCGTGGCCGCCTGCCCGATGGCGACGCGCGCGCAGGCCGTGTCGAGCACGCTCACGGATTTATCCGGAAGCTGGCGGCCGGAGATGTAGCGGTGCGAGAGCTTCACCGCGTCTTCAACCGCTTCGTCGAGGATGCGCACTTTGTGATGATTTTCGAGCATGTCGGTCAACCCGCGCATCATCGCGATGGCCTTCTCTTCATCCGGCTCCTCCACCTTCACGACCTGAAAACGTCGGGCGAGCGCGGCATCCTTCTCAAAATATTTCTTGTACTCGGCCCACGTGGTGGCGGCGATGGTGCGCAACTCGCCGCGCGCGAGCGCAGGCTTGAGCAGGTTCGCCGCATCGTTCTGGCCGGCCTGCCCGCCGGCGCCGATCATTGTGTGCGCCTCGTCGATAAAGAGGATGATCGGCTGCGGCGAAGACTTCACTTCATCGATGACGGATTTCAGACGGTTCTCGAATTCACCTTTGATGCCCGCGCCCGCCTGCAGCAGTCCGAGGTCGAGCGTGCGGACGGCAACGTTCTTCAGAGGGTCGGGGACATCACCCTCAGCGATGCGGAGCGCGAAGCCTTCGACGACCGCCGTTTTACCCACCCCGGCTTCACCCGTCAGGATCGGGTTGTTCTGGCGGCGGCGCGTGAGTATGTCCACAACCTGGCGGATCTCGAAATCACGCCCGAGCACCGGGTCAATATCGCCCTTGCGCGCCTTGGCTGTGAGATCAATGGTGAACTGGTCGAGCGCTTTCGTCTTCCCCCCTGCCCGGACAGCAGGTTCCGCGCCGTCGCCAGACATCTGTGCGGCGAGGCCCGGCGACTCCCTGTCCTCACTGGAGCCGGCGGTGATGTCGGCGAGGCTCTTTTTGAGCGCCTCGGCGGAGATGTTACCGAACTCTTTCGAGATTTCGCGCGCGAGCCGGGCCGTGTCTTCGTTCGTCAGCAGCGCCAGGATAAGGTGACCGGAACGGATCTTGGCCGAGTCGTGGTCTATTGACGCCAGCAGCCACGCCTCCTGGATCAAGCGCGGCAGGCGCGGGGAGAGAGCGGGCGTGCGGGCATTGCCTGTTTTAAGCTTGTCGAGCGCGCGCGTGACGTCTTTGGTCAGTCGCCCCTGATCCACTTCGTAATGGCGTAATATGCGCGTGAGGTCCGTATCCTGCGCCTCCAGAAGTTTGAGCAGCAGGTGTTCGATCTCAACATCGTAGTTCGTGCGCGAGAGACACAATCCGGCTGCCGCTTCAAGCGCGTTGCGGCAGGTGTCGTCGAGCCTGCCGATCAAAGATTTTAGATTCACGCTCATGATAAGCCCCTTTCTTAGCGAAACATCGGGTGATGTTAAGGATTAATTGTTGACCGAGAGGACGACCTGCGAGTCGTCTTCGACGAAGTCACGCGTCTTTAACCAGGTGGTCCAACCGAGCATCGGCCGGTGCTCTTGAGCGCGCGTCGTCAATAAACACTCGGGCACCTCGCCGGCTCGGAGGGTCAGTTGGACATCAAAATCGAACTCCATTTCCGCCAGAAATCTGATCAGCGCGGCGGCAGGTTTGAACGCCGACCCGACGGGGAGAAAAGCCTTAAACTTTTCAAAAGTCAGCGGGCCGAATTTCATGCGAAACTTCGACTGGTCATCCCAGACGCGCGTGCCGGCGATCGTACTAATGCCGAGCTGATGGTTAGCCGTGCCGAGGCGCGTAAGGTCTTCCTCCTCAAGTTTGAGCCACTGGCCGGCGAACTGCTGCATCCGTGCGGGCGCTCCGAAATAATCGCCCAGGACCGCTTCAACGGCGCTGGCCGAATGCGGCCGCTGGGCGATCAGTCCGCCGTAGAGCAGCAGGCCCTGATCCGGGATGTGCAGGTGCTCGCCGCGCAGGCCGCCGGTGCCCATGCCGACGATGTCAAACAGGTATTCCGTGAAGCGGTCCTGCCGGCTGCGCTCGTAGGCGATGGCGAACCGGTACTTTTCCCACGCGCGGTAGAAGAGTGACACCATCCGGTGGCTGAAAAGATCGAGGAACTCCCACAGCGCCGTATCTTTATAGCGCGTCCGTTCCATCAACAGCTCGGTGTAATGGTGTGGGAGGACACCGAGCGGGCCCGTCAGCCCCATGAAGGCCACGGTCATTTCCGGCGGCCCTTCATCTTCCACGCCGTTACGCTTAATGCCGTAGATCTGGCTGGGCGGGAATGCGAGCGAGAGGCGCGTGCGGAAGTGCACCACCTCGCGCGCAGGATCAACGTCGAGCCCGACCGGCTGGCGCTCCGGGTAAATCCGTTCGAGCAGGCGCACCGCCTGAAAGAAGTCAAAGCGGTACGGCTCGTCGAAGAGGGTTTGTGCTAGAGGAGGATCTGTTCTCCCGCTCGCGGCGGCCATCGTTTCAAATATCCTTCGCGTTGTTTGGTCCTGGCGACCAGCTGGTTGAAAGAGTTCAGCGAAACATACAGACCGAGAAATTTTTCGAGCACGGAAGCGAACAGGAAGACGCCGCTGCCGACATACTGTTCTTCGTCGAACTCGATGGTGGTTTCAATCCCGCGCACCAGCCCGGCGCCGATGCGCGAGCCCGTCTGCCTGACGACCCGGCGGCTCGTCACGTTGCTGATGCCCATGATCTGTTTACGGGTGAAAGCCGAATCGAGAAAGTCATAGAGGTACAAAATTTCCTGCAGCGCTTCGGGCGCACCGTCTCCCGCGCGCTGGACGAGCGAGAGGTGATTGAGCGTCAGGTGGGAGATCAGTCGCCACTGCATCGCCCGGCGGAGCGGCGACCGCAGCGTGGCGGTCGGCTTCGTCAGGCAGCGCAAGCGCGAGAGCGGCGCGGCGCCCTCGACCTCCAGGTCGCCCTCGCGCCCGCCGAACGGGAGCTTTCCCGGCAGGTCGCGGTTGGTGCAGGTCACGTGCACCGTGATCATCTCGCCGGGGGGCGCGTGCGGGTTGAATTCAAGATCGACAAGGGACAGGTAGACCTCTGTGCCCGGGTCTTCGGCCCTCTGTGATTGGCGACGGGTCGCATACCAGAAGGTACGGTCCTGATCGCGCTCGTAAGTGTGCCGGAACGAATAAAAGGGCTGGAAATGGCGTGACTGATGGAGTTGCGGGTCGGTCGCCGTCACTTCCTCGACTGAATAAACTTCGGTCGCGAGGGGCCGGCCCACGTCAGGGATGACGTGATATTCATGCTGCCGTCCGGTGAGCAAAATCGGCTCCGCGATCTCTTCGAACAAGTTGATGATCGGCGTGCACCTGAGCTGGAACGCGTTAGCGTCAACGGGGGCGCGCGGCGGTGCGACATCGCGCAGGTAGATCAAGATCTCGAAGCGGTCACGGAAGCCCGCGCGCGCGGCCTGTTCCAGCCCCGTCACGTCGAAGAAGAGGAACTTATCGGGGAATGCGAAATATTCCGTCAGCAGCCTATAACCGACGAATGAGCGCGCCGTATAGTGTAGCATCGCTTCATCCGTATCGAAGCCGACGGGTTTGAGCGCGCCCGGCGGGAGCACAACGGCCGGGGGCGCTTTTTTGCCTTTCACCCCGCTCGCGCGCAGCTCAACGCGCGTCGCGTTGTTGAAGATCATCTCATAGAGCGGATAGGTGAGCTGCGGCACGCCGTTGAGATAAAACCGCAGGCTCTCTATCTGGCGCATCTGCTCGCCGGTCCGCAACTCGGAGAGCGGCACGCCTTCCGGGCACCGGATGCTCAACCTAATAACCGCCTCAGTCCACTTGCCGCGCCGGTCGACCGGGTCGAGCGATTCGAGCGCGGCCGAAGCGACCTCAACCGGCCACAGCATTACCGGGTAGCAGGTGCGGAACCGGCACGGTGTGCCTTGAATGGGCCGCGAGTGAAGATTGGTCCGGCGTGGAATGAGGTGGCCCGACGTGAGATTGCCCTGCTCGACGGAGAACTGCGCAATCGCCATCGAAGGTATTGGCGCAAGGTAGTGGGGGTAAAGGACGTTGAGGAAGGCTTCCGTGATCTCGGGAAATTCATCATCAATTTTCAGGCGCGTGCGACCGGCAAGGAAGGCGAAGGCCTCAATCATCCGCTCGACGTGCGGGTCTTCGCACTTATCGGCCTCAAGCGAGAGCCGGCCGGCGACCTTCGGATACTTTTGCGCGAACTCCGCGCCCGTCTGGCGCAGGAAAGCAAGCTCACGTTCGTAATACCCAAGCAGTTCGTCGCGCATCAATCCCCCTCAACATTGTACCGGCCACTGTGCAGATGCAAGACCGTATCGAACGTCACGGGCTCCGGCGCGGGATCAACGATGAGGCGCGCGTCGATGCGGAAACGCAGCACACGCTCGATGCTGCGCTCGGGTTCGAGTGTGATGACCACGTCGGTCAGGCGCGGCTCGAAGATCTCGATTACTGATTCGAGCGCGCGGCACATCCGATTTCGGTCCCCCTGGTTTTTGATACTGATGTTGGAAAAGTCTGGCAGCCCGTAAGCGGCCAGGGAATTATTCACTTCTTTCAAACCAGACGGCAGTTCGCCGGCGACCTGCCGCGTGTTTAAGAGCCATTCGAGGTCGCGTTTAACCGCTTGCTTTAGCTGGCGCAGGCTTTTCGTGCGAGACGCGGGCGGCTCGCGCGACACCTCCGGTTCGTAATCAATCAACCGGTCGAGAACTGACAGTGTAATGCGGACTTCATTATCGGTTCGCGGCATCTTCGGTCGTTTGAAACGCTGATGTGTAAGCTGCTGCGAAGAAGAGATCGCAGGTCAAAAGAAGAGTGTGGGCGCTCCGCCTTGCTGATATTGCGAGGATGAGCACTGAAGCGCCACACCGCTTCATGAGTTTACTGGTTTGAGAAATATTCTCCCGCTTTCATCCGATGATGCAGGCGGTGGAACAAATTATTAACCACCTTTGTTCGCTTTCAGGTCATAGTGGGCCTTGATCGCACCACCGAGCCCGCCCTTCGCGTCTTGCGGCTTGTATTCGACCTCGATCTTGGCGAAATTGAGCGAGATCTGATCCAGGGGGATAACCTCGCCACCAGAGCCGCCGGTCTGGTAAGAAGAGACGAGCAGATCCGAGAACTTGACCTTCAGGTACTCCTGCTGCTCTTTACCAGCTTTGCGGCAGGTCAAGGTAGCTTCCTTGATGTGGGTGCCTTGGGCACAAGCAAGCATGAGCTTCGGGGTGGCCTTGTTCACTTTCATGACGAAGTGAAAATCATTCATCGCCACTTTGCCCGCCCCACCACCGCCGTCATGAGCAAAGCTCCCGCCGTTTGTTGCTCCCCACGACCAGGATTCGACGTGGATCTCATCCTTATGCTTGGCATCGCTACTTTCCCCGGGGATGCCATCGATCTTCAGAAAATAGTCAACCTGAGCCATTTTTTCTCCTTCCGTTAATTGAAACAGAAGCAAACCATTTTGTTTAGGCCGCTTCCTATGTTGAGAAATAGACGGGCGCAGCACCAAAAATTGCGTACGGATCAGCAACGCAACCGGGGTTCCCGTCAAGTTGTGGTCTGCGCTTTTTGTTCAAACCTACCCTCTGGCAGACTTCGGCAGCTCGGCCACCAACCGCAAAGAGACCGACAATTCGTCGAGCTGGAAGTGCGGCCTCATAAACGCCACGGCCTTATAAACCCCGGGCTTGCCGGGGACTTCGGCGACGTCGATGCGGGCCTCGCGCAACGGGTATTGCGCTTTGGTCTCCGCCGACGCGTTATCATCCGGCGTGACATAGTTCTGTATCCACTGGTTGAGGAAGCGCTCGCAATCCGTGCGGGACATAAAACTGCCGATCTTGTCACGCATCATCACCTTGAGGTAGTGCGCAAACCGCGAGACGGCCATAATGTACGGCAACTGCGTGGAGAGCCGGGCGTTGGCGTTGGCCTCATCCTTATCATACTTCTTGGCCTTCTGGCAGGATTGCGCGGCGAAGAACGCGGCGTAATCGGTATTCTTGCAGTGGACGAGCGGGATGAACCCGAGGTCGGAGAACTCTTTCTCGCGGCGGTCGGTGATCGAGATCTCGGTCGGGCACTTGAGCGCCACATCGCCCTCGTCCGTTTTGAAGGTGTGCGTGGGCAGCCCTTGTACCAGCCCGCCGCCTTCGACGCCGCGGATCGCCGCGCACCATTGATACTTGGCGAAAGCCTCCGTCAGCCGCGTGCCCATCGAGTAGGCGGCGTTGCCCCATAGGTATTTCTTGTGGTCTTTGCCGTCCACGTCCTCTTCGAAGTGGAAGGTCTCGGTCGGCACGGTCTCCGCGCCGTAGGGTAATCGCATCAGCGTGTGCGGCAGGCACAGGCCGACGTAGCGCGAATCTTCCGACTCGCGGAACGAGCGCCACTTGGCGAATTCCGTGCGGTCGAAGATTTTGGCCAGGTCGCGCACCTCGGTCAATTCCGTGAAGCTGTCCCAGCCGAACATCTGCGCCGACGCCGAAGAGAAGAAGGGGGCGTTGGCGGCGGCCGCCACGTTCGAGATTTTCTCGAGCAGCGACAGGTCCTGCGGGTGGTTGCTGAACTCGTAGTCGCCGATCAGGGCGCCGAAGGGGGCGCCGCCGAACGTGCCAAACTCTTCCTCGTAAACCTTCTTGAAGAGGGCGGACTGGTCAAACTCGCTGGCGCGCTCCATGTCTTTCAAGAGATCTTTTTTCGACACATTCAGGACGCGGATCTTGAGCATCGTGCCGGTCTCGCTGTTCATGACCAGGTGATGCAGGCCGCGCCACGACCCCTCCAGCTTCTGGAAATCCTCGTGGTGCATGACTTCGTTGAGCTGTGCGGTGAGGAGCTTGTCGATCTGCGCGATGCGGGCGTTAATGGACGACTCCATGTCTTTAGAGACGACCACCTGGCCCTTCATCACCTGCTGGACAAATTCCGAGAGCAGGTCGCGCGCCTGTTGCTCCTGGACCTCGTTGCGCGCCAGCCGCCCCTCCTCAAGTATCTTTGTCAGCAGGCTGCCTTCGGCCTGCTGCTGCTCGGTGACGACCGATTCGGTCTTTTGTTCCATGTTCTTACTCATTTGACTCCTCCTTCGCCTCGCCGCCATTTGTCGCGGACGCGTCGAGCCCCAGCTCCGCGCTGAGCTGCTTCTGCGCGCCGCTGTTCTTAAGCACTTCCTGAAGCAGTTCCTCCAAACGGTCGTTGCCATCCATCTTCGAGAGCAGATCGGAGAGACGCTTGCGTGCTTCAACAAGCTGGCGCAACGGCTCGACCTGCTGCACGACCTGATCGGGCTCGAAATCCTGGATGCTGCTGAATCGCAGCTCGACGGCCATCTTGCTGTCGTCGCCGGTGAGCTTATTATCAACACGATAAGCGAGACGCGGCTTCATCGCGGCCAGCACCTGGTCGAAATTGTCGCGGTCGATCTCGATCAACTTGCGGTCCTTGACCTTCGGCAGCGGCTGGTCCGGCTTGCCGGAGAAATCGCCCAGCACGCCGACCACGAATGGCAGCTCCTTCAATTCAATCGCGTCGCCGATCTCGACGTCATAGGTTAAATGCACGCGCGGCGAGCGCACGCGGTCGAGTTTATGTTGTGTACTCTCCTTTTTAGGCATACGGGTCAATCCTTTCTTTATGAGCATTCAACGATCAGTCTTAAGCTTTCCGATTGATTGCTGAAAGCTGAGAGGCTGACCGCATGTATATAGGGTTAGTATCCTTCAGTACTGCCACCAGTACTGCCGTCCGAAGATGTTCCGAGGCCAAGGGTTTCGCGCAAATGGCTGAGCACTGTGGTGTCCTTTATCACATCCTGAAGCCACATCTCAAGCGGCATCTGGCCCCACTTGATAGCGCGCTGCACCAGATAAGAGACGGGGCTATGCGGCTCGGTCTTCTGGAAAAAATCTGCGACCTCGGCCAGCCGTCTGAGTGCATCGGCCCGCGTCCCGACAGGTCCGCCGATGGCGCGCACCACGGCACCCTGCCCATCCGTTGATTCGGCCGTGGCAGCCGCCTCCTCGCCGTCGGCGGTGACCGGGTCCGGCTCGGCGATGCGTTTCTCTTTAACGAGCTTTTCGACCAATGTGCGAACCTCGTCGAGCCCTTTTTTGAGCGCGCCGAGGCCCGGCGTCTGCCGTCCAAACTTTTCATCTATCACGCGGTCGAGCGCGTGAAACTCATCCCAACACTCGTTGAGCAGCGAGTAGATCTCTTCGTAGAAAGCGCGGCGCGTCGCGTTCTTCGCTTTGCGCCACTCCTCGCTCGTAATCTTGCCCTCTTCGGCGGCGCGCTGCCTGATCTCGCCGGCACGCGCTTGCGCTTCCGGGTCGGCCGAGTCGATGTTTTCGGGGATATCAAGCTGCCTTGACTGTTCCCAATCGAGGTAACTGTACTGATCGCCGGCCGGGCTTTTTGTGATCGGCACCTCTTTAACCGCAATCGAGAGCTGGCCGTCCATCCACGACAGGGCATTGGCGCGCCCTTCCAGGTCGCCTTCATCAATCTCCGGATAGACGCTCTCCCAGAACTGCTCGTGCAAGCCGCGCATGAGTCTCAGGCCGTCGCGCAGGCCCGCAAAGCCGTGAAGCTTGGTGAGCGACTCGGCGAGCCACGCGCAGACCTGTAAATCCTTAGTCCGCTTGGCGAGCGCGTCGGTCGCCAGGCTCTCCACCGTGTCCCAGTCGGCGACTTTCGACTCGCGCTGCCAGTCACCCTGTGCGAGGTTGTCCTCGGCGCGGCGGGCTTCGCGTATCTCGTCGTACAGCCCCGCGTACTGCATGCTCTCGCCAGCAGGGTTTTCGCCGGGAATCGGCGCGAGCAGCGTTTCAACGTCCGCCACATTGGCCACCGGCCCTTGAGAAACCGCTTCCATCACTGACGACATTAAAGATCCTCTCCTTCCCGAAAACTTTGCTCCATTACCTTGACGATGTGGTTCAGACGTTAGGACGGTGGCGCCTGCGTCTGGTCGCTAATGGAGATCGGACCGAATTCAACCCGGCGCGCCTCGAAGACCGGCTTATCCTCATCGTCGACGAGGAACAGTCTTAGCCCGGCCGCCCTGTAGAGTTCTGCGCCCACCTCTTTCCAGTCAGTCATCCGGCCGAGCTTGACTTGATCATTCGGGTGCTCGGATGAGCCCGCGTACAGGACAGGCACAAAGACCTCGCCCATTGTTTGATCGACCGATTCGACGCGCGCCGCGGTCCACACCAGATCGCGCAGTTGCTTGGGCGGGGCAATTTCGAGCCGTTTGATCTGCTCGAAAGGGAGCCACGTGTACTTATCCTGGACGATCAGTTCGAGCACCGGGCCGACCACATCGTCAAAATCTCTAAAGTCTTGAAACTCGCGGCCGTTGAGCTTGCCCGAGCGCGCGGGCCGCTCCTCTTCCGCACGGTCAAGGGTCTCACGCGCTTCGGCCGGGCTGCCTTCGCGCAGGCGGTTGATCGCGGCGAGGTGAAGGTCGACGTAAGCGGGCGGCTCGGATAGAAAATGCGGCTGCAGGCCGTCGGAGAAAAGACGGCGGCGGTCGCGCTCGGCCTTGATATTATTACGGTAGACCTGCACACCGATCTCCGCTTTCGCGCTCTGGTGGCCGATCACGTCGAGCTGTTTTTCGGCCCGATCCCAATCGCCCGTAAAGCAAAGCAACTCAAAGAGAAATGTGCGACGAGTCGTGTCGGCAGGGTTTGCCTTCACTTCGCGCAGGAGTTCTTCGACGGCTCGCCCAAGCTCGCCCGCGTCAAACAGCGCTTTGGCCTGCGTCATAAACTGTCCTTCATCCTTTCTTGACGTGCGCCGCCCGTCACTTTTGCAGAGTTTGTGGGGCGTGCATAGACTTAAATAGACTTCGCTGGAACGGGTTATTCGCGCTCGACGGGCGCAAGGTCGCGCTCACCGTCACCGAACCGACGTTCCAGGAGAGCGCGAACTGGTTGTCGCCACTCTTGTTAGCGCCACCAGCCTCAAACATCCTGAACAGGCCCCATTCTCCGAGAAAAGGCTTTTCCGCCGGCTGGGCGCTGCCTTGCATGACCGTGATCTTGGCGCCCGACGCGCCGCTGCGGGCCGGCCAAGTGAACTTCGCCGACTGCTGCTCGGTGCCGCGTGTCTCGACCCGCGTGCCGTCAATCTCGACGGTGATGTCCGTATCCTTAACCGGTTGAAGAATTAACTCGTAACCCACCTCCGGCTGCTGCCCGCCGTTGGGAAAGAGCGCTTCACGCAATTGCCGCGCGCTGTTCAGGTATTTGACGAAATCGTCCGAGAACTTGACGGCGCCTGACTCTTTCAGTCTCCACTGACCCTGCGCGTCCTCGAATGACTGAGCGAGCTGATCCTTGAAGAAGCTCGTGAACTGACCGTTGACCGGGTTCAGGAAGCGCGAGAGGTCAGAGACCGACGACTCGCCCGCGTCGGTGAACGGGAAGCCTGATTCAAGCGATTTGGCTCGCGGATAAACCTGGTCACGCCAGGTCTTCTCGATCTGCTCAATACCGCGGCCGTAGAGCAGCCGGCGCAAATTATCGAGCGGCTGCTTGAGCAAGGCGGCGGCGTCCGCCGCGCCCGCCGTCGCCTTGAAGCCTTCCAGAAGATTCGAGATGTTCTGCTCGGCCTTCTGCAGCCCGAGATCGTCTTTGCCCGTCAACAGCGATTCGGAGGTCCGGGTCAGTTGTTCGTTCGTCTGTAGCTCGAGCGCATCTTTGACGCCCCTCAGCTCCTTACGGTACTGCGACGCCGGGGTGCTCTCCTTCTTGGCGTCGGCGGAAGCAAACTGGAAGAGCGGGCGGAACTCTCTTTCGACGACCGAGCCGCCCCCCGTTTGTTCGCTGCTACTACTCTGGAACCAGCTTTTGATCCAGCCGATGGTCCAACCGATGATACCGCTGCTCTTCCGTGGGGCTGAGAGATTGGTGTGGCGCTCGACCGTCTGGATGACGCGCTCAAGCGGCGAGTCGTTACCCGAAAGCACCTTCAATTTCTCGACCGCATCATCCTTCGACTTAAAGTCGCGCACCCGGATGCCCTTAATAAATTTGTCCCACTGGTCGGCATAGTCGCGGAAGTACATGTTCTGGAGCTTGCCGACATCGGCGCCCTGGTCTTTCGAGGCGGTCGCCTGCGCGCCCATCACCCAATCGTCTTTGCTGATTTCCGCGGCGGCCGAATCAAAGGCCTCGCGCATGTGATCACGGTAGCCCTCGATGGTGAAACTGCCGGGCACGGTGTAGGAACTGTCGAGCACACCGATGCCGCGCCCTTCGAGGATACTGTCAAGATTGACGGGGGTGGCCTTCGCGTTAATCTCGGTTGTGACGCGCTTGTAAAAGCGGTTGACGGCCGGATACGCCACGAGCTTGCGGCGCGCTTCGGCGACGAGCCTGTCATCAACCTTGATGTGCGGCGCGTCCTCGCTGCTCATCTGCCTGGCGAAGAATTCGAGCTGCTGGTGGGAGATGATCTCCATGTCGGGCGGCGAAGACCTTTTCCAGTAATCGGCCAACTGGCCGGCCAGAAAGGTCGGCTCGACTTTGCTCGCGTCGGCCAGCATCAGGTAGGCCTTCAGTAGATCATAATTGCGCCCCAATACATCCTCGGATGCCGCCGCGGAACTTTGCGGGCCGGTTGAAGAAGGTGACGGGCTGGCACCTGCCGCCGGCGCTCCGGACGCGAAAGCCCTCAGGTCGCGCTCCAGCAGGGCAACGGTCGGCTTTTTGAAACGCTGCTCGATTGAATCGAAGTAGATTGCGCGCAGTGGCGGATTGATAGTATTACCGGAATAAAGCCCGAACCGCATGTAGAGCGGCGGCCCCTTGCGGTCATATTCGTCCAATTGGTCTAACGTCTCGCGCAATTGGTCGACGGCTTGAAGCTCGACAAGCGTGTTTACTGAGTCCTTCCTGGCCGGATCTTTGCCGACATCGGCGCGTGTGATCTCATCCACATGCGAGCCGCGCTCAACCGCTTCGGCGATGAGCCTCTTGTTAAAAATGAATGAGGCTATCAGCACCGCCGTGAGCGCAAACAAGACGAGGGCGGCCGCGACGGGCAAGGCGTAGCGCAATCGTGACGGGCGCTTCTGGCTCGCCTGAAACGAAGCCGCCAGGTCTTTGTCGCGCAGCAAAACTTCCTTGAAAAATCTGCCCGCGAAATAGCCGTCGCCGACGGCCCGCACGGCCTGTTCGCCGCCATCTTTGAGAAGCGTGGTGGCGCCCTGCTTCGACGGTGATGGCGGCGGCGCGGCGGCGCCGTTGACGACATTAGCGGTGAAATAGAAGCCGCGCAGGAGCGGACTTTCGCTGAACGGGTTGGGCCTGAAAAGGCTCGAAGTAAACAGGCCGAGTTTACTGCGCGCCTCGCCAAAGCGGAGCGGGAAATCGAAAATATTAAGCTGGCGCGCGGGCGGAGCGGGCTGGCCGAGTCGCACCAGGCGCCGGCGCATCAAGGCGTCGTAGAGCAGGTCAAACTCGCCGTCGAAAAGGGCGTGCGCGTTCAAAGACTTTTCGAGCGGGATCGTCGTGCCCCACACCTGCGAGCGCGGCTCCTGGTTGGAAGCGGCGAAAAATTCTTTGAAGCCTTCGATGGAATCGGCGTGGGTAAAGACAAGATAAACAGGAAACCGCGCCCGGACCTGCTGCATGAGTTCGTCGAGTCGCGCGCGTAGGACCTTGGCCTGCTGCTCGATCTCCGTCTCGCTCAAGCGGATCACACGCTCGGCGCTGACGGCGACCAGAAGGCCATCGAGCGGTCGCTCCGCACGATATTTCCTGATCGTTTCGGCGAGCGCGGTCCACTCATCGCGATCCGGGCTTTCATTCTGGTAGCGACCCGCCGTGTCGAGCAGCACGGCCGAGTCCGTGATGCGCCACTCGCAACTGCGCGTCGGGCGCACAATGTGCTGTTCGGCGCGGCGCTGGCTCGGCAGCGTCTGAAATTCGAGGCCCGATGAGAGCAGCAGCGAAGTTTTGCCGCTCGCGGGCGGGCCGGCGATGAGAAACCACGGCAGCGCGTAGACCGCATCGCCCGCCTTCGCACCGCCGAGCCGTGTGCTGCGCAGCCACTGCACGGCCTCTTCCGCGCCGCGTGAGAGCTCCTCATAGGTGCGGGACGGAACCGCCGCCGCGCCTTTTCCGCCAGAGCGCGCCGCCCGGGCAGCCTTGGCTTCTTTGGCTGGCGGAGGTGATGCGCCCTTTTTCTCAGCGCTTTTCCTGCGGTAGTGGCCGATGAGGACCGCGATCGGCCACGTCAACAGGATGAGCGCAATGAGCACAATCACGGAGATCGTGCCGAGGCCGAAGGACGGGCCGAGGTACCACAGGCCGATGCTTGTAATGCCGTATAGCGATACGAGGCCTGTAACGCCAAGCATTGATTTGAGTTGATCGCCTTGCCAGGACATAGGTCGCTTCGGGGGCTAGCTCCCGTTCCAGCTTGAGATTCTTTTGCGAAGCTATTGAAGAGTGATCAAGCGTTCACCGGTCAGTGTTCAACTTCCAATTAACGAGAGCAGCAAACTCCTTGCGGCCAGTCACGGATGATTAACGTAATAACTGCTCTTTCGCCGAATTAAGATCGGCACTGAGCAGAAACTTCAGGACCATAAAGATCAGGATCACTAAGGCGACAACTGCGCCGCTGCCGATCTTCATCCACAGCGGGATGCCCGGATCAACCCGCGGCTGGGGCTGGTCGTTAACCCTCCAGTGCGGCGATAATTCGCCCTCGTGCAGGCGCTGGACGCGGCGCAGGTGCTCGGCCGTGTTTTGAATCACACCCTTCAGCTGCTCTTCCATATAGACCTTGTATTTGCCCTTGTAACCGAGCAGCATGCACACGTAATAGACTTCGATGACATCAGCATTCGCTTCCGGCTCTTTGAGCAAAGCGTCGAGGCGGTCGAAGAATTTTACGCCCGCCAGGTGTTCGCCAAAATATTTAAGCTGCAGCGGATATTTTTCCCACTCTTCGCGCAGCGGGAAGTCGGCCGTCAGCACCGTCTCGTCAACGAATGACGCCAGCGCAAACTTGGCGGCGCTGACATGATCGGGATTGAACCTGAGCGTCGTGCCGCGCTGCTCCATCTCGTCGAGCAGGCGCTCGACCGTCGGGCGGAGCGTGTTCGACGGGGCGACGAGGCCGGCCTGCACTTTCAATATCAGTTCGAGCACCGGCCCTGCCAGGCTGACAAGATCATTGCTCGCGCGCGTGCGGCGGCGTGCCAGGGTCGATGGTTGTTCGGCGATTGCGCTCGACATATTCTCAACAATTTGCGACCGGCGATCTCAGATCTGATATTTCAGACCGCCGATCAAGGGTTAGGGTTTGACGGCGTACATCTCGACCTTTTCGTCGGCAAACTCTTCGGGCACATAGACGGCCAGGGATTTCGAGCCACGAATTCGGTCCCAGAACATCCCGGCGCTATCAAGGCCGAAATAGTGAAAACCAACGCGCGTCGGGATCGGCGCGGGCGGCGGCGAAGCGTGCCTTAAGGTCACGCCAGGCAGCGCCGAGCCGATGACCACATCGATCGTATCGCGCGAGGCCACCTTAATAACCCGCGGCACGCGCTCAATCAACTGGCTTTCAGGGACCTGCGCGCGCACACCCAAATAAAAACCTGCTTCCTGAAGCAAACGGTCATCCTGCACACGACCTACATAGAGCGATTCGCGCGTCTTTTCCAGCGGTATCGGGACGCAACGCGTCGGAATCACCAGTTCGAGCAGGTCCCGGATCTCGGTCGAAAGCTGACTGAACGTCCCGTAAAGATCGGTGTGGTCGTAGCGCACAATGTCTTTGGGATGACGGTCGGTGGTAAAGGTCATTAGCTTTCCGGCGAGTTCGATCATCTCAGTATACAAGCGCTCGGGATGAACGACGCGCGTGCGGAAAAGATGGGCCAATCGCGGGATTGACGAGTTCACGCTATGAAGCAGCCAGAAGACCGCGACTTCAGACGTCGTAAAGTCGGCCAGCGAAGCCGTGCGTTGCCGCCGCTGCTCCCCGAGCGAGCTGCTCTTGGTGATCAGTATCTCGACGATCTGGCGCAGCATGTTGACGAGCCACGCCGACGCCGAGGTGTTGAGCGCCGGCGGAATGAAATTTTCAGAGAGTGCGAGCTGGCCCGTCGCGGTGCGCGTGAGCTCAGCAATTTTTATTGAGCTGTAGCCGTCGCGCAGCTCGTCCGCAAATAGGATCCGAAGGTTGCTGCGCGCGAAGGCGATCTGCTGCTCGTTCTCGCCGGTCGTCTCGTCCGGCACGAGGGCCGCTTCCTGCCCATAACGGACCATCTGCGAGGAGGCGCTGCCGTTGGCCTGGAAGTTGGCCGCGCCCGCCCGCTTAGCCGGGATCGCAAGATGCACATCGAGACGCTCGGCGTCCGGGTCAAAGTGGCCTTCAACCGGGCGCGGATCGGGCGCCGGGTCGGTCTGCGGGGCATCAATAAGCAGTCCGTCGGGCAGAATCGCGCGACACCGTATCAGGTCAAAGGAGCCGTTAGCAATCGATTCCCGGTTCACCTGCAGGTCGAGGATGCCCCACTCATAAGGCAGGAGCGAGTTGAGCCGTGAATTAAGCAGCGCTTCGTAGTAGTTGTCCCACTGTTGAAAATGGTGCGGGGACAGAAGCATTCCCTCGTTCCACACGATTTTGCGGTACCGGCTCATAAGCTCACTAACGTCCCCCATCCGGCTGCTTTTATTGAAAACATTGTCGTCGCTTTGGGCCGCATTTCACGTCGACAGTTGCGATTTAGGATTGCCTGACCACCGCTCTGCATCTGACCGAAGAGCGAGATAAAGGCTGTTACAATTGGAAGCACAGCGTCTGACTGTCAGATGGAACGCCACAGATGGCACGGAAGGGTCAATTTTTGACTCAATACGACCGAGTTTCCAAATGAAGCACCTTGATTTTGGTCTTTGCTTCGCCATTTGTCAATATTCAATCGCAGACTCTTTACAAAGAAGTGCGGGGAAATCCATCGCGTGACAGATTTGACACCCCGCGCCGGCCATATTTTGGCCGATTTTTCGGCAACCTATCATTTATCGAGCGTGAGCGGTTCGGCGTCCACACCGTACTTGTGCGGGTCTTGAGCGATGACGCCGATGGCGAGAAAGCGCAGCACCAGATCGTAAGCCCGGTCACTGAGGGTCTGCTGCTCGTGTAAGTACCAGACATCCCGAATCATCGCCGGACTCTCAGGGTGTTTCCTTGAGAGCGCCAGGAACCTGTTTCGCAGCTCAACACCTCCATCATCAAGGGCGGCGACGGCGAGCAGATTGTCATTGGCCAGCTCATCGCCGAATATCACGCGCATCTTCTCCAGAATGGACGCCATGCGCTGCCCGCTTTGCACCACATCACCGCGCTCGCCGTCCTGATCCATTCTCGCCAGCGTCGCGAAGACGACCAGCGAGGGTTTGACCCCGTTAGCTTTTGCGGTCACGGCAAGTAGGGCCGCGCCGCGCTTGGCGGCGCGCAGCGCGTCATGCAAGGCGGATGACCCCTGATACCTTTTAACCCTTTCATTAACAGCGCTGACAGCCTTTCGCTTGAGCGACGGATCGGGGTCATTTTTGGCGATACTGCGCATTACGGCCAGCGCGTATTTCTCGATCAGATCAAGCTCATCCGCGCCCGCATCGGGGGTGCTGCCAGGGCTTGGATCAACACCCGGCAGGCTACCAGGTCCCGGTTCAATTGACGGCCTACGCTGAGTATTTAGATTATCGACGGCCGCATTGCCATTACTACGCTCTGTATTAGACCGCTGTTTCATAGCTGCATTGCGTTCTCTTCCCTCATCTTCGGACTGCGCGCCGCTTCGCTTCGAGATCGCCACCAGGAAGCCTGCGACAAGCAAGATGAGGACGGCCGCAACTGGGGCGATCACATGAGGGTTGAGCCAGGGCGGCGTCGTGCCGGTAGCTGAAGCGGTTGTTGAAGAGGCGTTGTCCTGAACGTAGGCCGCGGCGGGCTGTGAAGAGAAGACCGCAGAGGGTGCGCTATGGAGCGGCATCTGGCTATCGACCGCCCGAGAGTCTGTACCGTAAGGTCGCACATTGACTGTGATGTCGTTGGCCGCGCCCAGCGTGATAACGTCGCCGTCGTGCAACTCGACCGCGCCGGCGACCGGCACGCCGTTAACGAACGTGCCGTTCTGCGAGCCGCAGTCGGAAATCTGCCACGCGCCGTCAAAGCTCTCGATCACGGCGTGGCGGCGCGACAGGCTCGAATCCTCGATCATGAGGTCGTTGTCCGGAATGCGCCCGATGGTAAAGCGTCTTGACCCAACTTGGACGCGGCGCTCGCGCCCTCTTTCATCAATGACTGTGAGCGTGACTTCGGACTGCATTACATCAAGCTCGGTGTTTGTCGTGGGCCAACTGATACCCATATCAGATCGCTCTTGTTATTGCGTGTAGGACGAGAGCGGCTGCATCTCGACGCCAAAAACACGCGGGTTCTCGCCAACGATGGCTGCGCCAAAGAACTTTGGCACATATTTGATGTTCTCCCTTTGGAATTGATCGCTCATCCTGTCCGCGTTGGCGACTAGCGTCCAGAAGCTCCGTTCCGGGTTCGCCGAAGTATGAGCCAGCTCCAGAGCCTTATTCAGATTGCCACTGATACCGCCCTCGCCCTCATTGTAGCTGGCAACCGCCAGCGGAACACTCAAGGGGCCGACGCCGAACATCGTAATCAGGTTCTTCATATACTCGGCGGCAATGGGCGCCATGATCTCGACCTTACAGCGATCATCAGGTCGCGGGTCGGTGCTCGGCTGTGAGACGTCTTTCACACCATACTTTCTCGCAGTGGTGCCGACAAACTGAAACATTCCCTTGGCGCCTGTGCCGCTCGAGAGGCACTGGCAATACTCCGATTCGATCATCGCCAGGTAGAGACCAACCGCCGGCGCAAGCCCCTTTTCGTTGAATGACTTAACAACATAGGGGGCGTGGCCACGAGCGCGCTCCAGAAGCGTGCGCAGGTCGTGCCTCATATTACAGCCGCCGCTTGGCCTCGGGCTATTTAGGCGCCTCGCATAAGCATCAACATAAATTTTGATTTTACTCACCACATCATCGGTGAGGGCGAAGCCTTCACGGTTGCCGATCATACGCGCCACATGCTGTGCCTCGTCAGCCACGAATTTCCTTTGCTCCTGCGGCGTCATCGCCTGGTAGCGCTTTCCCGGTGTGACCGCTGGTTTAGCCGACCCGTTGTCTAGCTCCGTAGACGTGGTGGGCTCGGGCGAAGGCGTAGCTTCCGGTGTGGGCGTCGGGCGCGGCGAAGGCGGGCGAGGCGTGTTGCCCCCGTGCCGCCCGTCTCGCACGATGGGCCGGTCGTTATCGTTGCCTGCGTCGGGGCTCCTTGACGCATATGAACCGATGCCGACAGCCGCGAGCAGAACGACGACGACTCCGACCACCGCGGCAATGTACGGTAAGGGCAAGGAGCTGTCGGAAGGTGCTGTGGGTGCGGCCGCCCCTGCCTGCGGCGCTTCAGGAGTCGCCGCCCGTTCGTTAAAGTTGACCGTAATGATCGTGTTGCCGATCAGAATCTCGTCGCCGTCGGTGAGCGGCGTACCGACCGGCGGCACCGGCACATCGTTGACGTAAGTGCCGTTGGTCGATGCTTCATCAAGAATCCAGACGCGGTCACCTTCGCGATGTATGCTGGCGTGAAGGCGTGATAGACCCGTGTCGTTGATCATCAGGGAGGCTTCGTCGGTGCGCCCGATGGTCAGGCGCGGGACTGTCAGCCGAACCTCTTTTGTTCCTTCGGGGGAGCGGATTGTGAGATTGACATCGAACATTACCTATTTTTTCGGATACAGGTTGGAGAGCGGTCTGTCCCCGGTCAGACCAAACTTTTGTGGATTCTCGCCGACAATGCCTGCGGCGAAAAAGCGCACCACGCGGTCGCGTTGCTCGCTTGATTTTATCACTTTCCAGAAATCACGGCGATCAGCGGGAAGCCCGTCGCGCCACTGCCCGGCCTCCTTAGGTGTCATGCCGAAGCAGGCGGCGGCATACAGAAAGTCTCCGGCGAAGAGGTCCACCACCAAAGCCTTCATGTACGCGGAGGCCACCAGCGCGGCACACTTTTGATCCGGGTCGGCGAGCGTCGTAGAGCCGCACCGCCCGATGTAACCGGCCCCCTGTGCGAGCGATGACGGCACTTGCCACAGCCCTTCACCACTGCCGCTGCCCGCTGCCGGGGCGGCGGATGGGGCCCTGTTTTTCGCCAGATTAAACTGGCTCCGGCTCATCGCCATCACATAGCCGAGCGGAGGCGGCAAGCCCTGCTCGTTAATAAAAGAATCGTTTATCACGTCACGAAAGGGTTGCGCGCGCTTATAAAAGCCCCCGCCGAGGTATTCACCGGTGTGCGTCTGCACCTGCTGTATGAACTCGCGATCATAGACGTAATCGCTTTTGCCGGAGATCTGTTTAGCGAGCCCGCTGCACATGTCCTTGATGTCGATGGTGGTCACGGTCGAGGTCGAACGCGCATCGGTCGCCTGTTGGTCTGTCGTCCCGGTTGCCTGGTTGGTAGACGCGGCACCATTGGAAGAATTGGGGCTGCTCCCTGTATCGAATGCGAGCAGAACCGTCTCTTCTTGAATCTTCTTCTTGCCGCCCTCATCTTCGACCAATACGGACAAGACGTGATTGCCGCCGCTCAGGCCGGGGACGGCTGCGGGGTCGAGCATCACATCATACGGCGACGCTTCGGCGCTGGCAAACTCATTGCCGTCGAGCTGAAAACTAACACGCTCAATGCACTTTGTCCCTTCGGCTTCGACGTGAATCCGCACCGGGCCGCGGACCGTACTGCCGGTTTGCGGGCTGAGAATGCGGACTGTTCCCTGACAGGGGCTAGAAAATTTACTGATCAGAAATATGGCCACCACGGCGGTCAACAGAAGCCCGGTACTTACTCCGGCGATGAGCAATATCGGGGAGGGGCCGCCAGGCGCGGGCTGGACCGGGACCGGAGGCGCCGCTGCCGCAACGTCGGGCGCTGTCGCAGGCTCGACGGGTAAAGGACCGTGAGCCGCGCCGTCAGGCGCCTTGCTCAGCTGCGGAGGAGTCTGATTCAAAAGAACATCTATTGTGCTCGCACCGCCGACGCAGATCAGGTCGCCATCTTTCAACCGGCGCTCGGATTCGACCGGCGTATCGTTCAGGGTAGTGCCATTACTGCTACCGAGGTCGCTTAGCCAGAAGCCGTCCTCGCGCGCCTCGATGACGGCGTGGTAACGTGAGACGTTCGTGTCGCCATCAAGGCAGAGGGTATTGTCGAGCGCGCGCCCGATTGAGACGACGCCGTCGGAAAGTTGGATCTCGCGGGTGGCGTGACCGGGCTGATTAATAATGAGTGTCGCGTTGGGCATAGTCTCGCGAGGCCACAGACGCCGCAGACGCGGGGACGCGGCGGCAAAAACCGTTCTCCGTATCCCCGCGTCTGCGGCATTACTCTCTTCCCGCGCTACTCTCCCTTATTGAGTATGAGCGGATAAATAATCTCTTCGTTATCCTTGTTATTAACGTTGATGATCTTCAGCGCGTAGCGGCTGGTCCCCGGTCTCGGTACCAGTTTTTGACCCGAACCCTGCAGCAACTGCTGAAGAACCTCCGGCTTGATCGCGCCGCCGGCCTCGGCAGCTTTGTTCGGCAGATCAAGCAGCATATCGCGGCTGAAGATAAGTGTGAAAAACTCTTGCCCCGCGGGTGGGAGTACGGGGAGCGCACATGGCGGCTGGTTCGGGCCGGTCGGGCAGTTTGACGGCACGATAAACTCCTGGTTCCTGGTCACGTAGTTCTGCCCGTCATTGATGCGCGAATCGGGGAAAATGATCTGCCCGTCCAGATACTTCCCCTTCTGGTGAATGATGTAGAGATAGCCGTCCTGATTTGTCCGGACGGCCAGCCGCAGGAGATCCCCCGGGAAAAATTTGGCGATCGGGTTGATCTCTTCCTGCGAGCCATCTTGTCTCAGTTTGAGAACGCGCCACTGGAGCGAGAGCAGCGGCACTTGCTCGACCGGCTGGGGTTTAGCCCTCGGATGAGACTTACGAACGTGCGCGACGCGGCGGGGCTTCTGCTTGCGCTCGATTGTGACGGGGCGGTCATCGGTCAGTGAGCTGTTGCCCCCCTGCGCTAGCGCCACGCAACCGCCAGCGGCGGCATGCGCAAGGAAGACCCCTGCCGCGGCTGCGATTAAACGAGATTTGAATGATCCGGATTGCATATTACTTCCTCCATAACTGAACAACACCTACTGCTACTGTGCACGTGCGAGCAACTTCTCTTGAAGCTTCGCGTCATCCGCGGAAACCACGCACCGGAAGCCGATCAGGTAGGCCCTATTTTTCTTCTCGTTCTCATCAAGCTCCGGGGGATGATAGAGCCGGCGTGGAGTCCTCGCGTCATCTAGTTTACTCCTGTAGCTGCCGCCGCGCACGACGCGATTTTTTGTGCCGAAATCGGGATTGGACGCCTGATTGCCCTCATACGGCTGATAGAAAGCGTCAACCCATTCGGCGACGTTCCCGGCCATGTCCTGCGCCCCGTAAGCGCTCGCGCCGTTGGGATACTGGCCGACGTCTTTGGTGTGGCCCGTCGAGTCGAGGTTGGCCCGCCCCTGGTCGGGCGTATCGCCCCACGGCCACTGCCGTTTCGCCTGCGCGTTCGGCCCCCATGATGCGGCCTTCTCCCACTCCTCCTCCTTTGGAAGGCGCTTGCCCGCCCACTTCGCATAGGCCGCCGCGTCAGCCCAACTGACGCCGACCACCGGCGACTTGGGATGACTCTTGAAATACTGCGGATCCCACCACGGGTTGGTCGGGATGGGGCGGTACATCTCATCGCAGAACTTCTTGTACTGTTCGTTTGTCACTTCGAACTTGTCGATATAGAAGTCGGGCAGCGTCACCTTGTGCGCTGGTTTTTCGTCCGCGTTGTGATTATCGTCGCCCATGATGAACTCGCCCGCCCCGACGAGCACCATCGGCCCGTTGTAATCAATCTCGTTCTGGGAGGCTGTCGGGGTCGGCACAGGGACCGGCCCGCAAGAAAGCTGCGCGGTGAGGCGCGTCGGCACGCCATCTTTACCACTTACCGTGGCATTGAAATCTTCGCAACCATCATGCGAGACGCGCACAACCCGCTTGCCCGCCTTCAATTCCTGCACTTTAATCGAACCGTCGGCGGAGGTGGTTCCGTGCCGCACATTATCAACGTAGACGGTGCTACCGGGCGGAGCCCCGATCACGACCAGCGTAAAGCCCGGGCTATTGAGCAAGAAGAAGAAGAGGACAATGCCGATGACGAGGAGCATCAACGCTCCGCCGCCGCCCATCACGAGCCAGACCCAGAGCGGGATGCCGCGGCGGGCCGAGGGCGGGCGCGACCCCGGTGGCGGAGCTTGTGGCGGCTCCTGAGGGGGCGGCGGCCCGCCGGTCATCGGGCCGGTCCCAGGCCGGATAAGCGGTGTGGTTGCCCCGAAGTCGCGTTGCTGCATCTGGAATGTGTCTTTGTAGCTCTCGTTCATTTCTCTTCCCCATCGTCGCTTAAGAGCATTCAGCCAACTGGCCCAATCTATCTCGACTTTCGGATCGCGGGAGAGTTTCGCCGAACCGGCTTAATCTCTGAACAGACCACAACCAGGTGGTTACCAATAGGACAGACGTTTCAAGATCATCTTTTTGCAATAAAGGCTGGGCTAATCCGAGCGCAGGGAGCCGGACCGCGGACACGCAGCGCGCGTTTGCCCGGCAAGCACGAGCCTCGATGAGTCGGCGGTCACCGTCACTTGAGCATGTAACCGTGAACTGCTCTCGCGACCAAAAGCTAAATCACCGCCTAATCTTTGTCAAGCAAATGCTAACTCCGTCTGCCCAAAACTGTTTCTACGCAACTCGGGCGCCAAATCTAGCTCTTCTTGCCAAGCGGCGCGCGTTACGCTATCTTGGCTTATTCGGGCAAGTCATGGGCCGCGCGCTGGCCGAGGAGGAGCAGCCATCTCGAAAACATCGTTTCTGCCGCCGAGGGTTATGAGAGGGACGGGTACGCCCTTGCGCCTTTCTTGAATCATCCCGATAGGAGTATGAATATATAATGTTCCCCAAAGACGGTAAAGCCAAAGACGTGAATACTCCTCGCATCGCCGGTGAGGTCTGGCACAACGGGAAGTTTATCAACTGGGATGACGCGCGCGTGCACGTCATGTCGCACGTTCTGCATTACGGTTCGAGCGTCTTCGAAGGCATACGCTGCTACTCGACCAAGCGCGGCCCCGCCATTTTTCGCCTCACGGAGCACATGCAGCGACTGCTCAACTCGGCCAAGATTTACCGGATGGATCATGACTGGACTCGTGAACAGCTGTGCGCGGCCTCGGTCGAACTCGTGAAGCGCAGCGGCCTCAATCAATGCTACTTGCGCCCGATCATATTTCGCAGCCTGGATGAAAGCAAGCCGGCGTTTGGCGTCAACCCGTTTCCGAATCCGCTGTCGTGCTACATCGGCGCTTGGGACTGGGGCAAATACCTAGGCGATGAAGCGATCGAACAGGGCGTGGATGTTTGCGTTTCCACCTGGAATCGCCTCACGCCGAACTCGATGCCCGCGATGGCAAAAAGCGGCGCCAACTATATGAACTCGCAACTCATCAAGATGGAAGCGCTGCTGAACGGCTACGCCGAGGGCATTGCGCTCGATGACCGCGGGTTCGTCTCGGAAGGCTCCGGCGAAAATATCTTTCTCGTGCAGGGCGGGAGGGTCGTTACGCCTCCACTCTCGTCATCGATTCTGCCCGGCATCACGCGGGACAGCGTCATACAGATTTGCCGTCAACTGGATATCCCCGTCGTCGAAACCGGCATTCAACGCGCCGCGCTCTACGTCGCCGACGAGCTCTTCTTCACGGGAACCGCCGCCGAAGTCACGCCAATACGCTCGGTTGACCGCATCAGCATCGGCACAGGCCACCGCGGCGAAATCACGGCGCGTATCCAGCAGCTATTCTTTGATGTTACTTCCGGCGAGCGCCCGGCCCCCGGCGACTGGCTGACCTACGTGAGAGAGAGCGAACAAACTCGTCCGGGCAGCAACGGCCGCGCCAGCGTCGCTGAAGTTAGCGAGCAGGGGGTTCTTGGGGAGGCTGAACCCGAAGAGAACATCCACGCCGCCACCTTCGACTAAAACTAAAGCGCACAACAACTTATAAAAGCATCGCGCCGAAAGCAGCAAACAGCCCGCTTTCGGCGCGATGCTTTCTTATGTTTAAAACCGTTGACTCATGTTAGCCTCACAAGCTATTATGGTTGCAGCGTCGTCGCGCGCTTCCCAGCCTGCGAGGCGCGCTTCCTGCGCTGCCAGACTTGAGTACCGCAAGACAATCCAAGGACAAATCACGTCCCGTTTTCTTTATTTCCCGATCAATTCGGAAAGGTTTTTCTATTCAGCTATGTCCGTCAAAATTGATGACCTTTTGAGAACCGTCACCGGCCACGGCGCGTCGGACCTACATATCAAAGCAGGCTCGTTCCCTTTTATGCGCATCGGCGGTGAACTCCGGCCCGTGGTCGATGCGCCGCGCCTCACACAGGAAGATACGTTAGACATGGCATTCCACATGATGTCGAACCGCCAGAAGCAGCGCTTCAAAGAGGTGTCTGAGGTCGACATCGCCTACGGCGTCAGCGGGCTGGGGAGGTTTCGCGCCAACATCTTTCAGCAGCGCGGCACGGTCGGCATCGTCTTGCGCGTGATCCCGGATAACACGCGCAGCACGAGCGAGCTGGGTCTGCCGCCCGTCATTGACAAGATCGCCGACGAGCAACGCGGACTAATCCTCGTCACGGGCGCGACCGGCTCCGGTAAATCCACGACGCTGGCGGCAATGATTGACCGCATCAACGCCACGCGTAGCGGTAAGATCGTCACCATTGAAGACCCGATTGAATTTCTCCACCGCGATAAGAAATCTTTTATCACGCAGCGTGAGGTGGACGTTGACACTCGCTCGTTCGCGGAGGCGCTGCGCGGGGCGCTCAGGCAGGATCCTGACGTGATCCTTGTTGGCGAGATGCGCGACTACGAAACTACGGAGACCGCGCTGACCGCCGCCGAGACCGGCCACCTCGTGCTCTCAACCTTGCACACGCTCGACGCGACCGAGACGATCACGCGCATCGTCTCGTCCTTCCCGTCTCATCAACAGAAATCCGTGCGCATTCAGCTCGCCGGCATCCTCAAGGCCGTCATCTCAATGCGCCTGGTACGCGCCGCCAAAGGGAATGGGCGCGTGCCCGCCGTCGAAATCATGGTCTCGACGGGGCTCATACGCGATTGCATCATCAACGAAGAGAAGACTTCGCAGATACGCGATGCCATCGCCGCCGGAACGAGCCAGTACGGCATGCAGAGTTTTGATCAATCGCTCTTTCACCTCTACCAATCCGGCCTCATCACGCTTGAAGAGGCGCTGCGCACGGCGACCAACGCGGACGAGTTCCGGATGCGCTGTGCCGGCATCATCTCCGCCGATCAGGCGTTAGGCAGCTTCGGGGATATCAACAACATGGGCGGCGACCCCGACTCGGCGCCGGTGGGGGTCAAAGAAGCTATTTCGAAGAAACCGGCACCAAGCACCGGCACTCCAAAACGTGGCAAAGCGTAAGCATAGAGGAAGGACGTAACGGGGTGCTCGGATGAAGATTGATCGAAACAGACAGATTCCTAAGGTGATCATCTATGTCGCCCTCTACGCCATCATGTTCGGAGTAGACGTCTGGTTATTAACCAACGGCAGAGAACGTAGCGAGCGGGACACCTGGATTATTTATATATCCGTGATCGGCTCTGTATTTGTAGGGTCCTGCAAATTAGCTTTACGCACGTCGAAGAGGCGAAAACAGATGGCATTCGATCTGGCTAATTAGGTCATCCCTGAAAAAGTCATGCTAGCTGTAAACTCATAGCTGATTTGAAGCAGCGCCGCAGCTTCCTTAAGTTGAAGCCGCAGCCGGTCAATAACGCATTGATGCAGTCGCCTTCTTGCCCCGCAGATAGTTGCGTTCCATTTTTGTGATTCTGTTCTGTTTGAGATGCCCGACCACAGGCTCAGTCGCTGACCTTCTGCGCAATAGTGCTTTCAATGTGCGTGACAAGCGCTTGCGGCCTGACAGATACACCGCGACATCGAAGTTGATGTCTTCGAGCACCACCGTGCCTTTAAAGCGCTTGCTCACGCTGCCCACGCTGGCAGCGATCTCCCGGCGCGCTCCTTCCCCCGGCGCTGGGCCTGCCGACTTTTCGCCCTTAGCTATCGTAGACGTTATAAGAAATAACATTTTGGCCTTAAAAACCTGGGCAAAACTCATGAAAAACCTTATTTCTTATAACGCCTATTGATCGGACGGGGCAGTAGGTCAATCATCCGGCTACCCCGGTTAATCTCCTGACCGAATCATCATCCTGACCTGTCAAATTGATCCCATCCTACAGCCGCATTCGACAAGACGCGCCGGAGATCACCCTTAAGTGCCAGTGTGTTAGTGGTTTGTGCAGACAGGCAGGCGCACGCCCCGAGCGGCATCGCGCTTGATCTGGAAGAGGGGGGCGCGGCGTGAAGCGGAAACGCTTCACGGACTCACCGCACGGAGTCCTGCGGTCGCGCCCGTACCCCGCCGCAGGGGGTAAATGGGCTCTCACCAAAGTGGTCAGGAGGGGTAATCGGTGTAGAGGGCTCCCCGGTTAATAGCGAATTTATGCCAAGGGGGGAGTAAGAAGTGAGTATCAAAGACTGGAAACAATTTGCGCCCTTCTATTTTTACGCAGCCGCCGCAGCTACCTTAAACTTCGCCGCATGGCTGAGCGAACCTCGCACGCTCAGCAGCCTCCTCTTCTGGCTCGTCTTAGGCTTCATCAGCTGGTCATTAGTTGAATACATCCTCCACCGCTTTCTTTTCCACCACGAGGCACGATCAGAACGTTCCCGCTCGTTTATCTATGCGCTGCATCTCTCACACCACGATGATCCTCAAGGGTCTGATCATCTCTTCGTGAGACTGTGGATGAGTCTGCCGATCGCCCTCTGTTACGGCCTGCTGATGTGGGCACTGGTGGGCGATTGGCGCTCCACAGCCTATCTGTTCGGCGGGTTAATTGCCGGCTACTTCAGCTACGAGTGGGTGCATTATCAAGCGCATCACGGGCGGCCACGGCTCCGTTTGCTCCGCTACTTGAAGAGGTATCATTTGCTGCACCACCATCGGACGCCCGGTCTGCGCTTTGGGGTGACCTCTCCGGTTATCGATTACCTGTTCGGGACATTCCAGCAGATGAGTAAAGGCGCGTCACAAGTTAGAGAGCACATCGCATAAAATTACTTTGTGGGCTTGGACTCGCCGCAAGCACCCCTTCACTAATTTATGCAAAAGTTAGGTGGAAGTCATTATTGGACCTAAGTGGACACGAAACCTTCATTACGCAACACATCAGCTTATAGTGCTATAATCTGATGTCATGAAGACTTATACCTTCACCATACTATTAACACCGGACGAGACAGGCGGCTACGTGGTGACGTGCCCGGCTCTGCCCGGAGTAGTTACACAGGGCGATACTATCAAAGAGGCTAAGGCGATGGCCGTCGATGCTATTCAATGCCATATTGAGAGCATGATCGAAGACGCCTGTCCGTGCCGGAAGATCGCACCTCAGCTCATACGCATCCGTCGCATCACGCGCACGCCGGTGCGCCAGTCTTCATTGATGTCAAAGCGATAAAGCTCTATTGCGGGAGCGATTGAGTGGGCCAAGGTATGAAACGCGCGGTGAAACCTGAGAGTCGGCGCAACAAGATAAACGAGTGGCGGCTCGTCTGCGATCACGGCCTCACCAAACAATTGAGCGCGCTCGATGTTGCCGGGCCGCCGGTGCGCCTCAACTCGCCGCCAGTAATCTGCGCCCTGGAAAACGTGTTCTCGGTCCTCCGAAACCTTTAGTTCGATGACAACGAGGCGGCCGTCCTGCCTGAGCGCGAGCAGATCGACGGGCCGCGGCCCGGCGGCGCCCGCCTGCGAGGTACGAAACTGCGCATGCAGCGGGGCGATGACGAGACCCGGATCGAGCCTGGTGACATCGCATCTGAGCAGAGATTCGAGCCACGCTTCCGGCGCGGCTCTGTACAGGGCGTGGCGGTGGTCGCTCGCGCCGGCACGGCGGTTCTCTTCCAGCTCGCTTAAAAGGCTGGTCCAATCCGGCCACGTGCTCTCTTCAAGTAATCTTCGGCGCGCGCCCTCGACGCCGAACCACGCGCTCATGCTTCATCACACGGCGCACTCGCGCAAAGGGAAGCCCGTGGTAATGCAACGTCTCGCCATGACGAGCCCGCGCCACGTCGATCGCGTTGGGCGCGTGGGCGATGATCCGCGCGGCCCACGCGCTCTTTTCTCTCGGCACAAAACGGGGAAAGCGTCCCGGAGGCTCAACCCATAGCTCCGTCATTTCGGTCGCCCGTATCCGGGGTGAGCTCCCGCCACGTGTCGTCTATTTCGTACACCGTCATGACGCGTCGCAGATCGTCTCGTAGAAGCGCGAGGCGCTGCTGCACCGGCTCAATCATCTCTCGCTCGACGATGAGCCAGAGCCTCTGTACGTAAGGTGCATGTGACCTTTCGGCCGCGCGGATGAACCAGACAAGCGCAGACGAGAGAAAAGCATCAACCTGGTGCGCCTCGCTCAGCGACGATACCCGTGACAGCGATCCGCTCACGCTTGAGACGTAGCAGGATGCGGGCGTATCTTTCCGGCTGCCCCTGCCGCACGCCTGCACTGAGGGCGGCGCGTTCGACCTTGGCGCCATCCGATATCGCGCAGGCAAATCTGGCGAGAAGGTTACAACGCTCGTGCCGGGCCTTGCCGATAGTTGCCACAACAGCGCTGGACGAAGTGCGCGGGATAAGCTCAAGCACCGCACGCTGCGCGCCCAGCCGCCTGATCGCCTCGAGCAGGAGCTTAACGCTCGTCCATTCCCATCCGACGACACGCCACGACTGTGACCCGTCATCACCCCAGCAGGAAAAGATCAGTCGACTATGCGACACGCGTAGATCACATTCGCTCCTGCGTAGTGAGACGGGAGCGCGGTCGCCGTCCCGCACATAGAACCATTCGCTGTGCGATGAGATCAATTCCCCGATCTGGCGGCCGGCCTCCTCGATCTCAGCCGGATTGGCGAGACGTTTTATCATGCCGTAGCGGCTGTGTTAACATTCTGCGTTAATGACAAGCTATTCACCCGCATCCAGAGTATTCCCCATTTGAGGACGGCGAATCAATGAAGAATGTTTACCTGGCCGGTTCGGTGCGCACGCCCATCGGGCGCTTTGGTGGGGCGCTGGCCGAATGGACCGCGGCTGATATGGGTGCGGCGGTCGCCGCGGAGAGCTTGCGGCGCGCGCGCCTTTCTCCGGACCAGATTCAGGGGTCAATCTGGGGTTCGGCGCGGCAGGCGGGCGGCGGCCCGAACGTTGCGCGTCAGGTCACGTATCGCGCCGGCGCGCCGCAAACAGTGCCCGCTTTTACAGTTAATCAGGCGTGCGGATCAGGGCTGAAAGCGATTATCCTCGCCGCGCAGGAGATCATGCTGGGGCGCGCACGCGCCGTCTTAGCCGGCGGCACGGAGAGCATGTCGCGTGTCCCATATTACGCCGAGGGCGCGCGGTGGGGCATGCGTATGGGCCATATGGAACTGGTTGACGGCATGTACCGCGACGGCTTTAACGACCCCCTGTCCGGCCTCGTCATGGGCGAGACGGCTGAAAATCTCGCACGCCGTTACGAGATCTTGCGCGATGAGCAGGACCGATACGCATTGCTCTCCCAGCAGCGGGCTGAAGCTGCGGTTCATTCCGGGCGCTTTGACGAAGAGATTTTGCCGCTCACAATGAAAGGGCGCAAAGGCGAAACGATAACCTTCGCGCGCGACGAACACTTTAGAGCGGGCACGACCATTGAAGGCCTGGGACGGCTCCCCCCTGTCTTCGCGAAAGACGGTACGGTGACGGCCGGTAATTCCTCGGGTATTACCGACGGCGCAGCCGCCGTCGTCGTCATGAGCGAGGAAGCTCTGAAGGAATCGGGCGCCGAGGCCGAAGCGCGTGTTGTTGATTACGAGGTCACGGGCGTCGCACCTGAAATCATGGGCATCGGCCCGGTCCCTGCCGTGCGGGCGTTGTTGGGGAGGCAAAAGATCGGGCTCAACGAGATTGATTTGGTCGAGCTCAACGAGGCCTTCGCCGCACAAGTGATCGCCTGCGATCGTGACCTCGGCTTCGAGGCGGAGCGTTTGAACGTCAACGGCGGGGCGATTGCGCTGGGCCATCCGATCGGCTGCACGGGCGTGCGCATTACGACGACCCTGCTTCACGAAATGAAGAAACGTGGGGCGCGGCGCGGGCTTGCAACGCTGTGTGTCAGCGGCGGCATGGGACTCGCCCTGCTGGTCGAGCGTGCCTGATGAGTTTGATGTGCGTCCGATGCTATCTCAATTTACGACGTTGAAGCGATCGCGAAAAAGATTGCTGTTGCTGGCCGCGTTCGCTTTTTTAGTCACCGGCGTGGCCTGTAAGTTGTCGCCCGGCGGGAGCGATACGACGGCGAAAAATGGCGATGCTTCGAGCGTCGCCGGCGAGATTTCTCGGACGCCGCCGTTTGCTACCAAAGAGCCGGTGCGTTACCAGGCGACGATGATCCAGACGAGTAGCTTTGGCGATCGGGCGCCTCTCGAAGACTCATCTAATTTGACGACTCGACAGACACTGATCATACGCGACGGCGACCGGCGACGCGTTGACTACGAGCTAACACCGGGGATGAAGGTATCTTTCCTACAGCTTCCAAGCGGATTTTTTCTACTCCTACCTTCCAGGAAGATCTATGCCGAAATCAAGCCGGACGCAGACGGCGACGCCCTTAATCAGGCGAAAGGCGTCTCGCCGGACTTTTCGCCCGACCGGCTCATCAACGAATCGCGCGCCGAAGCGCGTTACGATAAGCTCGGCCGAGAAGAGTTGAATGGGCGCACGACAACGAAATATCGCGTCACAACGTTAGGCCCGGCCGGCGAGGCGCAGGAGGTTACGACACAGAGCCTGATCTGGATTGACGAGTCTCTCGGAATGCCGGTCAGGTCCGAAACCACCATCACAAATAATGCCGCTTCTCCCGCGAAATACACGATGGAGATGCGTGATATTCGTCAGGAGGTTGACGCCACACAGCTCGAACTGCCGCAAGACTACAAAAGGGTCGAAACAAAGGACATGGCACAGATGCTGACCGGTGCACCCGCTCTCTCCGGCGCGGGCCGAAAAGAAGACACAAATACGGAAAATAAGTAGAGCCAACCCGCGGCGCACTGCAGGGCATCTGAAGGGGTGATCTGCCCGGCTCGCCGCCCCATTTTTTCAGACGTTGAAAGGTAATGTTCTGGTCGTGAATAAGAGAATCTACGTTGCGCTTTTTGCGCTCGGCATCATGCTGGTAGCCGTCATCGCTCCCGTGAGCAAGGGTCAGACGCGCGCGGCCTCAGCTTCGACACACGTAGTTAGTGATCCATTAACGGTGCTGCCGCCGTCTGACGCGGTGATACTGGTTGATATGAAGCGCGTGCTGACGGATGTGTTGCCGCGCTCACTGGCCGGCAATCCGTCTCGACTCGCGCAGGCTAATACAGAGATAGACGATTTCAAAAGGCGGACGGGTGTTGATATACGCTCGTTCGACCGGGTGGCCGTCGGCATGCGTTACCTCACCCCATCAGCGGGCACCGTGAAAACGGAAACAGTCGCCATCGGCCGCGGCAGTTTTAATGCCGCCGGAATTATCGCCGCCGGACGCCTCGCCGCAAATGGGAGATATCAGGAGCAGAAATACAGAGGCGGGACGATTTACATCTTCAGATTGAATGATCAGGTAAAGCTGCTCGGATTGATGAACGTAAAGCTGCGCGACATTGCCTTGACCACACTCGACGCCAGCACGCTCGCGATAGGCGATCCCGCGGGCGTGCGCGCGGCTTTTGACGCCAGCAACGGGGGCGGGCGTGTGAGCAACGAACTGGTTCAGCTAGCGTCACGTAACCCGAACGCCTTTATTGGGTTCGGCACGATCGTGCCTCCTTCTGTCACGCAGAACCTCAACATCGGCAACGACGAGATCGCCCGCAACGCCGCATCCGTGCGACAGGCATACGGTTCGGTTACCACGACCGCGACCGGTTATGAGTTGTTGACGGTGGCGCGGACGGAGAAGCCGGACCAGGCGCAGAGCCTGAACGACATGCTCGCCGGTTTGAAACAGCTGGGCAGCCTCTTCGCCGCGCGGCTCCCCGCCGCCAAAGGCAGGCTCGCGCAGAACGCCCTCGATAATTTGAAGCTCAACACACAGGGCAACGAGCTTCAGATCAGACTGGCAGTTTCGCAGGAAGATATTTCGTCGGTTCTACTCGGTCTGGCCAAAACCTCGGCGCAGAAGAGCACGAGCCACAGCGTGCACGTAGCAGCACAGAGGCACGCAGAGAGAAAGACATAGGTTCAATATCGGAGATACTGCTGTCCGTACCTGCTGAGCCTAGTTCCTGGCTCTTTTTCCATCTTTCTCTTTCCTCTGTGTCCTCTGCGGTTCAACGTTTTTGATTGCGGCCCTACCTCAAACTGGACAAAAAGCTCTCCCCCGCCGCTAATTTCAATCCGAAGTTTTCGGCAATCGTCTGCCCGATATCGGCGAGTGACCGGCGCGTTCCTAAATTGACGCCGGGGCGCGCGTTCTTCCCGTAAGCGATTAGTGGGGCGTATTCCCTTGTATGGTCCGAGCCGGGCCGCGTCGGGTCGTTGCCATGGTCCGCGGTGATCATGAAAAGATCATCGGGCTTCACTGCCCCTTCAATCTCCGGCAAGCGGGAGTCGAAATGCTCCAGCGCACGCGCGTAACCTTCAACGTCACGGCGATGGCCGTAGAGCATGTCGAAATCAACAAGGTTCGAGAAGATGAGGCCGCGTGTGTCGTCTCTGAGCGCGTAGACGGTCTGGTCTATCGATTGATCGTTGTTCTTTGCCGTCAGATCCTGTGTGACGCCAACGGCATCATAGATCGAAGCCACCTTGCCGACGCAAACGACGTCGCATCCGGCTTCCGACAACGCCACCAGCAGATTCTCACGCGGCGGCGGCACGGCATAATCGTGGCGGTTCTCCGTGCGGCGAAACGCGCCCGGCTCGCCCTCGAACGGGCGTGCAATGACACGGCCCACTTCGTTCTCGCCGTGAAGAATGGCGCGCGCCGTTTCGCAAATCTCGTAAAGCTTCGGCACCGGGATGATCTGTTCGTGCGCGGCGATCTGAAAGACCGAATCGGCGGAGGTGTAAACGATGGGCTTACCGGTCCTGACATGCTCCGCGCCCAACTCTTTGATGATCTCCGTGCCGGAGGCAGGGACGTTGCCGAGCACGCCGGGTACGCCCGTTTCTTTAATGAAGCGATCCAGGATCTCCCGCGGAAACCCATTCGGATAGGTCGGGAACGCGCGCTCCAAGATTATTCCGGCCATCTCCCAGTGGCCCGTCGTCGTATCCTTACCGTTGGAGCGCAGGGCGCAGCGCCCGTAAGAGCCGCGCGGCTCAGTCGCCGGCGGTAGATTCCGCAACGGGCGAATGTTTCCCAGCCCGTACTTCTGCAAGTTGGGCAACCGCACCTCACGCGACTCAAGGATGTGGCCCAGCGTGTCGGAGCCCGCGTCGCCCCAGACGGCGGCATCCGGCATCTCGCCGATCCCGGCGCTGTCGAGAACGATGAGCGCGACGCGATTAAAAGCTGTGTCTTCGGACATGAATCGGATAGACCTCTTTAATGTAGATAGAGAATACGTGAGGAGTCACCCTCGCTGCGCTACCCGTCACCAGCGCTGATCGGCTGCGCCACGTTACTTAATCGCGAATCTGCGCTTAAGGCCGGCTTCAACGCGCATCTCGCCAAACCTATCGAGCAATCCGCGCTCGTCAAAGTGCTTGACGAAATCCTGAACGGTAAGTCTTCTCTGCTTCTTACAACTCACTGCTTACCACTCGCTGTTTACTACGATCTATCCCTTCGGCGCATAGTAACCTTCGCGCGCTCGCACCTCGGCGCCCCCCGCGACACCTCGAACTTCAACGCGGATTGTGCGGAAGCGCCCGTCCCGTGATTTGTCCGTCGGGTAATAACCTAGACTATACTGCGTACCGATCTCGGTTGCGACCTGCGCCAAGGCTGAGCGGGCGTCGCGCAGATCATTGGCAACGAAAGTCTTGCCGCCCGAAGCGCGGGCCAGATCATTCATCTCACGGCGGGCCAGGTTATACAGTTCGCGGCTGATCTGCATCCGCTCGAACTGGCCGAGCTGGCAGAACTCCGCGTAGTCCGCGGCGTCAGCGCGCGGCACAAATAATTTATGGTAACGCCGAAGCTGCGTGCGCGACAGACTCAACGTGCCGTCGTCCAGGCAATCTTTGATCAAGCGGTCCTCGACAAAATCTTCCGTGTTAACCTCGATGAAGTAACAGGCCACGCCCGCGCGCAAAAGTTTGGCACGCGCCTCCGCATACTCGGCATTGCTTGTCGAATCAACACCGTCGGTCAGCGCGACCACCGCGCGGCGTCCCCGGACCTCTTCGCGCGGCGGCTGGCGAAACACCTGATCGGCGATCCGCTCCAGCGCATCGTAATATGGCGTCCCGTTGCTTGAGCCGATATTTTCGAGGGCTTTGCGCAAGGTCTTCCGGTCGCTGGTCAGGCCCGTCATGACGTCAACGGTGGCGAGCTGCGATGCGCCGTCCTTAGCGGTGTTGAATGCGATGAGCGCAACGCGGTCGTCCGTGCGTAAACTGTCTATGAAAGCGTTGGCGGCGCGGCGTATTAAATCGACATCGGCGCGCGTCGAGCCGGAGGTGTCGAGCAACAGCGCCACTTCGAAGGGGGCTTCCGCCGTCGCAAAATTGGTAATGCGTTGGAGGCGTCCGTCTTCGAAGACGGCAAAGTTTTCCGCGTGTAAGCTGACCAAGGGATGTCCTGTGTGGTCACGTACGACCGCCGGGACTGAAACCAATTGCGTGTCAACGCGTAAGACTTCGTTCTCGCCGACTTCTACGCCGGCGGCATTTGGCGAGACGGAAGGCTGTGGGGCCGCTTCGGGCGTCGGAGTTTGTGTCGCGCCAACCCTGCGTGGCCTCTGCTGCCCCCTAACTTTCGGGGATTCCTGGGCGCAGGCGACGATCGGCCCGCCGCAGAGCGCGGCGAGGATCGCAAAAATGATTAAGTAAAGAAGGGTCGGCGACAGGGGGGTTAGGTTTGTCAGGCTCTTGGTCATAGTAATAAACTTCCTGCTGCAATATCGGAGGTGATTGAATAATAGCCGCAAACGTGCGTTTCGCGAAAGTGCCAATGGGCATATGAGAGGAGGCGTTTTGCTTATGGCTGTGGTTGGAAAACTTGATGGACAGGTTGACGCTGTTTTAATCGCGCCGCTCGCAAAAAAGCATGAGCCGGAGCGCACTGTTCGTGGCGCACACTCACGGGAAGATTCAGCTCGCGCGCACATCGCAGCGCAAACGTCAAACGACGTAGAACATTCGGAAAAGGCGGAGGCCGAACGATAGGAGGTGCCCGTCTGGCTGCTTTAAATGGGCTCGCTCAGGGTCTATTCATTCTCGAAGATTTATCCCAACGGCTGCCAATCTCTGAGGGACGGCACTTTTCGAGTGTTCATGGATTCCTCCGTAGAAGTATTGGTTTGACAACCTCATTCTACCGAAGGAATCCGTCCCTCCTAACGAAAATGAATAGACCCTGGGGCTCGCTACCTTGACAGTCTCGCTTTCATCTCTTAGGATGATTTTTCGCGTTTCGCTAGAGGGTAAAGCGCAGCGATCTTTGAACGGACGTGTCAAACGAGACTTAAAGGGCGTGCATGGCGCGCGCAACCCCGGTTGTGCTAGAACGGGGCAATAATAAATTTAGGCACGTACGTCAATGGTAGACGGCCGCCCTTACAAGGCATCTCCCCACACCACATAACCGCCCACATCAAGCATTTTTCTCAACACCAGAACACTTTCAAGAACACATTCGCCGTCTTCGTGTCTTTCATCGTGTCGAGTTAATGACCATGAGCCGCCGCTTGGTGGCTCGTTTGCTTTACTGCTTCCGAGTAGCCTTATCTGGTACGAAGCGGAAAAGCTGATTTGGTTGGCAATCTAACGCCGCGCAAAGCTTATCCATTGTCGCAAGGCTAATTTGCTTGAAGTCGCCAGAGAAAAGTCTAGAAGCTACTGACGGCACAAGGCCAGTAGCTTTCTGAAGTTGGTACGCTGTCGTTATCCCCTTCTTTTCCGCCCGCCCTTTGATTGTCACTTCGATCATTGATTCACTCCGTCTACTACACAAAAGAACTCCATTTTACGTCGCAAGTTTATCACAGCCAAGCTATTACCGCAAGAATAATATTTTTTTGATAATAGTATTTGACAGGTATTATTTTTGTGGTAATATCTTCACCAGTTAGTCAATCCAATGCAAATCAAAAGGAGTTAACTAGAGATGTTGAATCTAGACCAAGCTAGGATGGGTCAAGTGATTCAGGAAGCCTTCGATAAGGCCGCAAGCGATAAGCGATGGCAGCGGGCAATCGTTCGGGCGAAAGTTGAGTTCGAGTGCAACCCCTACCTTCACTGGACAGGTGATGCGCTTCTTATTCTCTCTCCATCGAATGAGCTTTATAGCGCGAATGGCACTTGCCAGTGCAGGGCATATACGAGCGGCCAAGCTTGCTGGCATAGAGCCGCTTCGCGACTGATGCAACGGTATCTGGAAGCAGCCAAGTAAACAACAAGGGCTTACGAAAGCCAGGAACTTCCGTAAGCCCCCTTCTCAACCCTAACGAAAGGATCGAGTACCAACATGGAGATATTATCGCTCAATTCAACACCAAAGCCAACAGCAACACCACCAAATCCGCCAAGGAACAAGCCTAAGCGAACCCCGACCTTCTTCAGCGATCTACTAAGTATCATCGGGTTGATTGATCTAATCAGCGGCTTCTTTCTCGCGGTAGTAATCTTCCTGAGTGCGCCGATTGGCGACGCCAGGCCGATGTATCTTTTCTTGTCCGTGGGAGCCATCGTACAGGGAGTGGTCACGTGGGTTTTATTTAATGTGATCGCGGAGATCGCTGAATATTTGGCGACGTTGGCGACACGTGACATCCAATAAGAAAGCGAAGGATGTATGTGAAACAAGGCGAGTGGAGTTCGGGACTTCACTCGCCTTTTACTTTGCTGCCGTAGGTGTAAATACCCGCTCATCGTACGAGTAAATACCCGTGTCAACTCCCAAAAGACTATCTAAACTGCTACCCCCAGACAGCAAAGAAGCCCCTTCGAGCGAATGGGGGAGCGAGCGGGCGAAGCTTATCGGGTTTTCGCCCGCTTTTTTTCTTTTGATTTGGGGTCTGGAGAATTTGCCAGACCCCTTTTCTTGCGCCAAAATTGACCGGTAGCTTGCTGTTACACGTGTGCGTTAGAATGGAGCCAAGGCTCTTAAATAAGAATCAAGAAGGATTGAAATGATTAGTCGAAGAACTGCTATCGCTTTAAGCGAAGCTCAAGTTGACGCGAAGCCTAATTGGTCTTGGGAGAAGCGGCAACAGTTAGGACAAGAGTATTTGCACGAATTGGCAAGACTTTGTACTTCGGCTAATTCACGGCAAAATGATGCAACCACTAAGCCATCAGGATCAACAGAATCTCGATAGGTATATCGCTGAGATCACACGCATTCGTGAAAGTGCGGAGCGCGACTACGACTGCCTGCATTCAGCCAATGGATGGACAATTTATGACGCGAGAATTACCGCGCTCTCGAAATACATCAATGTACTCAACTCAGTTTGGCTGGCGCTGTCCAATAAAGAGCAGGAAGGACACTATTACGGAGAATTCCTGAGATTTATAAAAGTCGGATTCGTACAATCTATATTTTCCGTTGCCGAGACTAATCTCCGTATACTATTGCGGGCACTCGACCCGACAGCTTGCAATTGTGGTACAGCCCAGTTTAAATCAATCTACGACTGCCTAATTGGGCGGCTATCTAGCAAGCCTGCCAATGCCCTTGAACTACTCGACTTGCTGCGGAATGTTAGGAACACTATTCACAACAATGATATGTATTTTCACCGAAGCGGCAAAAATACCCAAGTAATATACAAGGGAAAGCCGTACGACTTCTATCATGGGCAACCAGTAGGTTTCGTCACCTGGGACTTATTGCTGATGCTAACGGATGATCTTCGGCAGTTGATTGTTCAGATTGTCTCCGATAATGCGTTCTCAGGAATAAATATAATTGAAGATCTACAAGTGATTATGACGGGAAATCTAATCCCATACTATCACCTTAGAAATCCGTAGGAAGAGTCATACCGCACGCGCAAA
>CAYLJO010000011.1:0-15067 GCA_964383905.1 uncultured Blastocatellaceae bacterium
TGCCCTTCTTCTTCACCTGCCCGATAGGATGAACCGGCATTAGCCAGAGGATCGTTACCCCGAGTTCCCTCAAATCGTCGAGCCGGGTTGTGATGCCGTTGAAATCGCCCCGGTCAGAAAAAGTGCGCTCGAAGATTTCGTAGATCACGCCGTCACGCAGCCAGGCGGGGCTCGGACGCGGCGTCTCTTTCGAATAGTCGCGCGCCGGCGATTGCCAGGCCCGAGAAGGCTGGCATGATGCGATGATCATCAGGGCGGAAAGCAAAGCGCGCAGGAGGCTCTTAAAGATCTTCGTCTTCGCCACACAACCTGCGACATGTGACCGAATGATGCTCATGCGATTATTTCGCCGTCTGCTTCTGCCGTTTGCGATCGTCGTTCAGCTCTTATCGATTAATCCCGTGCTGGGCACCGGCTGCGCCGATTCCTGAACGGTGAATGGCTCATGTTCATCGGCGCGTATCACATCGGCTTCAGGTATAGTCTTGTCGGCAACGTCGCGCACGAATGAGACCAGCGCCGCCGCGACCAACAAACACGCCCCGCCGAGCATCACCACATAAAGGGGCCTTTGATTAAAAACATACTTAACCAGTGGTTGGAAGGTAAGCGATGCGATGATCTCAGGAATGACAATGAAGAAGTTAAAGATGCCCATGTAAATGCCCATGCGGGCCGGCGGCAATGCGCCGGCCAGAATCGCATAAGGCATCGCGAGAATAGACGCCCATGCAATGCCGACTCCAACCATGGTCAGCAGTAGCATGTTTTTATCATGAATGAAATAAACGGAAAGCAAACCGATGCCGCCGCAGATCAGGGAGAGGGCATGAACGGTCTTGCGGCTCGTTGTGGCGGCAAGTTTCGGCAGCGCGAAGGCGACCACGAAACAGACGACGGAATAGACCATGAAACAGACACCGCCCCAATAAATTCCCTCATCGAACAGCGGCGAGTTCTTGTCAGGCGCCCCGAGTACATGGTAGGCGGTCGTCAACCCGAAGAACATCCACATGCAGAATAATCCCAGCCAGGTAAAGATCTGGACAACAGCGAGTTGCTTCATCGTCCGGGGCATCTCTCTGATCGCCGTTAATATTTCTGTTAAGATGGAGCCGATGCTTCGCTTCTCTTGGCGTTGTCGCTTAAACTCTTCAATATTCTCAGGCGGATACTCTTTTGATGTAAAGACAGTCCAGAGTACTGCGAGCAGAAAGACGATCGAGCCGATTTTGAACGCATACAAGACAGGGTAAGGGATACCGCTGGTGGTCTTGCCGGTCACACCGAAGTAGTCGAATAGTTTTGGCAGCGCATTCGCCAGGGACGCGCCGACGCCGATGAAGAAACTCTGCATCACAAATCCGGCGGTGCGTTGATCCACATTTAGTTTATCGGCGACGAAGGCGCGGAAAGGCTCCATACTGATATTAATGCTGGCGTCTAAGATCCAGAGCAGTCCCGCAGCCATCCACAGCTTTGAAGAATTCGGCATGAAGAACAGCGCGATGCTGGAAAGAATCGCGCCGGCGAGGAAATACGGGCGGCGGCGGCCGAGGCGGTTCCACGTCCGGTCGCTCATCGAGCCGACGACGGGCTGGATCAACAATCCGGTGACAGGCCCGGCAATCCAGAGGATCGGGATCTTGTCAGGATCTGCACCGAGCTTTGTGTAGATCGCGCTCATGTTGGCGAGTTGTAAGCCCCAGCCAAACTGTATGCCGAGAAACCCGAAACTCATATTCCAGATCTGCCAGAAGCTCAAACGTGGTTTCTGCATTTTCGACGCTCCGTTCTTTGAAAGGATGAAAGAAGAGACCCGGAAATGGGAGACCAGGGTGACGCGGCGATCGATTGTTTTATCCCCGTGCCCCAGTGTCCCCGTCTCACTACTCTTTCATCGCCTCACGTTCAGCGTTTATCTCGCGTAAATGTTGATGTCTTCGAGCACCACGTCGCGGTCGAGCGAGAGCGCGAACATGAGCGTGCGGGCCATATTTGAAACGTGAATCGCCCCGGCGCGGGGTGCCTGGGCCGGCGCGGTATTGTCTACGTCAACCAGGCCCGGGCAGAAATTGAAGACGCGCACGTTGGCGCCGATCTTGCGCACGTGGTCGCGCAGGGCCTCGGCAAAACCCAATAAGCCGAACTTTGAAGCGCAGTAAGATGGCACATCGGCATAGCCATGCTTGCCCGCTTGCGAAGAGACATTGACCACATCGCCAAAATCATGAGCGATCATGTGTGGCAGCGCCGCGCGCACGAGCCACATGGCGCCGCGCAAATTCGTCTCCATCACCTTGTCCCACCCGGCATCCGTAATTTCGGTGACCGTCTCGGGCACAGCCAGACCTGAGTTGTTGATGAGCAGGTCAAGCGTCTTCCATCGCTCGATAACGTGGCGGACGAGGGCCTCGGTCTGCACGCGGTCGCGGAGGTCAAAAGCGTAAGGATAAACCCGCTCGGCGTTGTTCTTCGCATTCAGTTCATCAGCAGTCCGGCGCAGGGTCTCCTCACGTCGCGAAGCGATCACAACGGCGGCGCCCGCCCCTGATAAGGCTTCCGCAAATGCCCGTCCGATCCCCGTGCCGCCGCCTGTCACGATAGCGACCTGCTCTGAAAAAGGCTTGGTTCGAAATGCCATTGGTTTTATCACCTGCCTCACCGTTTTGTGAAGATGCTCGCGGACCGCGCGGGCAAGGTCACCTTTAACATTCCGCCCTCGACGGATAGATCCTTGACCATCCCGAGACGATCGGTAAGTGTTGTGCCGTCGGCGATCTTCGCCGCTGCGACTTCGACCCCAATGGCCGCGGGTTTAGTATCATTGTTAAAGGCGACTACGACTGATTCGCGGTCGGTCATGCGCGCATATGCGTACTGCTGGTCGGCGACGTAAAGATCAACGGATGCGCCGCGCCGCAGCGGCTCAAGCTCAGCGCGCAGGCGTGCCAACCGCCTTACGTGCGTGAAGACCGCCTGCTCGTCAAGCGAACGTCCTTTCTCGGTGAAAGCGTCACGGGGGTCGCCGGGAAAGCCGCCGGGGAAGTCGCGGCGGTTATCCGGATCGCCTCCCCCCTGCATCGCAATCTCGTCGCCGTAGTAAAGCATCGGCGTGCCGCGGGTGGTAAGGATCAGCGTCTGGGCGAGCTTTAACCCGGCGAAACCGGAGTTGGGCTCATTCATGAAGCGGAGCACGTCGTGCAGGCCCAGAAAGGTGACGAGCCCCCCGGCATTCGGGTAGAGGTGATCGTGGGCGAGCATTTGCGATACTTCGCGCAGAGTTTTGCCTTCACCGAAGGCGCGCCGCAAAGGGAAATAGAGCGGAAAATCGAAGAGGGTATCCACCCCGGTATCAATGCCGTCAAACCCTGCGCGCCCGCCCTGGAAGAAGGAGACGAGCGCGGGGTCGGCGTCGAACATCTCGCCGACCACGTTCACCCTCGGGTACTCGCGCTTGATCGCGGCCATCCAGTCGCGCCAGAAGCGGCGGGGCACATACGGCAAGGTGTCCTCGCGTATCGCATCGAGCCCGGTGACGCCGACCCACCAGAGGGTATTCTGGATTTCGTAGCGCGCGACCTCCTCGTCGTTCTGATTGAGGTCGGGCAGAATATCCACGAACCAGCCTTCGAGCGTATCGCGCTGTGTCGGGTAGGCCCCGCGTGAGTTCATCAGCGTCCAGGGCTGAAAACTGTTCTTAAGGTGCTTCGCTTCCGTGCCGTTGAACCAGGTGGGTGTCGGCGGGTCTTTGACCCAGGGGTGGTACGGCCCGGTGTGATTGGCGACCTGGTCCTGAATCACCTTGATGCCGAGATGGTGCGCCGCCTCGACCATCTCGCGCAGTTTGGCGAGCGTGCCGAAATGCTCTTCCACCCCGTAGAAATCGACCGCGCCGTAGCCGTGATAATCCGTGATCGGCTCCCCGCGGTACGTCTCGCGCATGTTCAGGTGATTGACATTATCATACCATGGGGTGAGCCAGATGGCCGTGACACCGAGATCCTTTAAATAAGGCAGGTGTTTGATAATGCCTTCAAAATCGCCGCCGTGATAGTAGCGGTCCTTAGTGCGATCGTACATCCCACGCGACTGTGGAGGGTCGTTGTTGGTCTGATCGCCATCGCTGAAGCGGTCGGGCATAATGAGGTAGATTACGTCGTCGGGCGAAAAGCCTTGAAAGCGGCCCTCACGGCTGAGCGGAGCAGTGATTTCGAACGGAGCATCTACCGGCCCGCTTCCGGTCGTGATGCGGAGCGCACGACGACCCGGTTGTGCCTGTGGGCCGATCAAAACATCTACGAAGAGGTATGTACCCGCCGCGTTAACGTACGTCGCTCCTATGGTTAATCCCGCGCCGACAGCCTCGACGCGCGCGCCGCTCAAGTTTTGTCCACGAATTAGCACGCGCACCGGATTGATCGAATGACCTGCCCACCAGTTGGGCGGTTCGACTTTGAGCACCGCGGGAGCCGCCTGCCCCGCGCAAACGGTCGCGGTGACGTATAACAAGAGGCCGGCCAGCGCGAATCGTCTAAACGTCTTACAATCAGTTTTATTCATGCGCCGATGTTCAGGATGGCCCTTCGTGGTGATACATCTTTCATCTTCCGTAAAGCTCCGTCAGCCCTTTAAGCCGGCTGCTCAGTTGATCGGTCAAGGCGTTCGATTGGTAACGCCAGGCCCAGTTGCCGCTGGTGCTCGCCGGGAGGTTCATCCGCGCGCTCGTGCCCAGGCCGAGCACGTCCTGCAGCGGTATGATCGCCGTGTTGGCAACGGACGCAAGCACGGCGCGGATAAAGTCCCAGTGAATTTCGTGGCCGTCGGTGTTGAGGTACTTCTGGCAAAACTCTCTTTCGCGCCTGATCTGCGCCGCGTCCCGCGTCGAGCCTGCTCCGGCTTCGCTCTGGAACCAGCCGACCGTTGTGTCATTGTCATGTGTCCCCGTATAGACCACGACGTTGCGCACGTAATTGTGGGGCAAGTCGTTGTTTTTGGGATCACCGCCGAAAGCGAACTGCAGAATACGCATACCCGGGAACCCGAAATCGTCGCGCAGGGCTTCAACGTCGGGTGTGATGACTCCCAGATCTTCAGCGATGATCGGCAGCTCGCCGAGGGCGTGCTTGATAGCCGTGAATAGCTCTCTGCCCGGGGCCTCTACCCAGCGTCCGCGCTCCGCTGTCTTATCGCCGCCGGGAATCTCCCAGCTCGCGGCGAAGCCGCGAAAGTGGTCTATCCGCAGGATGTCAACTATCTGAAGAGTCGCGTGTACGCGCTCGACCCACCAGCGGAAACCACTGGCGCGCATTCGGTCCCAGTTGTAGAGCGGATTACCCCAGAGTTGTCCGGTCGCGCTGAAGTAATCGGGCGGCACGCCCGCCACGACCACGGGCGCGCCCATGTCATCCAGCTTGAACTGGTCCCGGTGCGTCCACACATCCGCCGAGTCGTGCGCGACGAAGATCGGGATGTCGCCGATGAGATTAACGCCCTGCCGGTGGCAATAGGCTTTGAGCGCGTCCCATTGTTTGAAGAAGAGAAACTGGTAGAACTTTTGCGCGTACACCTGATCGCGTAACCCCTCACGCGCCGCGGCGAGCGCCTCCGGCTCGCGCCGGACCAGCCGCGGCTCCCACTTGTTCCACGCCGCGCCGTCATGGGCATCCTTCAGCGCGCGGTAGAGCGCGTAGTCGTCAAGCCAGGAAGAGACCTGGTGGCAGAATGTACCGAAGCCGACGCGAAGCCCCGTCTCGCTCGCACGCTTGAAATTATCGAACGCCCGACGCAGCAGCGCGCTCTTGAATTCGAATACTTTCCCATAATCGACGCGCTCTTCAGGAAAATCAGGCAGAGGCGCAAGATCATCTTTTGACAATAAACCTTCATCGACGAGTCGCTCAGGGCTAATCAGCAGCGTGTTGCCCGCAAACGCCGAGAAGCATTGGTATGGCGAATCACCATAGCCCGTAGGCCCCAGCGGCAAAACCTGCCACAGGCCCTGACCGCTGGCGGCAAGAAAATCGACGAAGCGATACGCCTCGTCGCCTAAGTCCCCGATGCCGAATTTTCCCGGCAGCGAAGTCGGGTGTAGCAGTATGCCGCTCGATCTTGGGAAGTTCATAATCGTTCCTCAAATGCTGAGAATTAAGGTAAAGATGCTTTCATCGGCGTCTATTCATATATTTCTGCGCTCACGGCAGCACAAGAGTGCGGAAATGATACTGTGGCGACGGTACGCAGCCATTAGTCGATCACCGCCCTAAATGTCAGAGACGCAACAAACGCGTGCGCAAAATTTTTCTAAATGAATGAAAGTTAAAGCCCCTGCCCAGGATTCATTCTGAGACACAGGTAACAGTCGGCCCGGCGGAAGATCACTCAAAGGCCCCGCTTTTCAAATGCCGGTCACAAGGAGCGTCGGCGCGTGCGCCCTCACGCTATCTATTAAAACGGCGCACGTAAGCGGCTAGCGCCGTGATATCTTCTCTGGAGAGCTTCTTTCCAAAAGCGGGCATACTACCGTGACCGTGTGTAATGGAGGCGACAAGTCTTTTATCACTTCTGTGCTTCTCCCACCACTCAGCGTCGGCAAAATTTGGCGTTTCTAGACTCTTCCCCAAAGCGGTTTCCCCGCGCCCGTCGGCCCCGTGGCATCTGGCGCAATTTTGTGTAAACAGTGCTGCCGCTCTCGCCACATCTTTGGATGAGCTTTTGTGCGACGTCCTGTTACGTTGGGCTGCCGAGCTGATGGCATGCGGAACATAGGTTTTCTTTATTTGATCGCCGTAGTGGTGATCTGATTCGCGACGACCGGTGTGAGTAATGCCCATGCCCCTGACCAGACACGCGACGGCAATGAGCGAGAAGATAAGGAGCGTCAGCCGCGCAGTTCTGATTTTTTGGGGAGTGTTCGTCATCGCAAAATCCCCTTCTATCGCCGGATTTGCCGAGGGCGGCCTTTAATTAAAAATGGGCTGCCCTATCCACCACCAGTCTTGAAGATTCAAACATTGAAGTCTGTTTCTCACTATGGAGATTGACCGAGCATCCGCTGCGTACGTAATTTATCATCGGCAATGCGTTCCTGGGTTGACTGTTTCTCCAGGGCTTCGAGGCGTTTGAATTCGGCCAGTGCCTGTTGAGCTTTTTCCGTCTGCTTGAGGCGTGTGTACGCGAGGAAGAGTTGATAGTGCGCCTGTGTATACGCCGGGTGCTTTTCGACGACGCGCTGCAGCCGGACGACGGCTTCCGCGTAATCGCGCCGCTTCAAGGCCAGGCGCGCGTAATCGTAAAGCACAGGCACTTCGTTTGGCGCTAAATCCAGAGCGCGCTTGAGCGGCGCCTCAGCCTCATCCAAATGCCCCTGTTCGATGGCCACAAAACCCAAGCTCGCCAGGGCATCAACGTGATCGGGATGGGTCGCGACAAATTTTTGAAGGATCTCGCGCGCCCGGTCGAAGTCGCCCGCGGCCCGATGCGCATAGCCGCGTAAATAGTCAATATTCTTAAAATCAGGGTTCAGTGCCGCCACCGTATCGAAGTCGGCGGCGGCGGCACCCCACTCGCCCTTTTTGTAATTGGCATTGGCGCGCGCATAAACGTAAGCAGGCTCTTTCGGATTTATCTCAATCGCGCGTGTATCCTCCTGAATCGCCCCCTCCCAGTAACCGACGCGCCCGTACTCGCGGCCGAGGAGGAAATGGTAGTTGGCGTTATTCGGCTCGCGCTCAATGGCGTGCTTAAACTCCTCGACGGCGTTGGCGTAGTCATTACGCGCACTGGCAATCAGGCCCAGCCGAAAGTGCGTCACGGCTGGGACAGGGTTGAGGTCTGCCGCCTCGGCCAGATAGCGCGCGGCCTCATCGTTGCGGTCCAAGCTGTAGAGCGCAACGCCCAGGTTATAAAGTACCTCATAGGTATGTGGCATCAGCTCGTTGACCCGCGCGAAGAGCCGCGCGGCCCGCTCGTACTGTTTGTTCTGGGCCAGCGCGGTGGCGAGCGTAAAGAGGGCGCGGGGGTCTGAAGCAACGTTGCGCTCGACGAGGTCGGCAGCCGTCTCAGCTTCCGCCGCGCGGTTGGCGCGGTAAGCCACGTTGAGGAAAGCGAGGGCGAGTTGTAGGTCATCGGGCGCGGAGGCGCGGGCACGCGCGAAGTGTTCGGCCGACTTCACAAAGTCGCCGGCATCGCCGTAAAGAGCGCCGAGATTGTAGTGTGCCTGAACGTGCGCCGGATCAATCTTTAAAACGCGCTCGAACTCCGCAATCGCTTCCGCGACGCGGCCGCGCTCTGCCAGCATGCGCCCCACGTTGTTGCGCGCGCCCACAAACTTTGGGTCGAGCTTGATGGCGACATTAAATTCGGCTAACGCTTCATCATGGCGGCCCGCGCGGTCAAGGATGACACCGAGAAGATTATGCGGGACCGGAGAGCGGGGCGACGCCGAGATAGCCGCCCGCGCCGCGCGCTCAGCTACGGACAGCGCATTCTTCTGTAAAGCTTTCGCTGCCGCATCGACCGCCGCGCGCGCCGGTGCGCTTAGCTCCGCTGGCCCTGCTTCGCTCGCATTTCGCGCGAGGCTGGCCGGTCGTTGAGAATTCGGGCGCTGCGCCAAGGCCGGAAGGCAAAAGGGAAAGGCCAAAAGGCAAAAGGTGAACGGAAAAAGGTGAACGTGCTGCGATAGCCGGAGGCGCATTGCCCGCCGCGACGACCCACATCGTGCTGTATATCTAACCACTTTTGCCTTTTACCTTGACGTTTGACTTACTATTTCGGTGCCGTGCTCGTGCGAAATTCCGTGTTCAGTTTGTCTACGAGAGCAAATTCGCGCGCGGCCTCCTCAGGGCGACCGAGCCGCCGGAGGGCGAGACCTAGTTGGTAGTGCGCATCAGCACGATAGGGCGCGAGAGAGACCGCCGTCTTCAATACTTCAACGGCTTCGGAGAAACGTTCGGCGAGGGCGAGAGCCCGTCCCAGTGCCCAGTGGGCTTCAAAGTTTTTTGGATCCAGTGAAGTTGCACGCTTGAGAGCACTGATCGCCTCCTCGGTCTTCCCCTGCTTTACCATGAGCGCGCCGAGTCCCACTTGACCGATGGCGGACTGGGGATCAATCTTGACCAGTTCTCTATACTCTGAGAGCGCCGCTTCCGATTCACCCGCCGCTTCCAGCGCAGTGCCGAGAAAGAAGCGCGCTTCGGCATGGCGCGGGTTAAGACCGACCGCGGCGCGTAAGTCCTTTATCGCACCCGGATAGTCTTTCATCGTGTACAGCACCCGGCCGAGATAGAAGTGGGCGTCGAAGCTGGTGGGATTGAGCGCAATGGCTTGGGAGAGCGCTTCGCTCGCCTCGGCGTTCGCATTACCGCGTGAGGCGAGAGCAACCCCGAGCAGCGTGTGCGCCTCGGCGGCGCCCGCATTGAGCCGCAGCGCGCGCCGCACCTCGCGCTCGGCGTCGGGGGCGTGGCCGTCGTTAAAGAGCGAGAGCGCATAAAAGTATGCGGCATCAACGGAATCCGGCTGACGCCGCGCCAGATCGGCAAAGGTTTCAACGGCTTCCGGCCAGCGCTTGAGCTTAATGTAAGCCAGACCCAGGTCCTGCCGCGCGTCAAGAAGTGTCGGGTCGCGACGCAACGCTTCATTAAAATCCCTTACGGCCCCCATAAGGTCGTCGCGGTCTGTGGCGAGTAAGGCATTCATATAAAATACGCGCGGGTCGGACGGCCGAGCGTCCCAGAGAAAATCCAACTGGGTTAATGCCTGTGCCTTATCACCTAACGCGCGGTAGGCTGTGATTAATTCAAAACGGATCTCATATTGCCCCGACTCCAGTTCGAGCGCGCGGCGCAGATGCGCCGCAGCCTCCGTCAAATGCTCCCGGCCGCCCACGCGCAGCAGAAATTGGCCCAGCTTGAAATGGGCCGTGAAGCTCTTGTCATCGAGTTTAAGCGCAGCACGCTCGGCGCTCACCGCTTCGCCGGCTCGCCCGAGCTTCCATAGCACAATCCCGAGATTGGTTTGATATTCAGAGTTGTTGGGTTTGAGCGAGACCGCGCGGCGAAGGTCCTCGTAGCCATCAGCGTAACGGCCGAAACGCATCCGCGCCAGCGCGCGCCGGTTGAGAGCCTCTGTGTCGTTGGGATTAGCGGCGAGCTTCGCGTCGGCATCGGCTTCAACCCGCGCGGCGTGCGCTTCCGGCGTGCTGAAACGCTCGACGTGCGAGCGCGGACGAGTCACGGAAGGCGTTGATTGAGCGCAAACGGATATCGCACAAATAACGCAAGTAACAATCGATTGTAATAAACGAGCTATCATTCAAGCAGGACTGGAAACCTTAGAAAGAGACACGGGCGATTCTAACAAAAGAGGACCACGCGCGCGAGTGCCGGCCATCCTTAAGGGCTAGAGCAGTAGAGCGTTTGGGTACCGCAGAACTAGCCTACTCGGATTGGAAGTTGAAGTCGTGCCTAATGAAGAAGGTGTTCTTATCGGGCCTGTACATGATGGTAGAAACGCGGTGGCAGCCAGACGTCGGTCGCCACTCGGCGGAAGCCTGAGGCGGAATTCCGCATTCCGCCTCACTTTCTCGTGAACCTGTCAAACACCGTTAGCACAGGCAGCGCATTTCCATCCTGGTCGAACATGCCCCTTCCGTATATGCCACTGCCGCCTGCCCTGGGGGCGACGGCCGGCTCCCACCAGAAGATGCCCTTGCCTCTATTATCAGGAGTACTCATTACGATACGGTTGGCCTCATCCAGAAACTCTTTCTGTCCTTCGGGAGTCTCCGGGAAGGGGGCGTTCTTCCCCCTGTATTCGGCCGGCCGCCAGTTATAGGCCGTTTCCACTACGATGATGTCCTTCCGGTATTCCGTGGCCATGAAGATCAGGTTATCCCGAAGATCAAGCAAGCTGCCGTGCCACCACGGGTAGTAGGACTGACCGATCATATCGAATGCGACGTGGTACGAGTTCAGCTTATCGAAGAACGACTTGGTCCCTTTCTTGTCCCCGCCCCGGTCGATATGGATCATGATCAGAGGCCGCGGGGCAATGCCCCGCCCCGCATCGACCCCCGGATGCCGGCCTTCACCAGATCCGCGAAGTGGTCCCAATTCTCCGGGAGTTTGCCGTCCGGCCAAAGCATCCCGTTGGTAATCTCATTCCCGACCTGAACCATCTCCGGCATGACGCCGGCGTCGCGAAACGCCGTGATCGTGTCCCGCGTGTACTGGAACACGGCTTCCACCAGCTGCGTGTGCGACTTGCCCTCCCAGGCCTTCGGGATGAACTGCTTGCCGGGGTCGGCCCAGGTGTCGGAGTAGTGGTAATCCAATAAGAACTTGAAGCCGAGCCTTTTGGCTTGCGTGGCCAGGGCAATCGTGTAATCCAGATTGTTCGGCAGTTCCGTCGGCGTGTGAAATAACCGCAGGCGGATCCAGTTGTAGCCATGATCACGGAAGATCTGGAGGCCGGGCTGGGCCTGACCATTCTCCTTGAACACCGTTCCGCGGGCCTCAGCCTGCGCCAAGAACGACAGGTCGGCGCCGACGGCATAATCGGCCGCATGCGCCGGCCCCGCCGAGCAGAGCTCTGCCACGAGCAAAACGACCGGTATCAAGAAAAGTCGCCGTCCCCCGGGCCATCTGCTCGCGTGTTCCACCATTTTTTCCAAGCCTGCAAACGTGCCGCTTAGAAGATGAGCTTCGCGCGGTACTGGATCACACGTGCGGGGTAGGCCGCGTCGAAGACGCCGAATCCGGTCGGTTGTCCCCGGTTAGTACTCACATCATTCATATTGTTATTCGGCACCGTCAGGTTCGTGTGGTTGAAGAAGTTGAAGAACTCAAGACCGATCTGAAACCTCGTCTTCTCCGTGACGCCCGTGTTCTTGAAGACGGACAGGTTGGTGATGTAACTCGCCGGGCCTCGGAACGTGTTCCGCCCGAGGCTGCCAAAGCTTACGGGTTGACCAGCGGCGTTGGTAATTGTGGTTACACCGACGGTGGTCGAGAAAGCAGCAGGGTTCAGGAAACGGCCGGTTGGGACGTTAGCGAACGGATCGCTGACGAGTGACGGGCGGATCAGACCGCATTGGCAGACCACACTAAAGGGGAATCCGGAGCGCGCGCTCTCGGTGACGTTCAGTTGCCACCCGCCGATGAGTCGATCAAGCGCACCGCCCTGATTCAGGAACCGCTGCCCCTTGCCGAACGGCAGGTCGATGATCGCGTCAGCCGAGAGCAGGTGGCGAATGTCAAGCACTGAATTGCCCCGATCAAAGTCAAGACTGAACGGATTGACGGGGCCCTGGCGGCCCTGGTTTTTACTGTCACCGATTCCGCTGGCGAGGCCGGTGTTGTTATCAATCGTGTGGCTCCAAGTGTAGGAGATCTGCCCCTGAATGTTGCGCGAGAGCCGTTTCTGCAACTGCGTTTGCAATGCGTTATAGGACGACCTGGCCGAGTTTGAGTACTGCAGGACTTGATTTATGAGCTGACCGGCCCGGTTAAGCGCGATTCCCTGGCCGCCCGAACCAAGCTGTAACGTGGCGAGAAGATTCTTGGTCCGGTTGCCGACGTACCCAACGTCGAGCGAGTAGTCCCTGCCAAGCTGGTACTGAAAACTTAATTGGACCTGGCTGACTTGTCCGTTCTTCTGTTGCGGGTCCACGCTGGCCACATTCGTACCCGTCGGTAAGTTGACGGGATCGATCCCCGTTGACAAAAGGGGAGGCCCCTGCCGGAGGGTCCAACTGCTGAAGTCCACGTTAGTGAAGGGTGGGTTGCTAACTCCCGGTGGCAAGAGGAGGCCGTCAGTCGTATACACTAAGCCGAAACCGCCGCGCATCACGAATTTCTTATTCTTGGTCAGGGCGTAAGCGAATCCGATACGCGGGCCGAAGTTATTCTTATCCAGCTTAACAATCCGGTCGCTGCTGCCGCTTGCGACAACCACTTGACGCTGATCGGGGAAGTAGTAGCTGATGCGACCACTTTTTTCTGTCGCGGCTGTCAGACCCGGGAGGAGGTCGTAGCGCAGGCCGAGGTTCAGGGTCAGCCGGTCGTTGACCTTCCAGTCGTCCTGAACGAAGAATCCTAGCTCCTGCGTGCGCAAATCAAATATGCCGCCGAAGGTCCTGCTCCTTTGGGAAAAACCTGTAATGCTAAGCAACGCATTGGCCTGAGCGTTTTTAGTGCCGTTAAAGTCGCCGAATCCAATGGCCCCTTTCTCGTCCCCCGCCGGGAGGCAACCGGGGCAAATCGTGCTGTCGTAGCGCAGACGAATCTCGGTGCCGACTTTGATCGCCTGGTTACCCTTGACGATTGTCAACGTATCGGCAAAGTAAGGGTTCGTGCTCTTGGCTTGGAAGAGTCCGGCGTCGCCGAGAAATTCAACAAACCCTGTGCCGGTGAAGCCCAGCCCGGGTCCTCCGGTCGTCTCAGGACCGCCAAGATTCACGTTGGGGATGCCGACGTCGGTGCCCCAGGTCGGGCTGACGCCACACGCCCCGAGCACCCCGCAGTTATGAATGCCGATGTCGATTCGGTTGATACCGAAACGGAACTCGTTGAGCAGGGACGGACTGAACGTGTGCGTATCGGTGACGACCAGGGCGCGCGTGTTGCCCACTTCCTCGCCGGCGCCGAAGCCCGCCGTGGGAAGACCCGGAGGGCCGACCAGGCTCGTCGGGAAATAGTTTTCGCGCAGGGTTTTCAGCTTCTGATCATTGAAGCGCACGGTCAGAGAATTAGAAGCGCTCAGCCTGTAGTCAACTTTGATCCCGTGATTGTTGATGCGCTCTTTGTTTTGACGTAGCGTGCCGTAATTTGAATTGAATTGACCGGGACAGGTGATGTTGGCGGTCGGCAACGGGTAGAGGCTCAAAATCTTCTTTGCGATCGGGTCAAGTCTACCCGCCGGGATGACATTGCCCGGGAATGGGTTACCGGTGTCCGGGTCTATAATCCCTCCACACGTCGCGAATTCCGAGAAATCACCGTTGCGCGATTTCGCCGTCGGCACTGTCGTCGTGATCGGGTACGGAATGTTGTTGCGCTGCCCCAAGAAATCGTAAAAGAAGAAGAGCTTGTTCTTGATGATCGGGCCGCCGACGGTGCCCCCGAACTCGTGAATCTGCTGAACGGCTTTGGTAGGAATAAAGGCGTCGCCCCGTGAGATGGCGAGGGCTCGATTGCGCTTCAGCATAGAATGATAAGCGTTGAGCGCAGAATTCTGCCCGTAGTAATAGGCCGACCCGTGAAAGTCATTGGTCCCAGACCTCGTCGAGACGTTGATGACCGCGCCGCTCGCGCGGCCCACGTCGGCCGGCGGGATGCTGGTCGTGACCTTGAACTCGGCGATGACGTCAGGGTTCGGGAAGACGCCGATCGTCCCGAACTGGGGTTCGTTGTTATCAACACCGTCGAGAGAAAAGTTATTGTTCGATGCGCGCTGGCCGTTGACCGTCAGCGCCCCACCGCCGGAGCGGGCAAAGCGGGAGGTCGGTGTATCACCCCGCGCGTCACTACTTCCTGGGCCACCGCCGCCGGCCTGCGGGTCGCCGTTATTAAATTGTCGCGAGTCGGGGGCAGAGCCGCCGATACTGGTATTAGAGGCGACAGCAACGCCGGGCGTGAGCGTTGCCAGCAGCGTAAAGTTGCGGCCCGGGAGCGGTAGTTCCGTGACCTCTCGCCCCGTGATCACGCTGCCGCGATCACTCGACTCAGTCTGCACAAGCTGCTGCTCGGCGGTGACAGTAACCTGGGCCGTCGCGCCTGCCGCAGGCAGAGTGATATTTAAGGCCTGTCGTGAGCCGACCTGTAGATTAACGTTCTCGCGTGTGATGGTCTGGTATCCCTGCTTGGAAGCCGTGATGATATACGTGCCGATGTCGAGCGAAGGCACTTCATAGTGCCCCCCGCCGCTGGTCGTCACCGTGCGCTCAAGATTAGTACCAACGTTTCTCACGGTGACGGTGACGTCCGGGACCACGGCCCCATTCTGGTCGGTCACATCTCCGGCGATTGTCGCCTTATTCGACTGGGCAAAAGTTGCGAGCGCAAGGGCG
>CAYLJO010000011.1:15167-51395 GCA_964383905.1 uncultured Blastocatellaceae bacterium
ATCTCCGGCGATTGTCGCCTTATTCGACTGGGCAAAAGTTGCGAGCGCAAGGGCGGTGAGCAATAAAACGGATGCGCCGACTCGTGGGAGATGGCATGCGAGTCTTCGGGATGTCGTCATTTCTAAACCTCATGTGCGAAGGGAAAGATTGATCTACACTCGCGCCTTACGAGCGGAGCACATTTCTTCACGCGTTATCATGGCAGGCAACCACAAGCGCACAACACGGCACTTCGGCTTGAAAATGTCGGCTTAGTTATTTTTAGAATGCCGTCCAATGGTTTGTTGCTTGACCGAACGAAGTATTTAATACAGATTTCCCATACTGTCAACACTTTTGTGATCACGCGCGCGTCGCAGCTCAACGAGGAAAATCCTTAAAGTTGTTATCTGAATTCTCATGGTGAGGCAAAGTTGTAAGAGATCTCAAATGACCGCCACCGGTGTTTAATCGGCCTCACATTTTTATGAGCGACCGAGATAGCATCTCTTGCGCGGTACACGAATCGGCGCGGAGTGCGTTATAATTGCGCGCTCGATCAAAGACAACATAGCCGGCGAGAGCAATCGTCTGGGACTGCTGTCGTGGCGGAACGCGAGGGACCAAAAGGGACTAATGGATCAGAAGAAACTGGATCACTTTCGCAGCATACTGCTGGCACAACTGCGTGAACACAACGAGCATATCCGCGCGGATCAAGCCGCCGGGCTCGAAACGGTGGACGATGGCGTGAAAGACAGCGTGGACATGTCGATACAGGACCACGACAGCGAGGTGACGTTTCGGATGGGCGAGCGCGAGTCGCAGATGGTGGCGGATATAGACCAGGCGCTGCTCAGAATTGATGAAGGGACGTACGGGAATTGCGCGCGCTGCGGTAAACCAATTGACGAGCGCCGGCTCGAAGCGATGCCGACGGCCCGTTACGACGCCCAGTGCCAGGCGATAATTGAATCGAGCAAGGGGCTGGGCAACAATCCGACCTTATAAGTAAGGTCACAAGAGAGAAGAATAAAGTGGGGATGCCGATTGCTGGCCTCCCCTTCTTACATCTTCCCTACGCCTCATGCTTTCGGATGCGCCTTGTCGTAGACTTCGATCAGCTTTTCCATCGAGACGTGGGTGTAGATCTGCGTTGTGGAAAGTCGCGCGTGGCCCAGCAATTCCTGAATATCGCGCAGGTCCGCGCCGCTGTCGAGTAGATGCGTGGCGAAGGAATGGCGCAGGGAGTGCGGGCTGATGTTATGTATGCCGGCGCAGATGTCTATGTACTTGTCCACCATTCGACCGACGGAGCGGGTGGTGATGCGCGTGCCCTGATAGTTGAGAAAGAGCGCCGGCGAATCGCGTTCGGCGGGCGGCGCATTCTTGAGAAAAGCGCTGCGCACCGGAAGATAACTCATCAAGGTATGCGCCGCCGGATCGCCGAAAGGCACGATCCGCTGTTTGCGGCGTTTGCCGGTGACGCGGATGAGCTTATTCTTAAAATCTATGTCGCCGAGATCGAGCTTGGTCAGCTCGGAGACGCGCACGCCGGTGGCGTAGAGAAGCTCGAGGATCGCGCGGTCGCGTTTCCCCAGGTCGGTCTCCGTATCGGGTGTTTCGATGAAACGGATCGCGTCCTCGATCGAAAGGTGGTTAGGGAGCCTCTTTTCAAGGCGCGGCGTGGAGACGAGTTTGGCGGGATTCATCTCGACCAAGCCTTCGCGGACGAGGAACTGGAAGAAGGTGCGCAGCGCGGCGAGCTTGCGCGCGACGGAGGTCCGCTTTTTCTGCGCCGCGTGGAGGCTCGAAAGCCACTCGCGAATAGTGATGTGATCGATCTGCTTGACGTCCACCTCGCGGCGGCCACCCGTTTGCGGGTCGGCGGGCGCAAGGTAGTCGTAGAACTGTCCGAGGTCGCTCGCGTAATTACGCAAAGTGTGCTCGCTGACGTTGCGCTCGTACCGCAGATGCTCGAAGAACTGTGCCAGTAGCTGTTCAATCATAGCGAGTAATTAGTAATCAGTAGTCAGTTAAAAGCAAAAAGCTGATGACTGATTACTGACTACTTTTTTCATGTCTTTGGTGGGTAATAGCCTTTGCGCGCTCGCACACGTAGATTCGGGCGTGTGGTGACGCGCAGGCTGATCGTGCGAAAGCGCCCGTCCCTTCGGTCGTCTGTCGGGTAGTAACTCAAAACATACTGTTGCGCAAGATCGGCTGAGATTTGCGCAAAGGCCTTGTCTAAATCGGCCGTGCTCTTAGGCACGTAGACGGCCCCGCCCGTCTGCGCGGTTAATTCCTGCATACGTCTTTCGGCCGTGAGGTCGCGTAGATTCGCGTTCTCATACTGTCCCGTAAGATTTACGTTCTCGATAATGTCTGTGTCGACACAGTAGACCTGGCAATCGGATGCCAACGCCCGCTGGAGCGTAGTGTCAAAGTCGATGTTGCTGGTGGTATCGACACCGTCCGAGACGATCACGATAACTTTGCGGCCCTGATACGGGCGCAGGTAAGCGGCGGCCATCGAGATGCCGTCCAGAAGCGCGGTCGCGCCCTCGGGTTTACCGAAACGCTCGATTGTTCGCACGAGCGTCCTGACGTCGCCGGTAAAAGGCTGCGCCAGGGAGGAGTCGGTCGAGACGGAATAAACGGCCGCCTGGTCTATCGGGCGCATCACGTGGCGAAAGAAGCGGACGGCGGCCTGCTTTTCAAACTCGCGCGCGGCGAGGAGGCTATCGCTGTTGTCAAACAGCATCACCATCCGCACGGGCGTTTCGGAGCGGCCAAGATCGCCGATCGGTCTCGGCTGCCCGTCAACACGCAGCTCGAAATCTTCCAGTTTGAGATCAGTCACCGCGCGCCCTTTATCGTCGATGACTGAGGCGGGAACGGTTACCAGGTTTGAGTTGACCTTAATCACCTCCGCCGGGTCGACTTCTTCTGCTCCCGCGTCCGCCGCGCCGGTGGCAGGCGGTTTAGACGGCAAGGGCGGCGGCGGACCGATCGCCGCCGGATCTGTTGCGACTCGCGTCTCGGTCGCGACGGCAGGCGCGGGCGTGGTTTGCTGCTGTGGGTTCGCGTCTATAGCTCGCCTCGGGCGCGCTTGCGCCGGAGGAGGGGATGACTTGCCGGTGGGTGACTGTTGGCGGCGGCCTGATTGTGCGTGTGAGCCTGTTACCGGCATCAAGAGCGCGAGGCTGAGCACCAGGCCGAGAGAAATATATATGCCTTGCGTGGCTGCCCGAAGCCTCAGCCGCTTTACAGGGTCGCAACGCCGGCGGCGGTACTGTTGTCGTGGAGTGTGTAAAGCCAAGAGTCCCACTCTTTCAGTGCAAGTTCGACCTGTAGTTGATGGCGCTCACGCTTGCGCCGCACGCGGCGGCTGTTTTCTTCATCAAGAGGCTGTAGTAGGGCGAACGTAATGTTGACCGGCTGATAATTGTCTGTCCTGGCGCTTGAAACGTAGCGGGCAAGAGCGCCCGTGGCGCTTTTCGGCGGCGCCTCTATCAAATCGAGACCGGCGGCGAGCCGCGACGCATTCAACCCCGCCAGCCAACCTGTCGCGACCGACTCGACATACCCTTCGACGCCGCTAATCTGCCCCGCGAAGAAGACCCGCAGGCGCTCGCGCATCTGCATCGTCGGGGCCAGCACACGCGGCGCACATATATAAGTATTACGATGAATTTGCCCGTACTGCAAGAACTCCGCTCGTTCCAGTCCCGGGATCAGGCGCAGCACGCCCGCCTGTTCGCTATAGCGTAGATGATTTTGGAAGCCGACAAGGCTGTACGCGTCGGCCATTAAATTTTCCTGGCGGAGTTGTACGGCGGCGTACGGCTCGCGTCCTGTGCGCGGGTCGACGAGGCCGACGGGCTTCATCGGCCCGTAGCGCAAGGTGTCAACGCCGCGCCGTGCCAGTTCCTCGATCGGCAAACAAGCCTCGAACCAGCGCGTCTCTTCGAAGCGGTGCAGCGGCACGCTCTTGGCGCTAATTAAAGCCTGATAAAAGCGCGCGTACTGCTCTTCGTCCATCGGGCAGTTGAGATAATCGTCGCCGCCCTTATGATAACGCGCGGCGCGGAAGGCGACCCGCCCGTCAACGGAATCGGCGGCGACAATCGGCGCAATCGCATCATAGAAATAGAGCTGATCATCGCCCGTCAATCTCATGATCTCGGCGGTAAGAGCATCGGAGGACAGCGGCCCGGTGGCGATGATCGTGATCACATTTTCGGGCACGCGGGTCATCTCCTCGCGCACGAGCGTGATCCTCGGGTGCGCGGAGATGCGCTCTGTGATGAAGTCGGCGAATTTGTGCCGGTCGACGGCCAGCGCCGCGCCCGCCGGGACTCGCGTCGCGGCTGCTGCTTCCATCACGAGCGAACCGGCGCGGCGCAACTCTTCCTTCAGCAGGTAGGGCGCGGTGCCCGGCTCGTCTGATTTTAACGAGTTCGAGCAGACGACCTCCGCCAGCCGATCGGTCCGGTGCGCGGGCGTTTGCCTGACCGGGCGCATCTCATAAAGGCGCACACTCGCTCCGGCCCGCGCCGCCTGCCAGGCTGCTTCAACTCCCGCGAAACCTCCACCAATGACGACGATTTCATTCATTTAGGCTAATCAGCAGTTACAGATTTGAAATCTCAAATTCCACATTCGAAGCGATCAGGGTCCTGGTTTTGATTGAGGCGCGGTGTTCGTTTTGGGCGCATCCAGCTTGTAGTCGCGCACATTGCTGGTGAAGCGCCGGTAATCGCCGAATTCGGTTGTGATATTCAATTCATTGCTCGCGAGCAGGAGCACTTTGAATGACGCATTGACCTGCGAGAAGCGCGGCAGCCAGACGCCCTCGGCCATGCGGGTCTGCTCCAGGACCACCGCTGCGCCCGGACGGACCGAGGCGAGCAGGCCGCCGCCCACCTTAAAAGCTTCGGCGAGCCGCGCCTCAAGCCGCATCACCTGTTTATCAGTTGGATCAATCCAGACGACGCCGACCAGTTTCGCGATCAACGATTCAGCGCGATTCCGCGGATGAAAATCGGGGCGTGGGCGAAAGTCGAAGACAACGGCGTCGCGGTCGCGCAAACGCTCGCGGCGCGGAGAAACGAACTCGCACGCGCGCAGGAATGTAGCGACCCCCGGCCCCTCATCTTCCTCATCCGCTGTTTTTTCATCGCCCTGCTTTTTTGCACGCTCCGCACGCTCGCGTTCCTGCTTCTGCTTATCCTTTTCATGTTCGCGCTCGGCCTTTGACAGCTCTTCCGCTACGCGCTTCTCTTCTTTGGCCGCCCGCCCGGGTGAAAGCGGGACGCCGTTCTCACTGATCGACTTAAACACGTGCCGGCGACCGGGCATCGGAAAAACTTCATAAAGCTGAACGGTCTCCTTCTTCACCTGGCCATGGCCGTCGACATCGCGCCGCGTGCGTTTCTCCGTGTATGTGTACTCGCTCCGGCGCCGGTCTATCTCCTCCTGATTATGCCCGACCTCACGCAGCAACGCCCGAACGTCGAGCGCCTCCGCGCTGCGCGGCGGGTCGAAGACCGAATCGCCGAGCCCCTGGTTGTAACTCGCGCGCCGCAACACAAAGGTTAAAGAGCCTGTCCCGTTGATATCCATCACGACGCGGTGCGGCTCGAGCAAACCATCCTCGGCGCGGTAATCACCAAAACGTGAGGTTGTTTTGCGCGCCTCATTCTCGACCTGTAAAAGCAGTTTACTGGACGCGCCGAACCGGTAGCGCAACCGTGCGCCACTGCGCGACGAGAATTCTACAACGTAGGCGGGCTCACCGTCTGCCCTATCAAGGCTCATAGTGCGTGCCAGGACATTGAGAGTCCTGTAATTCACCAACCGGCCGGCGTCGAGCGCGGCCTGCAACCTGGCTGTGCCCGCCTCGGGGCCAGTCAGCGTGCGCCCCGTTCCGTCAAGACCGCGCTCCCACGCCGAACTAGTATTCGCCGCAGAGTTGATCTCCCCGTTGCCGAAGATCATGTCCGTGCGCGCAGAAGCGGGGGCCTTCACCTGCGTTTTTGCGTTGCCGAGCGGCTGGCCCTTCAAGTGTATGGCCCATTCATAGGTCGCATCCTTGATGCTCATGACGCGCCTCCTGCCGCCAATTGCCTTCAAGTAATCTGCGACAATCTTTTCCGGCGCGGGCAGTTTCGTCGAGCGGACGGCGGTGGCCGTACTTCTCTTCTGCGCGAAGAGCGGCGCGTAAGCGACCGCGGCAAGCAGAACGGCAAAACTAAGGGCAGCGAAGCGAGGCAAGCCACGCCAGGGCGCGAAGGCGCCAAGACAAGAGCTGATTTGCTCTTGTCGTCTTGGCGCCTTGGCGTAAGAATTTTGTTCCATTCTCATGCGGTCCTAAAGAGAGTTAAGACGGCTGGCCCTCGGTCGTCTCGTCTGCATCTGGCGGCTGCGGAACGTCTGCATCCATCGCGGCGGCAGATTCCTGTTCGGCCTTGAGTCCCTCCTCTTGAGTGTCCCCGGTCCGGCCCTTTTCCTTAGTGCCGCCGGCCCGTGGCGCTTCGCCTTTACTCTGCTGGGTCATGTATTCATACTCCTTGATTGATCATCCGAGGCCCGCGCGAGCGGTTGAGTGACGCGCCCCTACCTACCTTTCCTGCCGGATTTCCTGGCGCCAACCTTCTTTCCTGCGCCGGCCTTTTGCGACCGCCGCGACTGTGCCTTACCTGCCGCTCTCTTGGCAGCGCCCTTTTTCGCGGTGCCGCCGGCGCGCTTTTTAGCAGCGGCCTTCTTCGCGCCTCTCTTTTTCGTGCCCGACTTCTTAGCGGCTTTCTTTGCGCCCGACTTCCTGGCCCCGGCGGCAGATTTTGAGGTCGCTCTTTTTGCAGAAGATTTAGTGGCTTTGCCCGCGCGGCCGGACCGCGGCGGAGCAGTCGTGGCTGCTTGCCTTTCCCTCTTCTCTATATTGCGTTGGGCTTTCTCGCGCGCCCCCTCCATCAGTTGCCTGATTCGCTCGGCCTCGTCCTGTGGAGGGGCGGGCGCGGTCTCGCCTTCGCGCAGGCGACGCTCCTCTTCCTGTCGTGCAAAACGTTCGCGTTCCTCCTCGGCTATCGCTCCCTGATTCTTTTGAAACTCGAACTCATTCAAATGCCCGCCGCCAATCTTGTAGCGATCGACGTTGCGGGTCGGATCTTTCGGCATCTCGCTTTGTTCTCCTTCGATTCGAGCGCCCCTGCTTGACAGCTTAAGCGGCGCGTTCGTATAGTTTTACTTTACGTTAGAGAGGCCACCTTAGCTCAGTTGGCAGAGCGACGGTTTCGTAAACCGTAGGTCTCCGGTTCGACCCCGGAAGGTGGCTCCATTCCTTTATTTCACACTGAATCGGCATCGAGTTTATCATATCAGCGCCTTGCGGAGCAGAGCGTGTATTATATGATCGGGGCCTATTTATTCTCACCCCGAAGCAGGCCGGTTAGTTGTAGCCCAGGCGTGAGTGCCGGCCGCCATTAATCATCCAGATTCTGCTCTGGATAGTTCATGATGCTGCAGCTTAAGCTGAGAACCGCTCCCGCTTACTACGACCCTTACGGTCTACCCTGCTACGCAACCCCTCAAGCCAAGGGCCTTTCAGAATTCCAGGACAATCAACTGATCAAGGGCGCCCTGGTCGAGGGCTACACGGCTGCCGTCGCCGCCACCCTCTTCCGCTTGGTCAAGCAGGAGGTGTTGGCTGCTGCCGCCCGCCCCGGCACTCCTGATGTCCTGGAGATCGGCGGCGGCGTCGGCCGGTTCTTTGACGCACTTAAGCAAGAAGTAGGCACCTATATCAACATTGAGCCCGGGCTCACGATCATCGACGAGCAGACGTTGGCGCAGTTAAACAATCCGAAACACCAGGTGATCAGATGCTCTGCCGAAGAGATCCCGCTCTACGACGCTTCGGTGGACATCGTCATCGCGGTCGCCTCCTTCGATCATATCCCGGACTGCCGGAAGGCGTTGGCCGAGGTGCGAAGGTTACTGAGGGAGGGGGGCGCTTTCATCCTGGTGCTTAACAACCGGCGGTCATGGTGGAAGCTGCTCTTATCCCGAACCGAGTATTTGCGGAGGAGGGAGGAGGAGATCGCCAAAGAGCACTATTTCCAATGGTCATTGGCGGATTGTGCGGCACAGCTTTCGGAGTTCCTGACCGTCAGGAAAATCTATTCAGATTCATACTGTCCTTATGTACCGCGGGTATGGAGGTATGTGCTGCCGGTCTGTGATGTGGTGGGGAGGAGATTGATCCCGAGGTACGGGGCTAACATCATTGCCGTGTGCAGGAAATCTGGCGGTGGTCCTGACGTTCTCCCAGCGCTTGGCTAGCCCGTGAGGATGTGAACCACGGCCAGCGTAAGAATCGCTCCCGCGAGTTGCGTCGCCGCCCGGTCAACTTGCAGCGCCGGAGGCCATGACGGCCGCCCCCTTATCGTTTCCTGAGCCGTGTCGCCCGCGCGCGCGGGTTTCGCAGCATGCGCAGGTATTCAACTAATCGCTGCTTATCCCTACCGCTTATCCCGGTGATACGTACGCCGATCAGGTGTTTTCCTTCCGCGTTGTTTTCGTGTAAGGGTTCATAGCGCACCGGGGCGGCATGGATCTCAACCTCTCCGCCCGGGAGATCCAGCAGCACAATCCGTAGCGTGCAATTTTCATCGGTAATATGGCGGTCTCCGATTCGCATGGAGGGTACGACGAGCCCCAATCCGATCTCGCTGATGTCGCGCGTGTAGCCTTCGAGCGGCAGCAGATGGGCGCCCTCCGAGCCTTCCCTTTCGTCAAGCAGCGAGAGGCTGAAGAGCAGGCGGGCCCCGCATTGCGCTTTATATCGTGGGGACTGGCGGCGATCATAAAGCCCGCGCAGGCGTGCGGCGATGGAGCGGATTAACTCTGACACCTTGCTATGTACCTCTGGGCGGCAATGATATTTAGCGTGTACGAGTAGCGGTCGGCACTCTAAATATAATTATGAAGATACGGGACAAAACATTTCGTGAAGCCGCACGCAATTGGTATGGCAAAAGGCGCGGCCCTGGATAGCTGCCATTCTGCCGATTGGCAGTTCCCTGGCGGGTATGGTATACAACGAATTCGGGCGTTAAATTGGCGCTTGGCCGGTGGACGGCCAACAACTCTTTTGGGTCCGGTAGCTCAGCCAGGTCAGCCGAAGCGTCCGGTTCTTAATTGGAGGGTTGAGAGTTCAAGCCTCTCAGGCGACTCTAGTAAAACCATTGATCGAGCGGCGGGTGACGAGACTGCCGCCTGCGCGTTCTCGCTAACCTTGAGACAGGCATTTCTGGTCTGAGCGGTGCTGCTGCTTTCCATAACCCTCTCCCCGGTAGCAATCTTCGCTGGCCTTTTATTAGTAATTTGCTCTATAACTGCACGAATTGTCGTGCAGGATGGCGGCATGTTTCGCGGCCGCCTCCGGCATCAATTCCGTCACCGACGAAACTACCCCTTTGAGCCCAAGGAGCATCATGAATATTCGACATCCTGTTTTCCATATCACTTTAGTTTTGCTGCTGCTCGTCCCCACGACCGTGGCGGCGGCCGACCCGCCGGTAAAAGATGGGCCGCGTGTGACGTGGGGGCGCGATCCGAAGCAGCCGGTTGACGAGGATTACACTAAGAAGATTAAGGAATACACGACCAAGCCTTTCTTCAACTCCCCGCTGACGGATTACCTGCCCGCGTCGGCGACCGTGCCGACGCCCAAAGCCGTGCTCGGCGATATCGCGGGGGCGCCGGGTAAACTGCCGTATGCGGCGGAGGTCTACCACTACATGCGGATGCTGGAGAAGGCGAGCCCGCGCGTGAAAGTATATTCGATCGGCACAACGGAAGAAGGGCGCGAGATGATCGCCGTCGCCGTCTCGTCGGAAGCCAACCTGGCCCAGCTTGATCAGAACCGTGCCCGGCTCGCTAAGCTCGCCGACCCGCGCACGATCAACATGGACGATACGGAAGCCGACAAGCTGGTCGCAGCTTCGGTACCCGTCTACTACATTACCGGCACGATTCACTCGCCCGAGACCGGCGCGCCCACCGCGCTGATGGAACTCGCTTACCGGCTGGCGGTCGACGAGAGCCCGTACATCAAGGCGATCCGTGACGAGGTTGTCACGCTGATCACGCCGGTCGTGGAAGTGGACGGGCGCGACCGCCAAGTCGACGTGTACAACTGGCACCTGGCCCACCCTAATGAGCAATACCCGCCGTTAATCTACTGGGGTCATTACGTCGCCCACGACAACAACCGCGACGCGATGTCCCTGACGCTCAAGCTGACGAGAAACGTACTCAACACGTACCTCAGTTGGAAGCCACAGGTGCTGCACGACCTGCATGAATCGGTGCCGTATCTTTACGACAACACCATCGGCGACGAGCCGTATAACGCTTGGCTCGACCCGATCCTCACCAATGAATGGCAGATTATCGGCTGGAACAACGTCGCGGAGATGACCAAGTTCGGCATGCCGGGGGTTTTCACCCACGGTAATTTTGACACCTGGTCGCCCGGATATTTAATGTTCATCGCCGCCTCACACAACAGCATCAGCCGCCTGTACGAGACGTTCGGCAACGGCGGCGCCGACACACAGGAGCGGACACTGTCTCCCGCAGAATTCTCGCGCACGTGGTATCGCCAGAACCCGCCCCTGCCGAAAGTTTTATGGTCACAGCGTGATAACAATAATTACGAGCAGACGGGACTGCTCGTCTCGCTCTCTTTCTTCGCCGACAACGCCAGGCAGTTTCTTCACAACTTCTACTTAAAGAGCAAGCGTTCCATCGAGAAACCAAGGAACGAAGGCCCGGCAGCTTACGTCTTCCCGGCGGACGACCCGCGCCCCGGCGGGCAGGCCGAGCTGCTGCGCCTGCTCCAGATGCAGGGCTGCGAGATCTCCCGCGCCACCGCGCCCTTCACGGTCACATTACCTTCAAAGAAAAGAAGAGAAAGGTCCGCGGGTTCACAGGGCACGGGCAAAAATCGCGATAAAAGCGGATCGGGTGCTGACGAACAAAAGGAAGAGGCGAAGACTCCTGAGGCCCGCCAGTTCCCCGCCGGAAGTTACATCGTGCGGATGGATCAGCCTTACAGCCGCATCGCAGACATGCTGCTTGATTACCAGTACTGGAGCCCGAGCGACCCGCAGACGGCTTACGACGATACCGCCTGGACGTTCGGTGAGCTCGGCAACGTGCGCGTCGTCCGCGTCACCGACACGAAGGTGCTGGGTGCGCCGATGTCGAAGGTGTCGGGCAAGGTTAAAGCTCCCGGCGGGCTGACGGGCAGCGGCCAGTATTTTGTGATTAATCACAACGCCGACAATTCTCTGATGGCGCTCCGCTACCGCCTGAAGGAGGCCTCTATCCAGGCCGCCGAAGAACCGTTTGAGGCCGGGGGCCGGAGGTTCAACCGGGGCTCGTTCATCATTAGCAATGTGGCGGCCCCCGAACTCGAACGCACGATCACCGAATTGGGGTTGCAGGCACGGGGCGTGCCTTCATCACCCGCGGTTAAGACTCACCCGGTGAAGGCGGCGCGGATCGCGCTGATGCACACCTGGCTGAGCACACAGGACGAAGGCTGGTGGCGCATCGCGTTCGACCAGCTCGGCATCCCCTACAGCTACATCAGCACGCAGGACGTGGCAAAGGATAATGACTTGAACGCGAAATACGATGTCATCCTCTTCGCCCCGGTCGGCCGCGGCGGCCCGCAGGCGATCGTTTCAGGGATGCCGATGTACGGCAATCCACTGCCCTGGAAGACGACCGAGCTGACACCGAATCTTGGCAAGATCGCTTCGACGGGCGACATGCGGCCGGGGCTCGGGTGGTCAGGCCTAACAAACCTGCAGAACTTCGTGCGGCGAGGCGGCCTCCTCGTCAGCGTGATGGACACCGCCGATTTAGCGGTCACCTATAACCTCGCCCCGGGGGTCTCGATTGTGCGCTCGCAGCGTGTGAAAGCTCCGGGCACGGTGCTGCGCTCAAGGCTGGTGGATGCGACCAGCCCGATCGCTTACGGTTATGGCGATACGCTTTCGGTCTTTTACTCTGAAGGCCCCATCTTCAATCTCAGCAACGTGGTGGGCGGGCGTGGCGGCAGACGGCGTACGTCCGAAGGTCAGGAAAGACCGACCGGGCGTGGCACGGTGGACGACCCTGATGTTCCGCAGGGCATACCGGTCGCCGAGGCCCCGGAAGAGCCCAGCGCCGAGGTTTGGGAGGCGATGCCTTTGACCGATGAGCAGAAGCGCAACAACCTTTTCGTCATCCCTCCGGCGGCCCGCCCCCGCGTCGTCTTTCGCTACAGCGATAACAAAGACCTGTTGGTCTCGGGACTGCTTGATGGCGGTAATGATGTCGCGCAGCACGCCGCAGTGATTGACGTACCGCTGGATCAGGGACACGTGGTACTCTTTTCGAATAACCCCTTCTGGCGCGGTGAGACACAGGGGAGTTATTTCTTGGTGTTCAATGCCATTCTCAACTATGATAATTTGAATGCGGGGAGGAGATACTAAAGCGATAAAACTTGAGCCGCCGCAGGATCTGAAAGGAAAGAACAAGTAAAAACAGAAGCGCCCGGTATGATGGTCACCTCCGAGCGCTTCTGTTTGAGCTTAAGGATTGAGGCCGGCGTTTTCAGGCGCTCACGGCGGATCCGGTCGTCGGTTTCGCGGCCTTCGCTTTCTCGCCGCCGATACGCGCATGATAAAGATCGGCGATCTGTTGCTCGTGCTTCGCGATGTCAACCTCTATCACTTCGAAAATGTCAACGGTCGCCGGGTCTGTCAATGTGTTGCGCAGGTTGTACGCGTCGACCACGCCTGTCTGAAGATCGCCGAGCGCGCGACGCAATAGCGAGATCTCATCGCTACTCTGCAACCAACTCTTCAGTGTCGCCCAGGCCCCACTGCCTGCGGCCTGAAAAGTCTCCTTCTCGCCCAGCGCGGCGAGGCGTGATTCAAGCATTCCGATGTGGCGCTCTTTGGTGCGGCGAATATCTTTGAAGGCGGCGCGCAGCTCCTCGTCAGATGTTTTCTCAGCGTAACGCTCGAAAGTCTCGAGGGCATAACGTTCGCCGCGAATCGCCATGTTGATTCCGTCCACAATCTCGCTTTTGCTTGAGCCTCCCCACCCTTCCGCGAGCTTCCACCATTCGGCGTCGCGGTCATTCTCATCGGGAAAACTCACGCCTTTAATACCCAGGTGGCTGAGGCCGAGACGACGTAGGATGGCCGTGGTAAAGATCGGCAGATCGCCCGGCTGGCGCGAGGTGATGAGATTGCCGTCGGCGACGAGCGGCTCGTCAACGAAGTTCGCCCCGGCGTTCTCCATGTCTTTGCGAATCGCACGAAAACCTGTCGCGCGCTTACCTTTGAGCAGGTCGCCCTCAATTAAAACCTGCGGCCCATGGCAGACGGCGGCGACGAGCTTGCCCTGCCCCACGGCGTCCTGCACAAAGCGCACGGTCTTCATGTTAGTGCGCATCGTGTCGGGAGCCATACCGCCGGGGATGATGACGGCGTCGAAATCCTCGGCGCGGGCTTCAGTGGTCGTTCCGTCCGGCTCGACGGACACTTTGCCCTGCTTGCCCGTGTATTTTTCGTTCATCCGCGAGCCGAGCACGGTGACTTCGGCTTTGGCCTCCTGCAAAGCCGTGTAAGGGATTTGAAATTCCGAGTCCTCAAAATTCTTCTCGACGAGGATGGCGACTTTCTTGGCGTTTGATTCAACCTTAGCAGTCATGTAAAGCTCTCCTTTTGTCTCTGTTATTCAAGGGAAGTTTGGCAAGTTGTGTGCCAGTGAAGGAGGGGAGTCAGGCAAATGAAACCCGCCATGTGGCGGGCGGATCCGCGCAAAAGCGATACAGGAGGGCGCGCAAATCGTTCGCTTACGCTACTTTCCCGGGCCGCCACGTAAATCAGGCGGATGGGCGCAGGAGGCCGCGAAAGATTCCCTGAACCGCCACCTGTGAGGCGGGCAACCTGAAAGGGGCGAGTTGTGAGTTGGCCGGGCGTAATTCTACCTCCTGTCCGAGGCGGAAGAGGCGTTTAAGGGTCGCGCGGCTGCCGTCAATGAGCGCGACAACAATCTCGCCGTCGCGCGCTTCCGTGCGATTTTCGATAAGCGCAATATCGCCGTCACAAATGTGCTCATCAATCATCGAATCGCCCCTGACGCGAAGCGCATAGACACGCTCAGGGCGGACACGGCTGAGAAGGAATCGCGGGACGCTGATCAGCTCACTGTCTGTGACGGCGTCAATGGGCGCGCCGGCAGCGATGTGCCCGAACAGCGGCACTTCACAAAGGGCGTCGGGCGAGGCCTCTTCAACTTTAACGGCGAGGCCGAAAGCTCCGTCCTCATGGCGGCGCGAGAGCAGGCCGCGGCGCTCGAGCGCCGCGATATGTTTGGCAATCGTCGCTTTCGAGGAGACGCCGAAGTGACGTGCGATCTGCGCGTAAGAAGGCTCGTAGCCGTGACGCTCAATGAAGCGCGTGATATAGTCAAGAATCTCTTTTTGGCGATGCGTACGAGGCTGCATGAGACTTCTCCATTCTCCTTTAACGCGGGAGGAGGCATCAATCGGGTCCGAGATGACCACACGTCGGGGCGTGAAGCGGATTCTAAAGGCGACCGGATAACAGCGTCAAGCACTTTTCCCGCCCGCCTCACAAAAGCTAAAAAAAAATTAGGGAGATTTCTAGCGCGTCGAGTACCTTGCCAGCGTCTGTGGAAAGATCCGCACACCAGCAGGCATCTGATTCATCGTTATCTTCTGACTGCCCGTTAAGATGTCGCGCGCCTTCATCGCATAAACAGACTCATTATCATCATTGTCAGGGTTAATGACCACCCCTTTGAGCTCAAGGCCGGCGAACAGACCGCGGCTTCGCGAATAGGAGAGGATCTGCGCGTTTAATTTCGCATCGGTCGAAGCGCTCGCCGCGCGTCCGACCGGCCCGGCCGCCACGCTTCCTTCACCGCCGATTTCGAATTTATCCTGCAACAGACTTCTGATGGCGTCGTCATTCATGAACAGGAGAACAAAATCGGTCGATGACGCACCGATCTGTAAACCGAAGCTGCCGCCGGCCAGGTTGAAGAAAGCCGGGGCGCTCCAGCCGCCAGGGACGCGACGGCTGATCACGCCGCGCCCGCCGCGCCCGCCGACGATAAAGCCCGCTTTAATCACGCTCGGAAAGACCGCGATGGCTTCTGCTTTGTCGAGTAAGTTTTTGGGGATCGCTTTGTCCGGCACGGCCATGATCTGCTCGAAAACCCTTGCCGCCTTCGCCGATCGCTTCGCGGCCTCTCTCATCCTTTTTGTGCTTTTAGGCCGCGTCTGCGCCGGCACCGTCGCGGCTAAACTCAAGACCAGAGCTAAACCGATCACACACGCAAGGTGACGCCGAAATGTGAATCGCATCAGTCTTCTCCTCATCAATATTTCGCATGAGCAAGCTTGAAAGGCGCGCAGATGCTGGCTTGATACTTTCATCCGCGCGCCTTATTAAGAAGTATAAACCAGTTGCCTGCTAGTACCGGCTCAGGGTTTCCGGGTAGATGCGCACCGGCTGCGGGATGCTCGTCACCCCCCCGTTCAGAACCTCCTTGGCTTTCATACCGTAGAAGGCTTGGTTCAGATCATTATCGGGAGTGATCGCGGTGCCTTTCAGGGCAGCGCCGATAAACGCCCCCTTGCTGCGTGAATAGGTCAGGATTTCCGCCTTGAGCTGAGCATCGGTGGCAGCGCTCGCCTCACGCCCGACCGGCCCGGCCGCCACGCCCACCTCGCCGCCGAGTTCGAATTTATCACTCAGCAAACCGTTCAACCCATGCTCGTTCATAATCAACAGTACATAATCTGTCTTATTGGCGCCGATCTGCGCCCCGAAGCTGCCACCTCCCAGGTTGAAGAAAGCCGGGGCGCTCCAACCCGCGCCCGTCCGCCGGCTGATCACACCCTGCCCGCCGCGCCCGCCGATGATAAAAGCGGCTTTAACCACACCGGGGAAGACGGCGATGGCTTGTGCCTTATCAACCAAATCCTTCGGAATCGCCTTGTCCGGCGTGCCCATAATCTCGTTAAAGACCTTGGCCGCCTCTTCAGAATGGCGTCGGGCATCATTCGCCCTCTTGCCAGGATAAACGCTCCTCGCACTGGTGCTGGCATTTTTCTTACCTTTTTTCTGCGCAAATGCCGGCGCTGCCGTTAGACACAGTACCAGCATCAAGCTGAACGTGCACGCGGCACGCCGTTGAAACAGATAACTCATCTCTCTCCCCTCCTCATGAAGATTGGTTGTTGAAGTTTCCTTATGAACAAGTGCCAATAGCAATGATCTGACTACCGGCGAACAGAATAACGGGCCAAGGTGCGCGGAAAGATACGCACACCCGAAGGCATCTGCTGGAGCGTCAGCTTTCGGCTGCCCGTTAAGATGTCGCGCGCTTTCATGCCGTAGACAGACTCATTATCATCATTATCAGGACTAATTACCACCCCTTTGAGCTCAAGGCCGGCGAATACCCCGCGGCTTCGCGAGTATGAAATAATTCCCGCCTTAAGCAGGGCATCGGTCGAAGCGCTCGCCGCGCGTCCGACCGGCCCGGCCGCCACGCTTCCTTCACCGCCGATCTCAAACTTATCTTTGAGTAACCCTTTCAGAGCATCCTCGTTCATAAATAGGAGAACAAAATCGGTCGATGACGCGCCGATCTGTAAACCGAAGCTGCCCCCGGCCAGGTTGAAGAGAGCCGGCGCGCCCCAACCACCCCGGACGCGACGGCTGATCACGCCGCGACCGCCGCGGCCGCCGACGATAAAGCCCGCTTTAATCACCCCAGGGAACACCGCAACCGCATCCGCTTTGTCAAGCAAATCCTTCGGAATAGCCTTATCGGGTATGTTCATAATCTCGGTAAACGCTTTGGCTGCTTTCCGTGATTGCTTGGTGGCTTCCTGCAATTTCTGGGCGTTTTTCTTCTGCGCCGAGACGGTTGCGGGTAGGCCGAACACCAACACTAGACCGAGCGCGCACACTGCGTGCGACCGCAACGAACAACTCATGAAACCCCTCCTGACCGGCAGCCACTCCAAAATTTGGAAGGATAAACTAAAGGGAGAGCACATGTTTACTTAAGCTTCAAATAGATGCAATGCTTGTACCGGAGTTTTATGCCAATCCAATGCGACGCCACGGACCGGTAAAATCAGGCGACCCGCACAAATCGGTGAGGCCGGCGAAAACCGAAACCGCGTCTTCAGGTAATGCAGCGTGCGCGTTTATCATACATCGGCCGCGTGAATCATACCTCAATCTGGCCGGGATTGAGCCAAACAGGTTAAATCTCCGGCGCACCTTTGAATATCATGCCAAAAACAACCTATACTACCAATGCTCCTGTAATCTTAAGCCTTCGTTGTCCGTCAACCGGGAGGCGCAACATAAAAAAATGCTTTTAATTTATAGACTTTAGCCGATTAGGCGCGGCGGGCCTGTATTATATGTCCTGCTCTTTTAGTCTCGCATGATCTTCTCAGAAATAGGCTTCAACACGCGACAGAAAGGAACCAATAGAAATGAGATTATCCCCCTCAAGAACTACCCTCGTTCTGGCCACGCTCGCGCTGGCTATGGCTTCAATCGCCCTAGCGCAAACTCAGAAGGTTACGCTCAGAGGTTACCTGATCGACAAAATGTGCTCAACCCGCGCGATGAAAAGTGAAAGTCCAACCGGTGCGGCTAAGAAGCACACCAAAGCGTGCGCATCGATGCCGAAATGTGCCGGGAGCGGATACGGCGTCGTCAGCGAGAATAAGTTCTATACGTTTGACGATAAAGGTAACGAGATGGCGAAAGAGCTGCTCAACAGCACAAAGAAGGATGATTCATTGAGCATTGAAGTCGTGGGCACTCTCGACGGTGACAAGATTACGGTCGAATCATTAAAAGAGGCCGAGTAGCTAATACTCAGGACCTTTTCAGTCTCCAGTTACAACTTCGCCGGTAGAGCGATAGAAATAGACTCTGCGATCTGCTGGCATGCTGAAACCAAGAAACCGCGCGATCACATTAAGATCGATGCGGTTTCTCTTTCCAAGGTATTTGCAAGTCCATACGGCTATCGCCAGTTCTTCGTGCGGCATCAAATTTTCGCCCTTCGCCGGCGTGTTAAGATGCTGGCCAGATTTAAAAGAGAGGCGATTTTGAATTTTGCAGCAACAGGGAAGAGAGCGCAATGAGTGGGTCGAGAAGACCTTGCGCGATATGACACTGGAAGAGCGCGTCGGTCAACTTCTAATGCCGGAAACGACGGGCGTGCTTGCGCATGAGAAGAGCGAGCAGTATGCGCGGCTCGTTTACGCGATAGAGAACCTCGGCGTCGGCGGCTTCATCATTTACAACGGGGATGTGTTGACGACCGCCGCGCTGACAAACCGTTTGCAACGGCGCGCGCGCGTGCCGCTGTTGTTTAGCTCCGATTTCGAAGGCGGTGTCGGAATGCAGCTGCGCGGCGGGACACGGCTGCCACGTGCGATGGCGCTTGCGGCAACAGGTGATACGCAGTCGGCCGCTGAGGCCGCGCGCATCACTGCGCGCGAATCGCGGGCCATCGGTGTCCATATAAATTTTTATCCGGTCCTTGACGTCAACAACAATCCGTCCAACCCGATCATCAACACGCGCGCCTTCAGCGACGACCCGGAAACGGTCGCCAGTTGGGGCGCGGCCTTCATCCGCGCCGCACAGGACGAAGGGCAGATCCCGACGGCCAAACATTTTCCCGGTCATGGCGACACCGCGCTTGATTCCCACATCCTTTTACCAACGCTCAACGCCTCGCGCGAAAGGCTGGATCGTATCGAGCTGCCGCCCTTCCGCTCGGCGGTCGCGCGTGGCGTGTGTGCCGTCATGACGGCACACATCGCCGTACCGGCCCTGGACGATGGCGCAAAAGAGCTGCGGCCGGCGACGCTTTCGCCCGCGATTGTTGACGGAATTTTACGGAAGGATTTTGGTTTTAACGGCCTGATCTTCTCCGATGCGCTGCAGATGGGCGCGGTGGCAAATCGTTACGAGGCAGGCGAAGCGGCTGTGCTCGCGATCGAGGCGGGGTGCGATGTCGCCCTCTGCCCGGTCGATGTGGAGCGCGCGCATGTGGCACTGTGCGAGGCAGTTGTGCAGGGGCGCCTTGAGCGCGAGCGAATAGACGAATCGGTGCGGCGTATCCTGGAGGCGAAAAGCTGGTGCGGCATCGAGCGTGACCGCGAGGTTTCCCTCGACTCGGTCTGGGATGTGGTCGCTAATCCTACGCACACGGCGACGGCGCGTGATCTGTTTGAGCGCGCCGTGACCCTCGTGCGCGACCCGCACGGATTGCTGCCGCTCGCGAATAAACGAGTGACGGCGGTTATTCTGAAAGATGCCGTACCCGTCTGGGCTTACGCTCTGCGAGAGCCGGCCGGCTCTCGGTTTTCGAAAGAAGCCGTAGCGCGCTTTGGCGCGCGGCTCGTCGAATCGAGCGCGGACGCGGCGGACATCGAGCAGGTGCTGGCGGCGACGAGTGATTGTGATGTGGCGCTGGTGGCGGTCTGCGCGCGCGTGGCGGCTTACAAGGGGAGCGTGGCCCTTGGCCGGGCTCATGCCGAAGTCTTGCAGGCACTTGATCGCGCGGGCGTACCACTGATCGCCGCTGTCTTAGGCAACCCTTATGTCCTGCCGCATATGCCGGCAGGCGCGACGACGCTGTTAACATTTGAATCCGCCGTTGAATCGGAAGAAGCTGTGGTGCGCGTCATCGCGGGCGAAGCTCCTGCACGTGGCCGCTCGCCGGTCGCGTTGCCGCTTAATTAAGAGAAGCCAGCAAAATCAGGAAAATACGAAATTACTATAGAGCCCGCGGCTCATCGTGGCCCTCCGTACTATTTGGCCGGGCTATACGCCGGGGTTGAGGCTAGCAATCCTTCTCCTCCTGCGCCCAAGGACACGAACCATAGTAATTTGCGTCAAGCGGCCGTTTGACCCCGCGGCATGATCGATGAGACCATAAAGGCCATCCAAATATATTAGTCTGATCACCGGAGGGATTCATGGAGATTAATAAAAACAAGGTTAAAACTCAGGACGAAGAAGCCGAGCCCGCTCCCATCGATGAGGTTGAAGGGCGGGTCGAAGCCGAGATGAAGCGACTTGAAGGACGTGCGAAAGAGCGCGTTGCGCAGGGACTACAGGATAAGGAGCTTGAGCGCGAAGCACGCCAGCTAGAGGATGAAGGAAAGAGCGAACTGGAAAAGAGGCGCCGTGATAAGTCAAAATCGGCCTAATGATTAGCCCGGTTTTATCTGGTATGGTTCCGCGAGACATCCGGCGCTAACCGCATGCCGAACTCCCGGCAATCGGACTAGGTCACTATTGCTCCCCGCACCACCTTGATCCGGCGAGGCTTTACGTCCCGCTTTTGTAGTTCACCGCCTGCTCCACCGCCTCGCGCAGCAGGGCCGGAGTGCTTGACGGATCAAAGCCGACAAATCGCTTGAGGACGTGACCGTCGCGGGTTATCACATAACTTTGCGGAATTGAGTTGCGACCCTGCATCAAATAGAGAGCGAACTCACCATTCGCCCAGCCGACACGATAATCAATATTAAATTCGCGAATGAAGTCCTTCACCTTCTGCGCATCCGCTTGAGGATCTTCCGTCGTCAGACCGACTATCTCGACCCCTTTACCGGCATACTGCTTGTTGAGCGCAACGAGGTGCGGGATCTCCATCCGACACGGCATACACCACGTCGCCCAGACGTCAACCACAAGTACTTTACCTGCATAGTCCCCGAGCTTGAACGGCTTGCCGTCAACTGACGAGAGCTCTCTCGACAGCAAGCTCGCCGGCATAGGCGTGAGAGCCTTCGGCGCGGGCGGCGCGTTCGACGCGGTCGCAGGCGCATTAGCGATGCCTGGCGCGTCGTTATTACTCGTCACCTCCGAAGGCTGGCTGCAACTTGATGCGCCGAAGGCGACGGCCTGCGCCAGCACGGTAAAAGAGAGCAGCACACGCGCGGGCGTCCAGAAACGGTCATTGCGTTGATCCGGCTTTTGAGAAGAAATCATGTGATTGCCTATCCCTTTGCTAAACTCTAAATATTTGGCGGCGAAGTAACGCTAAAGGTGGCGATGCGCGTCAGGTCCGTGCCGATGATAGCGTATTCCCCGTGCGCAAGCGGCTCGCGCGCTCTCACCTCCATAAAAATCATCCCCCCCTCGCGCGCCAGCACACGGTAATTTGGCTTAATGATCTCTTCCGACGCGATGGCGAATCCGCGCAGGCCCCGCTGCGCCACGGCCGGGACCCGCCGCGCGCCACGCTTCGGCGTCAGTCTTACGAGAAACGGCGGGTGCACACCGGCTTGATCCCGCACAAACATATAGATGCGTGGGGCAGCGTCCGCGACGGCGAAAGCGGCGTGCTCGCCTTTTAACTCAATGTAGCTGGTTTTGTCACGTCCGGCCACAACATTCGGGCGGAGCGGCGTCGTGCCGGCTTCAAACGGCAGCGGGACGGGCGACTCCTTACCGCGCGCAATATAAACGCGTGTCCGATCATCGGGGGGCGCGGGGAAGGCTTCCTGCGTTAAAGCAGCTTCGCCCGTGACCGCTCCGAAGATCCGCGCACCGATTGCTGCCGCCATCAGCATTACGCACAAAGAGCGCGCGGTTCTTAATTTTCCCTCCCGGTAATCAATTCGCAATTCAAACACGTCTTAGGCCACACATCAAAAGAGATTCGGCGATTGCATGATTCAGTAAATTAAATAACCCGATCGGCGCAAACGGTCAAGCGACACGAATGAAAGCGGAAAGCTCGCTTTTACTACAATGATGTCAAGCTATATCCTGTGCGCGCAATGCCACGACCGTTGCGCCGACCAGTCCGAAGAACATGAGCAGAAGGATCAGGGGATCGAGTAAAACATTTCCCCACGGATGCAGGAAATCCACGTAACTGCTCAAGTCTTCAGGTGTTTTCACCGCCTCCGGTATGACGGGTGCGGCCCCCAGTTTCGGTGCGGCGGGCGGCCCTCCGGTCTGGCCCGTCCTTGGTTTCCCGACGTAATCGTTCATTTTCCGCCCGAAATCATTCACGCTATCCTCGGCCTCGGTCCGGTACTTCTGGACGTCCTGCTTCGCCCTGGCAATATTATGATCGTTCAAATCCTCGACGTGTTTCTTGAGACCGAGCCCGGCATTTGGGCCACGCGGGTTTGAGCCTTCGGGGCTGATGGTATCGAGCGTGGACAAACGTTTCATCTCGTCGAACGACCAGGTCGCGGGCATCACGAGTCCCACCACTCTCGATACACCGGCCGGCACACCGACCAGGCCGGAGAAGAGAATTTGCGGGATTAAGATCAGCGGGACAAGGCTCGTCGCCATTTCCGATGTTTTGACCAATGCTGAAACGAAAAGACCGAGTGCAATGCCGACCACGCCCGTCAGAATGATCACAAGCAGCTGTGGCACCCCATAACCCGACCCGGGCAGTCTCATCAGTCCGGCGAGGTCAAGCAGCTTAAGCGTCCCGATGAGCAAGAGACACTGGAGACCGACGATCAACGAGAGCACAGAAAGCTTCGAGCAGACGTAGGGCAGGATGCCCAGATTGACCATCCGCTCGCGTTTGTAGACCGCGCGTTCTCTGATGATCTCGCGCGCGGCCACCGACGTGCCGAACCAAATGGCGACCAGCGAGAGTATGAAGAATGGAAAGTCGCGCGGACTCTTCGCGCCGACCACAAGAAAAGTCATCAGGGCAATGATCGGGGCCTGCCCGAACAAGATCAGCAGATTGAGTTTGTCGCGACCGAGCACCTCCGTGTAACGGCGCGCGAGCATGGCCCATTGGCGCAGAGAATCCGTGACGGTCGGGCGACGGCGCGCGATCGGAGTGGCCTGCGCATCAGGGCGCAGGCCGCTCAAAGGCTGCACGATGTTGCGTTGATAGGCTTCGGTCTGCTGAAAGCGCTGCTTCCATTCTTCTGCGACCTCGTCGGCGATCTGTTCCCGCCGAAGGTTGTAGGCTGATTTCTGCTCGGGAGTTGCGCCCGGAGGGGGCGGCGGGAGCTGTGCGATGCGCTCGCCGACCGGCGCTTCCAGTTTATCGTAGAGGTCTTTGAAGTTATCGGCTTTCACATGATCGAGGGCTTCTTTCGGCGTACCGTAGAAGACAAGTTTCCCGCGCATCATGACCGCTACTTTGTCGAAGAGGCGAACGTTCTCCATCGCATGCGTGGTCAGGACGACGGTGCGCCCGGACTCCGCAATCTGGCGAAAGAGCCTCATGATCTTCTCTTCGGTCGAAGGGTCGAGACCCGAAGTCGGCTCGTCAAGAAAGATCACCGACGGTTTGGTGATCAATTCGACGGCAATAGAGACGCGCTTGCGCTGGCCGCCGGAGAGCTGGGCGACCGGGACGTCGCGGCGTTCTGTAAGGCCGGTGACGTCCATCACCTCGTTAACGATCTGGTCTACTTCCTGCGCCGACACGTCGCGCGACAGTCGCAGGCGCGCGACATAGTAGAGCGTGCGATAGATTGTCAACTCCCGGTGGATAATGTCCTCTTGCGGGACGTAGCCGATAGACTGCTTGAGCGAGTCGAGATGCTGGTAGAGATCCAGGTTGTTAATCAACACGTGGCCGCTGGTCGCCCGGCGCATCCCGTTGAGTGAATCCATCAGCGTAGACTTGCCCGCGCCGGACGGGCCGAGCAGTCCGACGAACTCGTTAGGCTGAATCGTCAGGTCAACGTCGTCCAGCAGCTTGATCCTCCCGCCGCCCGCGCGATTCGGGACGATTTTAGTGATGTCAATAGCATCAATCCGCGTCTTCGACCGGGTGTCAAAGATCGCGACGCCGCGCCCGGCTTCAGGCTGCAACAGGAACGGGCCGATCTGCACGATGTCATTTTTCGAGATGGTCCGGCGACCCGTGATCCGCTTACCGTTGACGTAGACCCCGTTGGTCGAGCCGGCGTCCTCGATGACGACGCTGCCGCCCACCTGCACCAGACGCGCGTGGTGGTTGGAGATGAGCAGACCATCAAGATGTATATCGTTGTCCGGCGCGCGCCCGATCGATAGTTGTTGATTGCTTTCGAACGGACGCTGGATGAGGAGTTGCGGCTGCTGGCCAACGGCAGGGGCGGGGATCTCTGATTTAAGCGAGTCACTGTCGGACCTCTTCAGCATCATCGTGTGCCCCGCGACTTCCGCGAGGCGACCGGATACGGGAGTCATCGCGGCGACCACGGCGGGCGCGCCTTCCCCGGAAACGGCACGCTGGCCAGGCGCCGCCGCTCCGGACGGCGCAGGATGCGCCGGGTCCGAGAAGCGCAGGATGGGGCCGCCCGGGCCGAGCTGGATGCGGTCGCCGTCGTAGAGCGGCGTCGGCTGCGTGATGCGCTGGTCGTTGATCAGCGTACCGTTGAAGCTGCCCAGATCGACGAGCACGAACTGGCCCGCGCGGCGCTCGATCTCGGCATGGCGGCGCGAGACGACGGCAGCCGCCGCATCAAGTACTACGTCCAGCGCAGGGTCACGTCCCAGGCGGGTGACATCCTTGCTGACCTGTATGCGCTCGAGCTTGCCGGTCGCCGCATTAACGAGCTCGACGAATGCGGGTTGTACGATGGTGGAAGCGGCGGCGGGTCGCCGGGCGGGCGGTGTCGGCGCCGGAGGGTGAGGTGAGACGCCCGGGCGCGGCGTCACTTTCGTACTACTTACCGGCGCCCAGTCCCCGAGGTCGCGGCGCGTCTCCATTTCGGTGGTCTTGAATACAGCCGTATCTGCATTCGCGGGCGGCATCTGTTCGATGCTCACGACGCGCATGACAGGTCCGCCCGCGCCGAATTGCACGCGCGCGCCCGCGCGAACTTCCGTCGGTTCCGTGATCCGCTGGTTATCTTGAAAAGTGCCGAAACTGGAACGCGTGTCAACGAGCAGGCAGCGACCATTCTGCAGGCGGAACTCGGCGTGCTTGCGCGAGACCATCGGCCATTCAGTCTGATTAAAGACGACCTGGCACTCGGCAGGGTCGCGGCCTACTTTGATGACCGGCGCGTCAAACGCGCGCGCCGGTTCCTGTTGCCCGTTGCGCTCTTCGGCTAAAACGATTTTCATGGGCATCTAAGCAGTGCCGGGGGATTCGTAAGAGTCGCCGGCGGAACAAAAGACCGCGGCCTGACCCAAATCCTCGGTTCACGCGCCGAATCTAAATGAATTTAGGATCACTGACAAATCTCCCTTGGCGCCGACATCGTTAACGCTTTTCACCTCGGGCGCGAGGGAGGTCGCAAGCATTACCAGTGTGACCCCGTTCCGGTTGCTCTCAGTCCCGGGTGGCAAAAACACCATCCGGCCCCAGATCGTGACGTCACCTTTAGGCGTCCCCTTCGAAAAACCCTGGAACCGGAACTCGTAACCGTGAAGCGAATTAATCTTCGTTTCACCCTCTGAGAGCTTCTGGTAATCCGGAATGTCCTTAGAGAATTTGGAGTTGAAAGATTCAACCAGAGCGGGAAACTTTTGCCGGTCAGACTCAACCGTCCCGCCACTTTCATACCAGCTGACAACGAATCTCTCTTGCGGAAAATCGGGCCCCAGGTTTCGCTCAACCTTGACAAAGTTGCTGGCTCCGGGGACGCCGGATTTCGGATCCAATCCCATCGACTTGGGGTAGTAAAACGAAAAATCCACAAAGTGCTCGGCGAGCTTGCCATCCAGTCTCGCGCGAGAGTTAATAAACTGCTTAGAGTTCGCCGGAGGTTCGAGGGCGCTCAAGTTGCTGTTCGAGTTGGTATTCGTGTTAGCATTGACGGGTGCGGACTCGTTTGAATTCACGCTCGCGTTTGAGTTCAAATTCACATTTGAGCCCGTATTCGCATTATTGTTCGTATTGGCCTTCTTGTCGACAATTACCCCCCGGCTGACGGGCTCGGGCCACAGGCGCGGTTTGAGAACGGTGAAGAATAGAATTGCGCCGCCGGCAATGAACAGCACCACAAGCAACCCAACAACGCCAAGTATTAATGGCAGCCTACTCTTTTTGGGCGCGGGTGGCGCCGCTCGAGGCGCGGCTTGAGCTCGCGGCGTGTAGACGGGCTTGGGCAGCGTACTTGATGTGAGGGGGGGCGGTGGCGGCGCAGACGGTGGAGGCGGTGACGGCGAGGATGCTGGCGTGGCCTCAGAAGGCGATAGCGAGTCCGTCGTCCGCCTTGAAGTTGGACCGGTATCGCCGCGACGCGGCTCTGACGGCGGCTGTAACGGCGGATACGCGGCAATAGTAGCGTTTAGGTCGGAGGTGGATGGCGCCGCAGGCTTCGGCGGCTCAGGCTTGGGTGGCGGCGCGGACGGACGCTTGGGAGGGATAAAATCAGCGACATCACCACGTATCGTCGCGTTAAGGTCGAACGGGGTGGCCGATTCGCTCTCAGACACAAGACGTCCGCCATCATGCGTACAGAACTTCAAATTATCGTCCGGGTAGATGCGATTACAGTTTGGGCAACGCTTCATTTGTCTCCTCGTCTCTCTGAAACGCTAAACGATCAACGATGAATGATAAATGGAAAGCCGATTCTTAATTCATCGTTCAGCGTTCAGAGTTCATCCCCAGTCTTAGCGGTTGCGCGCCGCGTCGAGCTTACTCTGCAGTTCCGCGTTGTTCGGATCGAGTTTGAGCGCGCGTTCATAGGCGCGCAAAGCATCACGGGGGCGACCGGCCCTCATAAAAGCATCGCCCACGCCGCCTAACCCGAAAGCTCCTGCCAGTTGCTTGCGGTCTCCGGCAGAGGCGACGCCCGCCGCGCGGTTAAAAATTTGCTCGGCATCTTCAGGACGGTCCATCCGTAAATAAATCGAACCGAGAATTGAGTAGGGCGCGAAACTGCGCGGACTAATCTCGATGACTTTTTTCAGCAACGGCTCGGCGTCATCATAACGCTTGCCGACCGCCAGCGCTCGACCGAGCAAGAAAAGGGCGCTGGGATTTCGGTCGTCAAGCTGAAGCGCGCGGCGCAACACCGGCTCTGATTCTCCCCAGCGTTGTTCGGATTGCAGCGTCTCGGCAATCAAAATCAGCGTCGCGGAATCCCGCGCGAGTTCGACGGCCCGTTGGTAGGCCGGCTCAGCCTCCTGCGCCCGGTTGGTCTTTCTGAGCAGTCGCGCCAGATGCACATAACCGACGGCGAAATTCGGATCAATCTCGATCGCCTGGCGGTAAGCCTGCTCCGTATCCTTATTCAATATTTGGCGGGCTTCAAGAGCCTCGCCGAGCCGGTCATAGGCCACCGCGTTCATCGGTTGAAGTTGAACGGCACGACGCGCAGCCGCCTCTGCTTCGACCAACCTGCTCGCGTTGCTGGCTCCGGCACGCGGCTGGACCAGAATGTAACTGAGCGCGACGAGCGCATCCGCGTTGGTCGGGTTCCATTCGACCGCCTGCCTGTAAGCCTTTTCGGCATCTTCCCATCGCTGCTGATCAGCATAGACATTACCGAGGCCCTGCGCAGCGCCGGCATCGCGCGTTCTGAACTTGAACACACTCCGATACGCCCGCTCGGCCTCCGCATATTTGCGCGCATCGCGGGCTTCGTTGCCCGCATCGAGAGCGTCCCCGATACGTTCTTCCACCTCCGCCGTTAGCGCTTCTGTTCCCCTCTCCGTATTGCGCCTGGTCGAACGCGAACCGGGCCCGGTCTTTGCCTTGGCGGCCCGCCGCCTGCCGGTCTCAGGGTTCTTCGGCCTGAAAATGCCCGCACTGCCTCCCAGGTCGCCGCCCGCCTCCTGAGCGCAAGCAATCGTGGCCGCCAGTAACATGATGACCAGCGCGGGCCCAGAGATTGAGAGGACGTACCGTATGATGCTGTAGGATTTCATCACTCCTCCTTCTCATTACCGGGAAGTAGTTAAGCCGTACGACGCAGGTGGCGCGTCTCGCCCTCCGCACCGGCCGCAGTCAGCTTCTATCTCACGCCCGAACGCTTGACGAGAGCGAGATGTGCGGAACTTTCGAGAGGAATATTTTATCACACCGGCGCTTTTTCCAGAGGCATCAATGCGGGGCCGAGCGCTGCTATGGGGACTGAAAGGTGAAAAAAAGCCTGCTGATATCGCAATGAAACAAAGGTTACCGTCACTCTGACGAGGCTTTCCATTGATGACAGAGCCGGGAAGAGCGTCTACGGCTTGTGTTAGCTCTTACGTACCGGAGTGCACTAAGCGGAAACCTAAGGACTGATTTTTGGTAGATGGTTGAACCCAATCACGAAACGTTGCCGAGATCCGCCTCACTTTCAGATCGGTTATATAAGAGCCGCCGCGAATAATAATATAATTTTCATACCCGGCCGGAATCTTCGCCGGGTTGCCCGGATATAGAGAGGCTTTAGAGGAAGTCCATTCATACACATTGCCCATCATGTCTAACACGCCCCACCGCGTTTTATCTTCCGGATATGAGCCGACGGCACTCGCCGCCGCGGTGCCGACGTTAGCACGCCCCTCCACCCAATTGTTGCCCCACGAGTAAAGGTTGCCCTGATCGCCCCCGCGGGCGGCGTACTCCCACTCCTCTTCGGTCGGCAAGCGATAGGTCACGCCGTCACGCTTCGAGCGCCACGCGGCGAATGCTTTCGCGTCGTCAACCGAAACGTTCGCGACGGGGAAAAATTCCTGGCCGGCGGGCGGCTTGCCTTCGATCCAATCAGTGGGCGGCTTATACTTGGTCTCGCGGACAAAGTCCGCATACTCGGCATTAGTCACTTCGGTCTTGTCTATCGTAAATGGTTGGACGGCGGCATTGTGCGCCGGCCCTTCCTGCACGAGCCCATTATTGCGCCCCATCTGGAACGTGCCGCCTGGAATAGGAATCAACTCGGGCTTAAGCTCGGTCTTCCCCACCTTATTACTATTATTACTATTCTCTGTCGTCGAACCGCCATTATTTCCGGACTGGTGTTGGGATGTTGTTCCTGGCTTGAACACGAAATAAGCGGTTGTGCCGCCTCCTAGTGCGAGCACAACGACCGCCACGATTGAGATCAGTAGTAGCGGGGACTTTCTTGACGCGGGGACGGTGATATTGGGCGCGGAGCCTTGAAATACCTGCCGGTCCTGCACCATGGTCACTTGCTGCTGTTCCGCCCCTGGCAAACTGTTCTCGCCCACCGGTTGTGTCGAAACACCCGAATGATGGGGGTGCGTCGACGCCGGATTGAAGGCGGACGGTTGCGCCGTAATATTACCGGCGGTAAGGCGCGCTACCTTTTCTTCGAGCTCTTTAGTCTGTCGTGCTACACGCTCGAGTTCATCCCGCTGCTGACGTTCCTTATCCAGGCGCTCTTCCTCGGCGCGCTGGCGTTCTTCGGTGCGGCGGCGTGCTTCCGCTTCGCGCGCCAGTTCTTCACGCGCGAAGCGGTCGCGCGCTTCATGTTCACGCTGCTCTTGTGCACGGCGCTGCGATTCCAGGTAGGCGGCGGTCTGCTGCGGGGCGGGAATAACGCCGGCGACGGTCTTATCGAGCAAATCACCCGACGGTCGAGGTGGAGGCCCTCCCTTTAAGCTTTCCAGTTGCGCGTCAACGCGGCATTCACCGCTGTCGCATTCGATCTGGCTTTCCCACTCGGCATAACCGTCGCTCACAATACGCACGCGGTGCTTGCCTGAGGACACGTCCGGCACGATCAAATTACCGCTGCGATCGGTGATGCCGACCGATTTGTTATCGATGAAAACTGTTGATTGTGGCTGGCTTGTGTGCACGCGCAGCGCAGCCTTCGGGCGCTCGGGTAGCGGGATCGTACCCGTCCGCGCCGACGGCGCGAAGATCGTGTCCGATTCAAGACCGATTGGGCCAAGGTCCGGGCGCTTATGCCCGGCGGAAGTGGTCGCCACGGCGTCGCGCAGCTCATGGATCAAAGCTTCGACCGTCGGCGGCCGCCGCGCCGGCTCTTTTTCGAGCGCATGTCGCACCACCGCCTCGATCTGCGGGGCGACATTGACACCGAGCGAGCTGATCGGCGGCGGCTCTGAGGTCAAATGCTTCTTCATAATGGAAGGGACGGATGTGCCTTTGAAGGGCACATCGCCGCCGAGCATCTGGTAGAGGATGATGCCCAGGCTGTAAATGTCGGCGCGGCCGTCCGGCTCCTCATCCGACCACTGTTCCGGAGCCATATAGAAGGGCGATCCCATGAGGCCACTCGTCTGGGCCTGGACAAATGATCCGAGCAACTCGCCGGACTTGATCTTCGCCAGCCCGAAGTCAAGTATCTTGAGGCCCTCGGAGACCGGCAGATCATCCTGGAGCATGATGTTCAGGGGTTTCAGATCACGGTGCACTATCTTCTGGCGATGGGCGGCGCCCACGCCAGCGCCAATGGCCGCAACAATTTCCAGTACCCTGGCCGTCGGCAACGCCCCTTCCGCCGCGAGAATGTCGTGCAGCGACTTGCCCTTGACGAACTCCATGACGAGGAACGGCATGGTCCCGCGCGCCACGCCAAAGTCGGTCACGGCGATGATGTTTTGATGACGTATCGCCGCCGCAGCCAGCGCTTCCTGGCGGAAGCGCGTGACGAGTGCCGGGTCGTTGCCGACCAGGTCTGGCAGAATCACTTTGATGGCGTGCGCGGTCTTGAGGAAGATGTGGCGCGCTTGGAACACCACGCCCATGCCGCCGTGCCCGATGCGTCGTTCCAGCATGTAGCGGCCGTCCAACATCGGCTCGCCGGCGATCGAGGATACCGCAGCGTCGCCGTCATGCGGGCAGTGGTTGACGTCATCAGGGAAACAGCGCCGACAGGCTGGACATTCTTTCATTGATTGGTTCGATCCAAAGGCAGCCCACCACCTCTGATTCGCAGGCGGCTCGCGACCGGCAGGGGCACCCTGTTTCCGTACGGGGTAACAAACTCTCCGTGCAAAAATAGGCGCAGGGAGATACCGTGCGGCATGTTCTCCGGCAGCGCGGTCATTAGGTCGCTGCCAGGTATTACTTCGGAAGTAGACACCACCGCACACATGATTTTAACGGCTCGTGGCTCGTCAGGCAAGCGACAACCAAGATCGAGCAGGGAAGGAGTGGGCGGGTAACCCATTGACCGGCTGGATCATCGAGCGGCTATCTCAATAAACGCCTCTCCTAATTCCACCTTCAAACATCATCTCTCCTTTTCAGCGGAGTGACAAGGCATGGCCGTCCGCTTTGTGGAGTGTCAGGCTGAGGAGTCGCGCGATGGTCGGTCCCACATCGACCATCCGTATGTCATTAAGCTGACCGCGCCGCGCGATCCCGGCGCCGGAGGCGATGAATGAAGTGTAGTAGCGCGATGGAAGGTATCCGTGCTGACCGCGCTGCCGGCTGGGAGTTACGGGTTCACCCGTGTATTGGTTGCCGAAAGCGTATCCGTCGGCGGCTTCAAGCATCAAAGCCGCGCGCGGGTTGCCGCCAATCTGCCGCACCTCTTTCGCTTCGAGCACGCGGGCGAGGCCGCCACCCGGAGTGACATTTTCTCCGGCCATGTAAGATTTAAAGAGATCGCGAACTTTATCTAAAGCTTCATGATCGTTCGGGTCGCGCAGAATGATCGCGCACGATCCGCCCGTGACGTAAGGCACGGCCCGCCAGCCGGTGATAGTCGTATGCGGGCGGCCCGGCGGATCTTTTTCCCCACGCACTTTCAAGAGTCCTGCTCGCGCCAGCAGCGCACCGGGCTGAACCAGTTTCGAGATGGGCAGAAAGCCATGATCGCTGACGATGAAGACGGATGTCTCGGCGAGAGTCCCCGCGCGCTCGGCGGCGGCGAGCAGGCGCGCCACGTCGCCATCCAGTTTCTCCAATTCCGCGAAAGCTTCCGGCGTGAACGGGCCTTTAATGTGTTCGAAGTGATCCAGATCGAAAAGATGAACGAGCATCATTTCGGGTCGCTTCATCTCGATAATATACTCTGCAAAGCGCGTGCGTATATCATCGCCTTCGTCCTGATTGATATTCCGGTAAAGCTCCGGGTCACGGCGTTCTATCTCTTCAACCAATCCCGCTGGGCGCGCGTTTGCTTTAATCACCGCGAGCGTTTCCTTCTGCGAGCCGCCGGGCTTCCAGATTTCCGGCACGTTGTAAGTGCCGGCGCCGCCCGCGACCGGCCACGATACCAGGCCGGTCGAAAGTCCTCGATGTGCTGCTGCATCCCACAGTGTTTCGGCCCGTATATCGCGCGCGAACCAGTGTGCGCCGTGGGTTTGCGGGGCGTCCGGCGGCTCGAAAAGGTCGTTGCCGAAGATGCCGTGGCGGATGGGGAGTGCGCCTGTCACAATCGACGTATGGGCCGGGTATGTGAGCGATGGGTAGACCGGGATGACACCGTGTGCCGTTACGCCCTCCGCCATCAAGCGGCGCTGCGTCGGGATGCGCAGCTTATACTCGTCTCGCTTTTGCAGGTAGCGCGCATCAAGACCGTCGAGCGAAATAACGAGCACACGCTTTACCGGCCGTGGCCCGCACTGCGCTTCCACGCGCGCCGTTGTGAAGTGGAAAGAGAGCGGCGCAAGCGCGAGCAGAAGAAGAGCGGCGAGCGCAGCAACGCGGAACGCACGATGCGCCAAGCGAGGCGGAGGGGATGAGATCATTTGCATATTCAGGATATGTCCTGTGCAGAGCGCGCTCTTCCGCAAGCTACCAATGCTGACGTTTGCCCATTCTCCGTTCCAGGCTTCTGCCCTTTCGTGCTTTCTGATGGCGTAACTCGACCAACTGGGCGCCCTTGAGAACATGTTCCCGCCGGGCAAGAATCTCTTTCAGTTGATGATACGCCGCAGTCCAGTCAGCAGTGTTCTTGAACTCAATACTTCCTGGTGGATCATGATAGCGGGCCCCTCGATCCGATAGTACCGATGACGCCTCACACCGATGCAATCGCCTGAGTCTTGTGAGGAGTTGTTTGGTTGACAGTGCCTCGAGCTCACCGGTGGACATCGGAAAGATTGGTTTACGCTTCATTACTCCTGCTTAGGAAATACAAGCGCCTGTAGCCACGCTTTACCAGGAATGGTCGCGCGCCGGCCACCGCCGGCCATAGCGGTGGCGAGCAGACACCTCCCTTGTAGCAATCGGACCAGGGAGGTTTCCGTTCCCTGTATCGCCTTCATATGCCATCAGTGCCGAGTATTTCCCTGGCTACATCCTGGCGGGTGTCGCGTACTCAACCCTATTTGATGACGATATTGACAAGCCGTCGCGGGACGACGATTACTTTGACGACCTCGCGCCCGTCGATGAAGCTACGCACTTTGCCATCGAAGAGGGCCGCCGAGCGCAACATTTCTTCCGGTGTATCGGGTGCCGCTACGATGCGCGAGCGCAGTTTGCCGTTGACCTGGACGGGGATCTCAAGCTCTTCCTTGCGCGCCAACTCCGGGCGGGCCTGCGGCCACTTCGCCTCGCCGCTCAAGAGACCGCCCGCGTGCCCCAGGGCTTCCCACATCTCTTCGGCAATATGCGGGGTAAACGGCGTGAGCATCCGGACGAGCGACTCCAGGGCCTCACGCACCGCGTAGACATCCGAAGCGGAAGCTTTTCCCGGTTCCGCCTTGAAATCTCCCAGTTCGTTTGAGAGCTCCATCAACGCCGCGACGCTTGTGTTGATATGCAGCGCCTCGAAGTCCTCGGTGATGCGCGCAATCGTCTGGTGTGTTTTGCGCCGCAGCGCACGCGCGGCGGTCGTAAATTCTTCGCCGCCCGGCTCGGCCTGCGGCGAACCGCCCAGATGCCCACGCCAACGCCAGACCATTTTGTAGATGCGCTGCAGGAAGCGCACCGCGCCCTCGATGCCCGTCTCCAGCCAGCGCAACTCATTTTCGGGCGGTGCGGCAAAGAGCACGAACAGGCGCACGGCATCCGCTCCGTAAGCCGCGATCATTTCGTCGGGATCAACGCCGTTGCCGAGGCTCTTCGACATCGCCTTCCAGTCACCCGTCCCTTCGACGATGTTTGTCACCATGCCCTGCGTCAACAGGTTCGTCACCGGCTCGTCAAAGGAAACGAGTCCGATGTCGCGCATCATCTTGGTCCAGAAGCGCGTATAGAGTAGGTGCATCACGGCATGCTCGATGCCCCCGATGTACTGGTCTACCGGCGTCCAGTAGGCGACCTTCTCTTTGTCAAAAGGTGCAGCGGTGTTATGCGGGTCGCAGTAGCGGAAGAAATACCAGGACGAATCGACAAACGTATCCATCGTGTCGGTCTCGCGTCTTGCCTGGCGCCGGCACTTCGGGCACGTGGTGTTGACGAACTCCGCCACGCCCGCGAGCGGCGACTGCCCGGTGCCCGTAAACTCCGCGTGCTCCGGCAGCACAACCGGCAGATCCTTTTCGGGCACTGGAACGATGCCGCATTGTTCGCAGTAGACGATCGGGATGGGCGCGCCCCAGAAGCGCTGGCGCGAGATGCCCCAGTCGCGCAGGCGATACGTCACCGCGGACGCGCCGAACCCCTTCTCTTCAGCGAACTGCGCCATCTCGCGCATCACATCCTGCGACAACTTGCCGCCCCATCGGCCGCTGTTGACGAGCATGCCGTAGTCTGTAAAGGCGTGCCTCATCTCCTTTGACTGATCCGCGCCCATCTGCGGCTCGTAGCCGCTCGGTTCCTGCTTGTGTGTAATGGGCGCAATAACCTGCCGGATCGGCAGCGAGTATTTTTGCGCGAACTCGAAATCACGCTCGTCGTGGGCCGGGACACTCATCACTGCGCCGGTGCCGTATTCCATCAGCACATAGTTGGCCACCCATACGGGTATGTGCTCGCCGCTAAAGGGGTTGACGGCGATGAGGCCGGTATTAACGCCCTCCTTTTCTTCCACTTCGCCGGCGGAAGCGGCCCGATTGCTGTACGCCGCACGGATACGCTGCGCAAACTTCATGACATCCTCTCGCAAAGAGGAGCCTTCCAATAGCTCATTGAGCAGCGGATGGTCGGCGGCAAGAACAATCGCCGTCGCGCCGTAGATCGTGTCAATGCGCGTGGTGAAAACACGCACCTTCGCATTGTGACCCTTGATCGCGAAATCAATGTAAGCGCCGACGCTCCTGCCGATCCAGTTGCGCTGCATGGTCAGCACGCGCTCCGGCCAGCCCGCTTCAATCTCCTGCATATCGGCGAGCAACTGTTCGGCGTAATCGGTGGTGCGGATGAACCACTGCTCCAAATTTTTCTTCACGACCGGCGTTTCACAACGCCAGCACACGCCGCCCGAGGACTGCTCATTCGAGAGCACGGTCTCCTCTTTCGGGCACCAGTTGACCGGGGAGCTCCGCCGGTAGACCAGGCCGCGCTCGAACATTTTCAGGAAGAACCACTGGTCCCACTTATAATATTCGGGTGTGTGCGCGGCGATCTCGCGCCGCCAATCGAAGCTGATGCCGAGACGCTTGAACTGCCCACGCATGTGCGCGATGTTCTCTTCCGTCCATTCGCGGGGCTGGATGCCGCGTTTAATGGCCGCCTGTTCGGCCGGCTGCCCGAAGCTGTCCCAGCCGATCGGGTGCAGCACGTTGAATCCGCGCAGGCGCTTGTACCAGGAGAGCGCGTCGCCGATGGAGTAGTTGCGCACGTGCCCCATGTGTAGAAAGCCGGACGGGTACGGCAACATCTCCAGGCAATAAAACTTCGGGCGGGTACTGGGCTCCACTTCGAACGCCCCGGTCTCGGCCCAGTGCTTCTGCCACTTCTCTTCGATCTTTTCGGGAAAATATTTTTCGTCCATTGCTCTCAAGCCTTCCGGTTTACTAGACACTTAACCACGAATCGGCCAGACGTACCAAGCCTCCGAGAGGCGGATGCGTTTCGCTGGCACATTTAACTTATTGATCGCGTATGACTTAGTCGCCGCGTCGATCGCCGCACGTATCACCGGGCGCGGCTGTCGAGCGGCACCGTAAGGCAGAGTCTGGTAGGCTGGTAAAAACGTCTCATAGGAAATTCCGTGCTCTTCACCTCAAAAATTCCTTTGTCATGTTAGCATAGACGGGCAAGCTTTTGCACGCTTTATCATATTTTGGTAGTGGTTCAGTTTGAAATTATTCCAACGAACTTTTCATATCTATTCATCCATGAAACAGATGACGGGTGTCAAGAGAAACAAAACAGAC
>CAYLJO010000012.1:0-50886 GCA_964383905.1 uncultured Blastocatellaceae bacterium
ATCGAGCGCGCGAAGCAGAGCGACCTGCTAGTGCAGCGGACGAGCATCTATCGGCGGGCGCGACGCGCGCGCGCTGTTGACGCGCGAGATGGAAGAGTTAATGTTGCGATCTTGACGTCTTTGACCCCCGTTACTGCCTCACCCATTGACCGACATTAACGGCTTGATCAATCTCGTCCTCCAACCCCGTGAGCTCGCCCGCCACCGCTATGCCCCGACACCCAAGATAATGATTCACCACCTTCTCTTTCCCATTCACCCTGAGAGAGGTGATGGCCGATGGACTATCGGTCGGCGCCTCAGGGCAATTGCTCCCGTCATACCTGTCCGACAGGCCGAAGTAGTTGATCCGGTCAAAGGCGGCAAGCAGCCCCCTCAGCTTTTCGCGACTGATACGGCCCTCGGCTTTCCCTTCCTTCTTCACATACTCTCGCCCCTCATATAGGACCTTCCCGTCGGCGGAGATGGTGAGCTTGTAAACCGGGCAACGGCCCATGCACATCGTCCTTTCGAGGGTCATCAGCGTATCCGGAGGTATATCTTGCGGGGTCGGAGGCGGTTGGGGTAAGGAGCGCTTCTCGGCGATGCCATGATGACAGCCGCCGAGAGCCAACGCGAGTGAAAGCAAGGCGCTCAACATCACCTGAGACATTAACTTGCCCCCTCTTTTTCTCTTCTTCCGGAGATTGATCCGAATTAAAGAACCGCCAGCATATTAGTTACTTTGCCGTCTGCCCACTAACACGGGCCCGGTGGGATTGCCCGAAATGGGGCGGCCCTGGCATCCCACTACGGGAAAATGATAAACAGAGGTTTGCCAGGTTACTATTCCGTAACCTGTGCCGCAAGTTACCAGCAGAGTATTGACGCCGCGAAGCTCATGGTCGAAGAGCGGTTCGGAAAGCTCGACGTGCTCGTCAACAACGCGGCCATCCTCTACGACGAGTGGCAGCGGGCTGAGAATGCGAACTTGTCTTACGTAAGGCCTCGCACAGGGGATGGACGAGGATCAGCGAGGCAAAGCCCGCCGTCGCACCTGTCAGCGTGGTGAAAGCCGACCCCCACAAGACGATGCGTGTGAGCGCCCGGCCGGGTCCCCCGTCTAATCCCCCGGCCATCCGCCTGCGGATTTCGCGGCTCGCCCAGGCGGGGGTAAAACCGCTGAAGACGTAACCCATCCGTACGGGCGATTCTTGGAAAATATATCTTGACTATATTGCGGTTATATCATATATCTTTGGGGAGAGCGGACGGAGAAAACAGGCTCGACTCGGGTTGGAAATGGAAGCGCATCGATTCCTCCTCTTCTATCATCGTGGCGATCACGGCTGCTCACTAGGAGGCGCCGATCACAAGTGGGCAATCAAAGTAGTGACGGTCGCCCTGGTAACCCTGGCGCTCGTGCCATTCGGTGGGCTTCTGGCGGGTGCTTCCCAGGCTGAGGAAAAAGCGTTCTTTGAAACCGGCACCGTCGCGCCTTCAGACGGGGGCGACTTTGCCATCAACGCTTACCCCGTCATCGCTCGTCTTCAGAGCGGAGCACTCTTGTGCGTGTGGACCGCGGCCAGGAAGGGGGTTTTGGAAAGCTATCGCATCGTCGGCGCGCTTTCGCATGATAATGGAAAAACCTGGGGCGCTCCGGCGCTGCTCTTTCAGGGCAACAAAGCGCTGGAGGCCGACCCGAATATAGTTCTCAATGGGCGACGGGTTCTCGTCTTTTCAACGACGGTTCCGCTCCCTTTGAAAATCGAGAAGACGCAGATATGGATGAAGTCCAGTGATGACCTGGGCGAGACGTGGAGCGCCCCGCTGGAAGTCCCCATGCCGCACCGGTACGTGGCAGGAAAGATCCATGTCGGCCACCGGCTTCCGGACGGGACCCTCATCATGGGATACGCATATGACACCTGGGCCGAGCAGGGTATGATTCCCGCCACCGAGGGGGAGATGGACATCAAGTCCGGGGTGCTGCGTTCACGCGACGGCGGCAGGACATGGATGGCGGGCGGGGACCTCTATGTGCCCTGTATACCTAAGTCATCACCCCACTCTGTGAGCGGCCTGGATGAGCCTTCAACCGTGGTGTTAAAGGACGGCACCATCGCCGTGCTGTTGCGCAGCGCCGGAACGCGATTATTTCAGAGCCGCTCTCGTGACGGCGGCCTCACCTGGGAGAAGCCTGAGCCGAGTCCCCTGACGTCTCACAACGCCCCGGCGGCGCTATGGCGTTTGGAGGGCCCTGAGGACGAAATCCTGGTGGTGTGGGACAACTCGCCGCGGTCAAGAGCGCCGCTCTGTGCGGCCCTCTCTCGAGATGGAGCGCGGAGCTGGTCCGCGCCGAAGGTCTTGTCAAGTCCTCCTGCGGGCGTGCAGGCCTCCTACCCGTCAGCCACTCAAGCATCTGACGGAGCTCTCGTCGCGGTCTGGCAGGAGGACCTGCCCGAAGGGCGGGGCCGCGAGATTCGAATCGCGCGGTTCAACCGCGCCTGGCTGCTCGGCCAATAGCCGCCGGGTAAGAAAGGATGTATGCGGAGAGCACCTGAACAACGGGGAAAACTAAGTGGCGTTGTGCCCCCCATTGGAACACCCTTAACGAAAGACGAGCAGGTGGATGAAACGGGGTTGAGAAGGCTCGTCAATCATCTCCTGCAGAGTGGTGTGCATGCGATATTTGTGAACGGCAGCATGGGGGCTTTCGCCCTGCTTAGCGACCTCAAGCAGGCCAGGGCCGTCGAGATCGTGGTCGATGAGGTGAGGGGCCGGGTGCCGGTACTGGCCGGGGCCGCCGACACGGGGACGCGCAGGGTCATTGATAAAGCCAGGCAGATGGCTTCGCTCGGCGCCGATTACTTGACCATCCTGCCGCCCTTCTACTTCGGGCTTGATGCGGAGTCGATCAGGAGGTTTTACCGTGAAATCGCCGACGCCGTACCGTTGCCCGTATTCATTTACGACAACCCCGCCACGACAAAGTACAGCATTCCGCTGGAGACGGTGTTTGAGTTGAGCGACATACCGAATATCGCCGGTATCAAAGAGTCGGATCAAGACTGCCAGCGCTGGCAGGGTCTGATCTCACGATTCAGGGATCATCCCAACTTCACGGTCCTCATCGGAACCGAGGGCCTCTTTAAGCTGGCCATGATGATGGGTGCCGACGGGGTGGTGGCGGGCCTCCATAACCTAGCTCCGGCGATGGCGGTAAAGCTCTACCGGTCGGTCGTGTCCGGAGACTTCGAGGAGGCCGATCGGCTCCAGCAAAGGCTGATCGACCTTTTTGCTATCTTTACGTGCGGCGCAGGCATCTGGGGAGCGTTTGAGATCGCCCTGCAGTCCCTCGGTATTTGTGAGAAGGTGACGGCCAGTCCCTACGACTCGCCGGTGGACAAGACGGTGCGAGAAAGGGTGGAAGCCATCTTGAAAACCACCTTGGAGATCCAGGACGAGGCGGCGCCCCGTGGCAAATTCATTGAAGCGCCCAGATCAGCATCCCCCGTCAACAATTAGGCGCGCATCGGTCGGCTGTATTCGGCAGCGAAAACTGATACACGGATCCATAAGAAAACCGCACTGATCAGATCGGCGTTAAAGAACATGGAAAACAAGAGACGCGGCCTGACGAGATCGCAGCAGTACCTCGAGAGGGCGAGGGTGAGAATCCCCTGCCAGACGCAGTGCTTAAGTAAAGGGCCGACGCAATTTGTTCAGGGAGTCGCGCCAGTTTACCTCGAACGCGGCGAGGGCAGTCACGTCTGGGACGTGGACGGTCATGAATACATCGACTACCTTTCCGGGTTGGGGCCGATCAGCCTAGGTTACAACTATCCGGCGACCAACGAGGCCATCATCCGCCAGCTCGAGAAGGGGACGACCTTCTCGTTAATGCACCCGCTCGAGCTCGAAGTCGCGGATCTCCTCGCCGACGTGATCCCCTGCGCGGAGATGGCGCGCTTCGCCAAGAACGGCTCGGACGTCACCAGTGCCGCCGTCCGCCTCGCGCGGGCTTACACCGGGCGCGAGCACATCGCGCAGTGCGGGTATCACGGGTGGCACGATTGGTACGTCGTGACGACCGAGCGCAACAAAGGGATCCCAAGGTGCTTCGCGGAATTCGTCCACCCGTTCACCTATGACCGGCTCGAGAGTCTCGAGAGAATATTCCGTGAGCACCCCGGCGGGGTCGCCGCCGTCATGATGGAGCCGGTCGGAGTGGCCGCGCCGTCAGACGGTTACCTGCAAAGGGTGAAGGACCTGGCGCACAGTCACGGCGCGCTATTGATCTTCGATGAGGTGATCACAGGGTTCCGCTGGGCCCTCGGCGGCGCCCAGGAATATTTTGGAGTCGAGCCGGACCTGGCATGCTTCGGAAAAAGTATGGCCAACGGGATGCCCTTATCCGCCCTGGTGGGCCGAAGGGAGGTGATGCGGATGCTGGAAGAGGTCTTCTTCTCGCTCACGTTCGGCGGGGAGTGTCTGTCTCTCGCGGCCGGTGTGGCGACCATCACCGAGATGCGTCGAAAGCGGGTCATCGAGCAGATCTGGCAGAAGGGCACCGCGCTCCAGGTGGGTTTCAATGAATTGTGCCACGAGTACGGCCTCGAGGAACGAGTCAAGTGCATCGGCTATCCGGTCCGCTCGGTGGTGCGGTTCACGGATCAGAACGGGAGCCCATCGCTCCTACTGAAGAGCGTTTTTCAGCAGGAGGTGATCAAACGGGGGGTGCTTTTTGCCGGGTATCACAACCTCTCCTTCTCTCACACGGAAGCCGACATCGAGAGGACGCTCGAGGTGTACGGGGCAGCCCTCCGCCGTTTGAGGGCGGCCATGGAAGCAAACGGGCTGGAAGCGGCGCTCGAAGGGACGCCGGTCGAGAATGTCTTCCGCCCTCAGGCGGGCTAGCTCTCCTTGCGGCGGGCGATAAGGGGGCAGGGAATTGATCCGATGAGTGTCACTGACCTCTTCAGGCTTGACGGGCGCGCGGCGCTGGTCACAGGGGGCGCCGGCATTTACGGCGCGCACATCACGCGCGCTCTGGCCGAGGCCGGCGCACGCGTCATCGTCGCGTCCCGAAACCTCGGGCGATGCGAGCAACTGGCCAACCGGCTGAGGGAGGAGAAACTTGATGTGCTGGCCCGAGAGTTGGACCTCTCCTCCGAAGGGTCGATTCTTTCGCTGAGAGGGTGGATCGTTTCACACTGCGGGAAACTCGACATACTTTTCAACAACGCCGTCGCGCGCGCCGGCGGGGATATGGGCAACTCGACGCGGGACGATTGGGACCGGACCATGGAGATCAACTCGACCGGGCTCTTCCTCTCGTGCAAGCTCTTCGGCGAAGAGATGATCCGACAGCGCTCCGGGGTGATCGTGAACATCGCCTCGATCTACGGGGTGGTCGGGCCCGACTTCAACATCTATGAAGGGACGGATCTCACGAACCCTGCGAACTACGCCTTCGCCAAGGGCGGAATGATCAACTTTACGAGATACCTGGCGAGCTACTACGGTCGCTTCGGCATCAGGGTGAATGCGATTAGCCCCGGAGGGTTTTACACCGGGGATCAACCGGACGGGTTCGTGGAAAGATACGCGAAGAAGACGCTGCTCGGCCGCATGGCAACCGACGATGACATCAAGGGGGCGGCAGTATTCCTGGCTTCGGACGCTTCCGCGTATATCACGGGTCACAACCTGATGGTCGACGGGGGGTGGACGGCGATTTAGCGTGGCGGGTGAGCCCGCCGAGAAAATATTCGCTCGTCCAAGCGGGAAACGGGCCGTCGAACGAGGCGCCACCTCGTTTAATGATGATGGGTATTGCGCTTCCGGGTCGGCGAGTTATAAGAAACAGATGCTCACTCGATTTCTATCATCAGATCTGTGCTGTGCCGTAGCCGCGGTGTTGATCTTCGGTGCGGGTCAATTTCGGCCGGCCGGCGGCGCCGACCGAGGTTCGCGGCAGGCCTGGGTCCAGCATACGTTCGGGGACTTCCGCGCCGGGACGTTCGAAGACGGCGGCGCCAACCTCTATGTGACGGCCTCCGGAGAGATCCGCTCGATCTACACCTTCGACTATAACCGCGACGGGGCCAACGACATCATGTTCGTCTGCGGCCACAACGTCAACGACGCCCCCCCGACCTACATCTATATGAACAGCGGCCACGGCCTCGACCCCAATTTCCGCTGGGAGCTGCTGAACGACGGCGCCAAATCCGGACTCGTCGCGGACCTCAACAAAGACGGCTTCCCCGACGTGGTCGTCTGCGGGACGACGAACGGCATGGCGACGCGCGCGCCCTTGGATTCGATCATCTACTACGGCAGCGATAAAGGGTTCTTCCCGACCTCGGCCACGCGCCTCCCGACCTTTTTCGCAGGCTCAGTTGCGCGCGCCGATCTCAACTCGGACGGCTGGGACGACCTCGTCTTTACGCAGGGCGGGTCACGCAACATGGTCATCTACTGGAATGGCCCCAAGGGGTTCTCCCCCGAGCGCAAGCTCGAGCTGCCCATCAACGCCTCCTTCGTCACGGCCGCCGACATCGACGGTGACGGCCATCCCGATCTGATCGCCGTGACCGAGAGGGGGGTCAGCATCTACCGGGGCGACGGCCGCGCGGTCGATCTTTCATCCCCCCTTCACCTTGATGCTCCGGGGGCGACCCGGTGCGTCGTGGCGGATCTGAATCACGACGGCAGACCTGACATCGTGGTCGCCAACGGCCAGGCGGCCTCCCGTTCCTACATCTTCTGGAATGACGGTAAAAACTTTACGAGCAGCCCGCCGACCGAGCTTCCGACGACGCGCGCGAGCGGTTGCGCCGTCGGCGATCTCAACTCGGACGGCTACCCGGACGTGGCCTTCGCCAACAGTTCGCTCGCGGACGGGCGTCAGGGCGAGATCAACAGCGTGGTCTATTGGGGCGGGCCACATGGGTTCTCACCCGGGCGCAAGCTGGAGTTGCCGACCAGGTGGGCCAGCCAGTGCGCTATCGGCGACATCAACGGGGACGGGTTCCCCGACCTGGTCTTCGCCAACCGCACCTCGCTGCACAGCCTGGACACCGAGTCGTTCATCTACTGGGGATCTCGGGATGGTCTCGACCCGAAGCGCCGTCAGAGTGTACCGACTCGGGGGGCGACCGACCTGGCGATCGCGGACGTCAACGGCGACAGGCTGCAGGATGTGGTCTTCTTCAACGGCTCGGCGGGGTTCAACGGCGAGCGGTTCTTGCGCATTTACTGGAACGACGGCCGGGGCCGGTTCTCCGCCGAGAGGAAGACCGAGATCCCGGCCTTCGATAGCTTTTCCGCCGTGTGCGCCGATTTCAATAATGACGGGTACCTGGATCTGGCGGTGCCGAACTCGTACGAGTACTCACTGCAGGGTGAAGGCGTGGATCAAGGCAGCTTCGTCTACTGGGGTGACGCATCGGGGGCATGGAGTGTGGAGAGGCGGACCATACTCAAGACCCACGGGGCAACCGGTGTCGTCACGGCCGATCTGAATCACGACGGCTATCTGGACTTAGTGATCCCTCAATATACCGACCCCGAGCATCGGCAGCTCATTTTTTGGGGGGCCCCTGACGGCTTCCGGGACGACAGGGTGACCGTTCTGCACACGCCGAACCCGCGCGGGTTGACGCTGGCGGACTTCAATAAGGACGGCTGGCTGGATATCGTGATCGCCGACCTTGACGACCCGGAGGTTCCGATCTTTTGGGGCGGGCCCGACGGTTATTCGGATTCTCGCAAGAGCGGCGTCCCCAACGGAGCATCCGTCAGCGTCAACGCGGCCGACCTCAACAATGACGGCTGGCTCGACCTTCTGGTTTGCAACTTCTACGACGGCCCCCGGCGGATTGAGAATACGAACTCCTTCATCTACTGGGGCGGCCCCGCCGGCTTCAGCGCCGCGCGACGTACGCTCTTGCCGAGCGTCGGCGCGGACCAGTCCACGATTGCCGACTTTAATAAAGACGGCTATCTGGATCTCGCGATCGGCAATTACGCTACGGGTGCGCACGACCGCACGTGGTTCTCATACGTCTACTGGAACGGCCCCGACGGGTTCAGCCCCGCGCGCCGCTCCGACCTTTATACCAACGCCGGTTCGGGTAACTTGGCGCTTGATTTCAACAAGGACGGCTGGCTCGACCTTGTCATGGCCTGCCATAAGCAGGCCAACGGCGACCACAGCACCAATTCATACCTCTTCTGGGGCGGACCCGGGGGCTTTCAAGACGGCAACAAGATTGAGCTCCCCACCGAAGGCGCCCACGAGATGACGTTTATGGATGCCGGAAACATCTACACGCGTCGGTTCGAACTGGGCTACGTGAGTAGTGTTCATGACGCCGGACGCCCCCTCCAAGTCGCGGATATCCGGTGGAGATCCGAAGAGAAGCTGGGCTCAAAGCTTCGCTTCGAATTGAGGGGGGCTGACTCTGAAACCGATCTCCGGCGTACCCCGTGGAGCTCGACCGTCGCCGATTTACAGCCGGCACGGTACTGGCAATACCGCGCCGTCTTTACATCCGCGGACGGGTCCAACTATCCGGTGCTCAGGGAAGTGACCATCTCATTCAAATAGGAGATTCGATGAAGATATTGTCCATCGGGGCCGGCTCAATGGGTCGGCGGCGGCTGCGAGATCTTACTTATCTCAACCCGGGCGAGGTGATCCTCTTTGAACCGGTCCGGGAGCGTTGCCGCGAGATTTCAGAGGCGTTCAACGTCCGGGGTTTCACCGATTTTGAGGAGGCGCTCGCCGAGAAACCCCTCGCCATTACCATATCGACGCCGCCGGCGCTGCACGAGCCCTACGTCCGCAGGGCGATGGAACTGGGCCTTCACGTCTTCGCAGAGGTGCCCTTCGTGCTCGATGCCGATTCGCTCGCCCGGATCGCGGAGAAGGCGCCATCGTACCCGGGAGTCTTAGGGGTCAGCCACACGATCCGGTACTACCCGCCGTATCGTCTCATCCGCGACACCCTTCGGGAGGGCGTCATCGGTAAGCCCCTCTATCTCGAGTATAGCCTGGGCAACTACCTGCCCGACTGGCACCCTTATGAGGATTATCGAAAGTTCTACGGCAGCGATATGCGCCTCGGCGGGGCGGGGATGGACATGATTCTGCATGAGGTCAGCCCGATCCAGTGGTGGATGGGCAGGATCGACTCCGTTTACGCACGCCTCAGCAAATTGAGCTCGCTTGAGATCAACGGACCAGACAATCATGACGTCTTGATCTCGTTTGCGGACGGCGCGCGCGGTTTCTTTCATCATGACGTGATCGAGCGCGGCACCCTGGGGCGTCACATCCGCATCGCGGGCGAAGAGGGAACCCTCGAATGGCATCAGAACCTGCCGGCCGTCCGCGTCTATCACGGCAACCAGAACCGGGAACTCGGCTTCGACGAGGCCCGCGACTGGGAAGAGGCCCGGCAGGCCAGCCGCGAGATGTCAGAAATACTGGCGCGGCAGCGCGCGCAGGCCGGGCACATGCCTTCTGCCGGCACCGCGAGCTTCACCTATGAGTCATGTTACTTGCGCGAAATGCGCCATTTTTTGGATGCCGCTGCGGGTAAAAAGCCCTACTCGATGACCGACACGGGGGAGGAGTTGCAAACCGTGAGAGCCTTCCACGCGATTCTCCGCAGTAGCGAGGAGAAACGAGAGCTGGCGGTATAAGTGGATCATGACAATCGAACCAGAGGTCATCGTGATTCCGGCGGGACCAATTGTCCAAGGGGTGCCGGACTGCCCGCCGGATGCGAAGGTGCCCCACCCCTGGCGCATGCGTGAAGCGAGCGTGCCGGCCTTCGGCATCGCCAAGTACGCCGTGACCGTCGGGGAATATCTCCATTTCGCCGACCGGACCGGCTATGCTGTTGGCGAAGAACTTGGCACCGACCCGCGGTTCCGGGACCGGCGCGCCCCGGCCGCCTTCGTCAGCTGGATTGACGCCACACGATACGCGCAGTGGCTCGCGCGGGAGACGGGAAAGCCGTACCGGCTCGTTCGCGATGCCGAGTATGAGAAGGCGTCGCGCGGCGGTCTCATCGGAATGCGCTTCCCATGGGGTAACGAGCCGCCGGACGGGCGCGCCGACTTCGCCAACCCGCAGGGCAGCCCCCGGCCGGTCGGGTCTTTCGAGCCGAACGGGTACGGTCTGCATGACATGGTCGGGTCGATGTGGAGCTGGTGTGAGGAGTGCTTCGAGCAGGTCGTGACCTCGGACAAGGCGCGCATGTGCTACGAGGATACGCTCATTAAGGACGTTCGGCTTAACCCGATCTGCCGGGGCGGCTCCTACAAGACCCTTGATACGACGGTTATGTTCTGCGCATACCGGCACGAAGACCCGACGGACGGCCGCTTCGATTGCATCGGTTTCCGGGTCGCGCTGACGCTATCAGAGTAAGGGAAAGTGCCGCCGCGGCAAATATCGAAAGCTGTGAGATGAGAAGAACCGTGAAGCGCGAGACCCGTTTGATGCGACCCGCGGGCAAGCGCCTGGTGTTGATCATGTGCGCGCTCTTTCTATCCGGGTGGGGGGCCTTCCGCTTTCGCGCTTCGGCCGAGCCCCGGGCCGTGGTTTGGGCCGGACGGGGACATTATCGACTGCTGCTCAAGGTCGAACCGGTTGACACGGGCAAGCGTGCCTCTGACGAGATGCCGGCGGATGTTGACATCGATTTCGCCCGCGCGATCAGAGAGCGGTTCGGCGTCGAGGACCAGCTTCCGAACATCGCGTCCATCCAAGTGATCAAATACGACGAGCGGACGGGAAAACCGTTGACCTACGGCAAGTATGCGTACGCGACTACTCCCTATGACCGCCCGTTCCGCTGGTACGATGCCGCGATACCAGAAGATTATCCCGAAAACGAGTCCAACATCGACCAGACCGGGGGAGAGCTTAAGTGGAACGCCCGGAAGATGTGGGGCTACTTCTATAACGCGATCGGCGATTGGCAGCGCGGTCGCCTCGCCTGGACCCATACGCAGGAGGGAAACACGGCCTCTTATTACGCGGTCTACTTCGACCTGTTGCCCCGAGGTGAGGCGCCCACAGAAGTTCCGCCGCGAGGCTTCATCGGCGACGGTATGAACCGCTGCAACCTGAAGAGCAGCTCTACGACCGGGTTGATTCACAGCCGCGTGGCGCTTATCGACTGGAATGGTGACGGACTCATCGACATGGTCGTCGGCTGCGCCAGGGGCGGAATCCTTGTCTACCCCAATACCGGCAGCAAAACGGACCCGAAGTTCCCCTACTCGAAGCTGGTCTTCATGGCGGACGGCAAGCCACTCGACGTCGGGTGGTCGTCGGCCCCTTTGGTCGTCGATTGGGACGGCGACGGCACGAGGGACCTGCTCGTCGGGGCCGAGTGGAACAGGATCGTCTTCTTTAAGAATGTCGGGTCTAACAGTAACCCCAGGTTCGTTAATAAAGGGTTGGTTAAGGCGGACGGAAAACCCCTGGAGCTGCCGCACGAGCCCGTCCCCGAAGGCGAAGGGATTTACAAACGCGATTACTACCCCGTCCCGGAGGTGGTCGATTGGGACGGCGACGGGCGTCTGGACTTGCTGGCCGGCGGGTATGTCACCGGGATGATCTTCTTCTACAAGAATGTTGGCAGGGAGGCGGATGGCACTCCGCGCTTGAGCTACCAGGGGCCTCTTTACGCCGACGGCAAGCCCCTTGACGTGGGCTGGGCGGCGGCGCCTTGCGTCGCCGATTTCGACGGGGATGGTCTTCCCGACCTGATCACGGGCTCGATGCCGATGACGCCCGGCGGGGGCGATTCTGCCACCTCGGAAGATTTCCTCTGGTACTTCAAAAACATCGGCACGCGCACCAAGCCCGTCTTGACGAGAAGGCCGTTCCCACAAAAAGGTCGGTTCCCGCGGAGCGCGCTGGGTACGCCCCGCGCCGCCGACATTAACGGAGACGGTTTGCTCGACCTGGTCGTGAGCGCGAACACCGACATATACATCTACAAGAATATAGGGACGAGGGAATCCCCGCTCTTCGAAGTGAACGAAAATCCCCTCCCCTCCCAATGGGGGAGCGACTCGCTCCCACACTGGGGCGCACAGTATGTGGATTTCGACGGCGACGGGCGCTTCGACATCCTCTCGGGGCTGACGATCAGCCTCAACCTCGGTAAAGGAAGCCCGGGAATCTTTGCCCCGGCTCAGCCCTTGCTCCCGCCCGACGAAACCATTTCGCACCACGCCGTGACGGGCGACGATTGGACTTTTACCCAAATGGCAGACCTGGACGGCGACGGCAGACCGGACCTCCTGTTCGGCGATCATCGAGGGAATATATGGTTCCACAAGAACCTGAGCACGCCGCGGGGAAGGCGGTTCGACACCCGCGGGATCCAACTTCAAACAATAGACGGCAGGCCGATCAAGGTCGGTCCTCGGGAAGGACAAGCCTTGGACTTTGATGTACTTCAAGGCGCCCGTACGACCTTTACTGCCGCGGATTTCGACGGCGACGGAAGAGTCGACCTGGTGGTGGGGGATACCTACGGCAAGGTTCGGTTCTATCGGAACGAGACCCGAGGCCCCACCCCGGTTTTTGCGCAACCGTTGCTGATCGGGGAGATGGGAACCCGCATGACTCCGGCGGCCACGGATTGGAACGGGGATGGCCTGATGGACGTCATCGGGGCGGCGGCTGGCGGCGAGGTCAAGGTCTTCTACGGGACCAGGGCGGACGGTCGATGGGGCTTCGCACCGGGTCAACCACTCAAGCTCCCGCCGCTCCCTTACGGTCCCACGGTGACGGTCGTCGATTGGAATGGGGACGGGGACGATGACTTGATGGTCTCAACCGCCTACGGGTACATGTGCTGGTTCGAGAGATCGTTCCTCAAGCACGGCTACCGGCGTGCGGAGAAAATCTCATTCGAGAAGCGGTAGAAAGAGGTAGATCATGGCCGGAAGCAGGATCTACCGCGCAGCGATTATCGGGCTCGGCGAGATGGGGTCTTCGGCCGCGCCCCTCGGCAGCGAGATCGGCCACCTGCGGGGCATCTTCGGCCGCCTGTCACACGCGGCGGCCTTCTCGGATCACCCGCGGGTCCGGTTAGTGGCCGGGTCCTCCAGGGATTCCGGCCGGCGCCAACGGTTTCGCGAGCGCTGGGGCGTCGGGAACGTCTATGCGGATTGGCGCCGGATGATCAGAAATGAGGGGATAGACATCATCAGCGTGGCCACCAACACGCCTGCTCATGCCGAGATCGTCCTCGGGGCCGCCCGTTCAAACGCCGGGGCGATCTTTTTGGAGAAGCCTATCGCCACGCGCCTTACGGACGCGGACCGGATGGTCCAAACCTGTCAAGACGGTGGCGTGCGCCTCGTGATTAATCACACGCGGCGCTGGGATCCGACCTATGAGAAAGTTAAAGACCTGATGAGAAAGTTAAAGACCTGATCGAACGAGGCATGATCGGCCGCCCCCTCCACGTCGACAGCAACTGGCCGAGTGGGAGGCTTGGGTGCCTGGGCACTCACTTTTTCGACCTCATCGGGTGGGTCCTCGGGACCGAAGCGGAATCGATTCAGGGCGCCTTGGATCCGAACAATACGCCTGATCCGGGTGGGCCTGAATACCATGACCCGGGCGGCTACGGGATCATCTCGTTTAAAAATGGGGTGAGGGCATTCGTCAACGCGTCTGAGGGCCTGACTCTTCCGCCGACCGTCAGGTTCACAGGTGATCGGGGAGAAATAACGGTCGCGAACAATGGCGGCAGGTGCGAACTTTGGACGATCGACGAAGCCGGATTCGGCGACGGCGGGACAGCCATGCGTCAGTTTCCGGTTCCGGCCAGGGGGCAGTACCCGATGCTCGCCGCGGTCGATGAAATCGTGCGCGTGCTTGACGGCACCGCACCCGGGGCCCGCTCTACCGGACAAGACGGCGTGGCCGCGCTCGAAATGGTGATCGGGTTTCATGTTTCGGACCGGGAAGGCTCTTGCCCTATCAAACTCCCGCTCAGAGGACGGGACCGAGAGTTAGAGGTGAAGATACGGTGAGAATAACCACTCGCAAACGACCCTCAATGATGGTCGAACAGCAGGGCGGAGGCCCTCTTCCGGCAATGGCTATCGCATGGAAGCACTCAAGGACGGGGCGGGAATATGGACTCAATTTTTCACAAATATAAGCACTTCTTGCCTCTGGACGGCACAGGCAGCCTCGACGGCCTGGGCGAAGGCAACACGCCATTGGTCAAAAGCCTGGCGATCGCAGATGAGGTGGGCAGCCGGAATCTGTTTTTCAAATCGGAGCACGTGAATCCGACCGGCTCGTTTAAGGACAGATTCGCCGCGCTTGAAGTGGCATTAATGAAGCAGTCCGGGATCAAAGCGTGTATTGCCACGTCCTCCGGCAACACGGGCTCGGCCCTTGCCGCCTACACGGCCCGGTATGGTATTAAGTGCCACATCTTCATTAATGAGGTCACCCCGGTCAACAAACTGAATCAGATGCTCGTGTACGGGGCCAAGCTCTTTCGGGTCGAAGGGTTTGGCGTCTCGGAAGAGAAGTCCCGCTTCGTCTTTCAACGCCTGCACGAAATGGCGGAAGAATGCAACACACGTTTCATCGTATCGGCGTACGAGTATTCTCCGGCCGGGATGGAAGGGGTCAAAACAATAGCGTATGAGCTGGTGGAGCAACTCGATGGGCCGCCCGATTACGTGTTCGTACCGGTCGGCGGGGGCGGGATGTTGACGGCTATCTGGCGTGGTTTTGTTGATCTGAGAAGGCGGTCTCTGATCCCTCACCTGCCGCGGATGATTGCGGTGCAGCCGGAGCTTAATGACACGGTCGTGACGCCGCTGCTCAACGGCGCGGGGAAAGCAAGGGCGGTCAAAACAACGACCTCCGTCAGCGGCCTCGCCGTGCAGGTCGACATCGACGCGACCCGCGCCTTGAAGGCGGTGAAAGAGTCTCAGGGATGGGGGGTGCTGGTCCCGGACGAAGAGGTCCTCGAGGCCCAAAAACAGCTCTGTCTGCGTGAGGGCCTGTATATCGAGCCGGCCGGAGCCGTCTCGGTCGCCGGCTTCTTGAGAGCGGTGGCCCAGCACCGCATGGGGGGCACAGAAAAGGTCGTTTGCATCCTCTCGGGACACGGTTTCAAAGATCCCGTATCGACGGGTCTCATCGCAGCGGAATCCGAGATCGAGGATGTCGACCTGGCCGCGCTCAAGATGAGTCTGATCGGATGCGCTTAACGAGGAGAACCGGGGATATGAAGGTATTGGTCGGTGGTATTTATCACGAGTCCCACTCGTTCTCCAACATCCCAACCGATTTGGAATCTTTCAAGCGGGTGCTCTTTTTTGAGGGCAATGAGGTCATCGAAAAGCTGCGGGGCACGACGAGCGAGATGGCCGGTTTCATCAGGGGGGCGGAACGTTTCGATTTCGAACTGGTGCCCACCGTGTGGGCCTGGGGCGTCTCATCCGGGCCTGTCAAAGCGAGCGCGCTTGAGTCTCTTTTAGAGAGCGTGCGCAAGGCCATCGGCCGTGAGCGCGTTGACGGGATCCTTTTCGCCCTCCATGGCGCGCTGGTCGGCGAGGATGCGCCGGATGGCGACGGGCTCATCCTCTCCAGACTGCGTTCGTATGTCGGGGACCGGACCCCGATCGCGATCACCCTCGACCTCCACGCCAACGTCTCTGAGCAGATGGTCAGTCTGGCCGATGTCGTGGTCGGTTATGATACCTACCCGCACGTCGATCAGGTAGAGAGGGGGCTGGAGGCGGCCGAGCTGCTCGTCCGTACCATTAAGGGCGAAATCAGGCCGGTCATGGCGCTCGAGAAGCCTCCGCTGATGATCGTTCCGCAGAAGCAGCTCACAGACGCTTACCCGATGAATGAACTGGTTGATCTGGCGCACGAGCGCGAGCGCGAAGTTCTGTCGGTAACGGTATCGGGCGGGTTCGTGTACTCGGACGTGCCGGAGGTCGGCTTGAGCGCAATCGCCATCACGGATAACCGGCCGGAACTCGCGCGGCGTTGCGCCAAAGAGATTGCCGACCGCGCCTGGGAACTGAGAAGAGCCTTCGTCCCCCGGCTGCCGGGCGTACGGGAATCGGTGGAGCGTGCCATCAAGAGTGATCGTCGGCCGGTGATACTCGCCGACATCGGGGACAACATCGGAGCCGGCACCCCCGGTGACGGCACCTTCATCTTGCGGGAGCTTCTCCATCAGGACGCCCGGGCGGCCGTCGTCATCATCGCGGACCCGGAAGCGGTAGGGAGTGCGATTGAGGTCGGCGTCGGACAGGAGTTGACGCTCGCGGTGGGTGGCAAGTGCGATAGGTTTCATGGCGAGCCGGTAGCGATCACCGGCCGGGTCAAGCTCATCTCAGACGGCCGGTTCGTGAACCGGGGCCCGATGCGGGACGGCATCCTGGAGAACATGGGGAGAACCGTTGTGGTCCAGGCGAGTGGGGTAACGATTGTGCTGACAGAGATCAAGATGCCGCCCTGGAATCTGGAGCAGTTGCGCTCGCTCGCCATCCCGCCGGAAGACCAGAAGATCATCGTCCTGAAATCGGCGGTCGCTTTTCGGGCGGCTTACGAATCCCTGGCGCAGGAGATTATTGAGGTCAACTCGCCGGGCCTCTCCTCCCTGGATCTGAGCCAGTTCAACTATCAACACATCAGGAGGCCTATTTTCCCGCTCGACGAATTGTGAGCCGAGGTCTTGGGGGGAGATGCGCCGTGGGGGGCTCGATATGAGAAGTTACGATAAGTCGCGTGAGATGTTCGAGCGGGCCAGGAAATCGATGGCGGGCGGCGTCAGCAGCAATTTCAGAATGTTCGGCCAACCGCATCCGCTTTTCTTCACCAGGGGCTCCGGCGCGCGAGTCTATGACGTGGACGGCAACGAGTACCTCGATTTTACGTTGAGTCAAGGACCTCTCGTCCTGGGCCATTCTCATCAGGCGGTCCTGGAGAAGGTGTTTAGTGAAATGAGCCGCGGGCAGTTGTATGCCGGGCAGCATCAGCTAGAGCTTGAACTCGCCGAGAGGTTGCAGAAGCTAATCCCGTGCGCCGATCTCATTCGATTCACCAATAGCGGCTCAGAATCGGTTCAGGCGACGCTCAGACTCGCCCGGGCGTACACAGGAAGGGACAAATACATTAAGTTCGAAGGTCACTACCACGGTTGGTTTGATAATGTGCTCGTCAGTCTCCACCCGTCGATCGAGACGGCCGGACCGAGGGACGCGCCGCAAAAGGTTTTAGAAACACGGGGGCAAGCACCAAGTGTTCTCGACGACCTGGTGGTTCTCCCGTGGAACGATCTCGCCCTCCTTGAGAAGATATTTGCGCAAAACGGCGGTGAGATTGCCGCCGTCGTCACCGAGCCGATCATGTGCAACAACGGCTGTGTTGAGCCGGCGCGTGGTTTTCTTCAGGGCTTGCGCGATCTCTGTGATGAATACCGGGCGGTATTAATTTTTGACGAGACGATCACGGGATTCAGGCTGGGCTTGGGCGGGGCGCAGGCCTTTTATCAGGTCACCCCGGACCTGGCGATCTTTGGGAAGGCGCTCGGGTCCGGCTTCCCCATCAGTCTCTTCGCCGGCCGTCGGGACCTGATGCGGATGATTGCCGACGGGGAGGTGATGCACGCGGGCACGTATAACAGCAACAACCCGTCGATCGCCGCCGCCGCCGCCACGCTGGAGGTGCTGGAGGAAGGTGGGAAGGAGCTGTACGACCGGATGTTCGGTCTCGGGCTCAAGCTCAGAGACGGGTTGAATGAGGTCGCCCGCGGGGAGAATCATTCCGTCCTGATGAGCGGGCCGGGGCCGATGTTTCACATGGCGTTCACTTCCTCAAGGGAGATCAAGGATTATCGGGATTGCCTCGCGTCCGATTCCGCCAAATATTCCCGCTTCGCCAAGGGGATGCTCGACCGCGGGGTGCGACTCATCGGCCGCGGCATCTGGTACATCTCGGCCGCGCACAGGTCCGCGGATATCGATTTCGCTCTCGGGTGCGCGGGGGACGTACTCCGCTCGATGAGCGGGCAGGGGGCGGCTTCGTGAGACGTTTACCTGTCGAAGAGTTCTCGCCCTGCGTCGTTCCGGCCGGCGAGAAAGAGGCCATCGCGCTGGATATCGGGCGTCTCGCCTCCGGCCAGCGGATCTTCTTCCCGACACTTTTCGCCCGCGGGAGTCGGCCCGGCCAGCTGCTGGTCGCCGTGGGCGGGGTGCACGGCGATGAATTCGAGGGCCCGGCGGCGCTGATGGATTTCTTCGCGGGGCTGGATACACGCCTGATGAGCGGGTCCGTTATTTGCACAACGGTCGTCAACGGCCCCGCCTTTGAAGCCGGCTCACGATCGAGCCCCATCGACGGCGCGAATCTGGCCCGTGTCTTTCCGGGCTCCGCGTCGGGCAGTATCTCCGAGCGGATCGCGTTTCACCTGCTGGAGCACGTCGTATCCCACGCCGACCTCTTCATCGATCTGCACAGCGGCGGCCGGGACTACGCGATGCCGGCGATGAGCGGTTTCTATCTGCTCGAAGACGAAGTCGGTCAAAAATCGCGTGCAGCGGCACTGGCATTCGGCGCGGAGGTCGTCTGGGCCTCGGCGCTTAATCACGGCCGTTCCATCTCGGAGGCGGTGCGGCGCGGAATTCCCAGCATCTACGCGGAGGCCAGCGGCGGGGCGCGCCTGAACTGGGAGGACGTCGAACTCTATCGCACGGGCCTCACCAACCTGCTCAAACATCTGAACGTCTTACCGGGTGAGCCGGCGCGAAGGGGCTTGAAATACTTCGCCACCACCCCGGAGGAAGACTACTGGCGTGAGTCATCCGTCTTGGCCGACGCCTCCGGCCTCTACCGGTCTCGGCTAGGTGTGCTGGCGGAGGTGGACCGGGGCCAGGAGCTAGGCCGTGTGGTCAATCTCTTCGGCGAGCCGCTGCAGACGGTACGGGCGAACCGGAGGGGACGCATCATGGCACAGAGGATCTTTCCCAGGGTGCACGCGGGCGACGCGCTGGTGGTGATCGCATGAAAGAGGCAGCGGGACTCACGGGAAGGGTGGCGATAGTCACCGGCGGCGGGACGGGGATCGGCAGGGCGATCTCCGAACGCTTCATTGCGGACGGCGCAAGCGTCGTCATCGCCCAGCGAAGAATTGAGAAGGGCGAGGAAGTGGCCGCGACCCTTCGAGGTAGGGGTGCCAACGCCGTAGCAATACACGTTGATATCAGCGACCGCCGGCAGGTCAGGCGCCTGGTAGACGAGACCCTCTCCCATTTTGGTGGGATCGATATCTTAGTCAACAATGCGAGCATGACGGGTCTGGCGGCCCTCGCCCCCTTCCTCGAGTGCCCGGATGAGCTGATCAACGGCGTCATCGATATCAATCTCAAAGGAACGATCATCTGTTCGCAGGAAGCGGCGAAAGAAATGGCCGGGCGCGGGGGCGGGGCCATCATCCACATCTCCTCGGTCGCAGCCTACGCCGCGCAGGAGGGAGCGACCGTTTACTGCGCGACCAAGGCGGCCCTCGAGGGACTCACAAGAGCGATGGCGCTTGAACTCTCCCCGTATGGCATTCGCGTCAACTGCATCGCTCCCGGCGACATCCTCACCGAATCAAACGAGATGATCGAACAGGATATGAAGCGGAAGGGAGTATCCGGAAGATACTTCCGGCAGATTCCGTTGGGGCGTCGGGGCGCGCCGGAGGAGGTGGCGGCGGCCGCCGCCTTCTTGGCCTCTGACGAAGCGTCATACGTTCAGGGGGCCACCCTGCTGGTTGACGGTGGTTTCCTGATCTACTGAGATTAGCGTTGAGAATCACTGAGAACATCTACATCGCCGGCAGCTTGCAACTCGGGATCTCCGGCCCGTGGGATTGCCATATCTACGTCATCAAGGGGCCCGGCGGCCTCGTCATGATAGACGCGGGCGGGGGTGGGGCCGGCGAAATGGTTTTGGGAAATATGGAGAGGGACGGCCTTCAGCCCGAAGACCTGAAAGCCGTCTTGATTACCCACGGCCATTTCGATCATTGCTGTGGCGCTTTTGAGATCAAGCAGATGACCGGATGCGATGTGTTTATCTCGTCGGCGAGCAAACGAGTCCTTGAGAGTGGTACCGAAGAGGAGGCCGGCCTGTCACTGGCCAAGGAACTCGGAATCTACCCCGAAGGGTTCGCCTACCGAAACTGCCCGGTGGATTACGCGATCGGGGGCGACGAAAAGATCGAGGTCGCGGGAATTACTGTGGAGGCCATCATGGTCGAGGGCCACAGCCCCGATTCGGTCTGCTTCCTGGCCGAGATCAACGGCACGCGCAACCTGTTCGCCGGAGACGTCCTCTTCTACGGGGGCTTGCTCGGGCTCATTAATTTCCCCGGGTCAACGATGGACGGCTACCGCAGAGACCTGAAAAAACTGGCCGGGCTGCGGATCGAAGGGCTCTTCCCGGGGCACATGCTATTCACCGTCAGGAACGGCCAAAAGCACATCGACGCCGCCATCGGGCAGTGCGGAAAGGGTGTCATCCCGCGCTCGATCGGCCAATTCGAGATGATTTTTTAGCTCCCGCGGGGAAAGAGGAAAAAGGCTTTGCACGGTCGCTTCACCTGGATTGATTACTCGGTAGTTGCCGCCTACATCCTGCTGTCGATTTATATCGGGCTCCGCACTTCGCACCGGCAGAAGAATGCCGACGACTATTTCCTCGGCGGTCGAAGCCAGCCCTGGTTTCCGGTCGCGATCTCGATCATTTGCGCGGACTTAAGCGCGGTCAGCTACATGGGCGTGCCGGGATGGATCTATGAAAAGGACCTGTCCTATTTCATGCTGACATTTCTGCTGCCGGTGGTCGTGTATTTCATCGTGCGCGTCTTTATACCGATCTACCGGAAGATGAAGCTATTAAGCGTCTACGAGTACCTGGAGAAACGCTACAACCTCTTCGTGCGAATATTCGCCGCCCTGCTCTTCATATTACTGCGCGGGGGCCACATGGCCACAGCGATCTATGTGCCGAGCCTCGCCTTGCAAGAGATCGCCGGCATCCCTTTGATCCCCTCGGTGGCAATCATGGGCGTGGCGGTCACCCTCTATACTTTGAAGGGCGGTATGCGAGCGGTGATTTGGACCGACTTCATGCAGTTTTTCGTGCTGATCGGCGGCGCCCTGTTGATGCTCCTCTTTGCCCTTTCCGCCCTCCATTGGGACCTGGCCAGCGTGTGGCACACGGCCGGGCCACATACTCAGATGTTCCATTTCAACTTGAGCTTACGTGAGGAGATTAGCTTCTGGGGCCTCATACCTTACCTGGCCATCTATTACTTGACCACGTACGCGACGGACCAGGTGGTCGCGCAGCGCTACTTCACGACCGGCTCGGAGGAGGAGACGCGCAAGGCCATGATGACGAGCGCGTGGATCAATCTGCCGGTCGTCGCACTCCTCATGTTGATGGGTATCGCGCTCGTGGCCTTTTATACGCTGCATCCCGAGATGGCCCAAGCGCTTCCCCGCGCCGACCGCGTTCTCCCGCATTTCGCCGTCAACGTCCTGCCGGTAGGTTTAAAAGGGCTTGTCATCGCGGGAATCTTCGCCGCGACGATGTCGACAATCTCCGCGGGTCTCAATTCGCTGGCCGCCGTCCTCATGAAAGATTTCCTGGTGCGCTTCGGTTGGAGCAGGCAGACTGAGCAGCAACTGGCGCACGCGCGCTGGGTGACGCTGACGTGCGGCGCTCTCCTAACCTTTACCGCCTTCTACATCGACCGCCTCGGCCCCGTCGTGGCGATCGTCGGTAAGCTCGGCGGCTTTTTCATGGGCCCGATTTGCGCCTCATTTACCTTGGGGGTCATCAGTAAGAGGGCGAACTCGGGCGGAATAATCGTCGGCGGGCTGGCCGGGCTGGCAGCGACGCTCTGGGTCGCGAACTATACGGATATCTCCTGGCTATGGTGGATTGTGGTCAGCTTTACTGTCAGCATGGGTGTGGGCTGGGCCGGTAGCTGGCTGTTCGAAAAGCCGGCAAACGTCCAAGTCGCCGCCTACACGATTCGGAGATAAAGCCCCTGAGATCCCGTCATGTGCTGATGCTCATGGCCGTTGCGCGAAGCGCTCCTCGAAGGTGCAGGTCATTCGACATGTTGATGTCGTCGTAAGGGTCGCCGGCACATGTTTGAGGCTCAAATATCTGCCTTCGGTCACACGGGTTAAAAGTAGCGACGGGCAGAGGGCCCCCGCGCCCGAGGCGCCCGACGGAATCCAGACTTTTAGGGAGGTGTTCGAGGTGAAAAGAAGGTTTTTGGTTATTTTGCTGGAGGTGACTCTCTCTACACTCGCCCTCGCACAAACTTCAAATTCAACGATCGACGTCTGTGTCGGATCAACCATTCCATACGGGTACGTGATCATCGGCACCACGACCACCGAACAATGCCGATCTTATGTCGACCTCCCCGAAAGAGATAACACCCTGGTGATTAAGAGGCCAGGGCCGAGAGAGGTTATTTGCGAGCACTCCCCTTACCCGAGCAACTACGCGGTCGTCGCCCGCGCGCGCTCCGTCAACTGTCCTAATAACACCAATGAAAACTATAACAATGCCCAGGTCATCGAGCGTGTCAAGTAGCGGACGCGGGGCGATCGAGCGCGGCGCCGTTCGGCCTCGTGCCGTCCGTCACCTCAGACACCGAAGCCCGGCCGCGGCCGGAGAGGGCTAGAGTTCCGCCCGCCATTCAGATCGCGGTCAGGGTTCGTCTTTGGGGGTGGATTTGACGAACAGAGGCACGGCTTTATGTAGGGTTAGGTGAGAGGCCGAGCCGGTCGTAAAAAGAGCGGAGGTCCTGCATCTGGCGATCGCTGAAACTCTTTTCGGGGGGGCGTAGGTAGCGTTTGGCGACCCCAAAGTACTCGAGCGTGGCGCGCCAGAAGGCATGATCCCACCGTTCGAAGAAGGGGAGGTCGTACTCGAAGACGATCCGCCGCGCACGGCTCAGATCATTTCTCTCCACGGCCCTCCAAAAATCGATGGCGACGTGCGGGGCGAAGGTGGCGAAGGCGCTGTAGTAAGCCCGCATCCCGTAGGGTTGATAGACCAGATAACGCGACTTGGTTCCCCCGGCAAAAATGTTCAGGCGGTCGCCAAATTTACGGTAGACCTGGAGGGTGAAATCGGGGGTGAATTCCTCTTTCATGGCGACGACGGAATCGATCGCGAGGAGTCGTTCCAGCAGGTGAATGGATGGGCTTCCGTGCACAATCAGCCCCAGCCGAGTGCTGGCAGCCACCGCCTTAAAATGCTCGACGAGGGCGTCTTCGTCCCCGTTGGGTGGTAACAGGACCTGAACCGCGTCCGCGCCGACGGATTCGGCGAAGCGGGCGTAATCGACGGCTTGCCCCGTCCACCATGGTCCGGTGGCCGCAATGGTGATCCCCTGGCCGTTGACCGCATTGGCCATGACCCGTGTCAACTCTTTAATTTCATCATAGAGGAGCGCGTAGTACTGGTTGTTGCCGGCGGTCAGCGCGCACACCTCGACCCCGGCCGCCAGGGCCCGCCCTGTCATGTTTCGCATACCCTGATAGTCAACCTTGAAGTCAGCGGTGTAAGTAGTGGGGGCGGAAAGAATCGGCCCACGGAGGCGCCTCTTAAATTCCGACGGGGTCAGGGGTGTTTTCCCTATCGGAGACGCTTGAGGGACGCCCGACCAAGCTACCGCGGTACTCGCACTAAGGACTGCGGTAGCCTTCAAGAAATCTCTGCGCCCGAATACGGCACGCCGCTTCATACTTCTGCCCTCATGACCTCGATGGACGGCTTCTCATTTCAATCTTTATTCAATGCTCTTCTGATTGCTTCTTCGGCTAAAGGGGTCATCACCGCGTATCCCTTACTATTCGGATGGACACCGTCATCCGTCAAATCTTCTTTCAGCATACCTTTGTCATCCACGACAGCCGTGTAGTAATCAAGATAGGTATGACGGTTGCGTGCCGCGTACTGTTTAAGCCAACCGTTGAGCGCCGCGATCTGGGCGGCAGCGCGCTCGATGGTGCGGACGAGCTGTTTGCCGTGGTAGAACTTATAATCGTTGACGGGGAGCAGGGAGGCTAAAACGACGCGGATGTGATGTGCGCGCGCGAGTTCAGCCATCGAGGAGATATGGTCTTCTATCGATGAGAGCTTTTTCGGCCCCGCATTTACGGCGATGTCATTTGTGCCCGCGAGGATGACAACCACCCTCGGCCCGAGAGCGATCACGTCGGGGCGGAAACGGATGAGCATCTGCGGCGTGGTCTGTCCACTTATTCCGCGGTTAACGTATGGCTTACCGGGAAAGAACCCGCCGTAGCCGGGATGATCCCAGAAGTCTGTAATTGAATCCCCCATAAAAACGACGCGCCTCTCTTTTTTCCCGGGGCGACCAAGTTGCGCGTTAGCCTCACGATAGCGGCCTAGATTGGGCCAGTCATTCAAGTAGGACTCGGCTCGCTTGAGTCTGTCTCTTAAAGCCTCCGTTTCCGGGCAATCCGCCGAAGACCCCGGCCCGGGTGAAGATTGCGCCCCGACAATGCCGCAACATAATAATGCGGATAAACTGAGGGAGAGGGGGAAGATCACCTGCCTGCTCATGGTTATCACCTCATTCATCAGGATGTATTTGCCACTTCGGGTTGGTGCAGGGCGTTCGTTGAAACCTGACCCCCTGCGTGGGGCCGGTCCTTCGCGACCCACTACTCTGCTACCAACTCGGCGAGACATCTGCTTCCACGGATTCGACAAACATTCCGGCGCCGTCACTCTCCTCAGCCGTGGAGCGCAGCCTGAGGTAGCTAGCGCCTTCACCCTCTCGCAACTGTGGCAGCACCGCAACCTGACGACCATCGACAGAGACGCGGCATTCACGCTTGGCACCATCCCAGTCCAGTTGCAGGCTGTACCACCGGTCGGGTTGTAGCTGTTCGCCCTTCGCTAATCGGCCGCCCGGGCCTATGTTCAGATTGTAGAGATTGTAAAACTTGTCTTGCTGATCAAAAGGGACCGAGAAGTGATCGGTAAGACCTACCAGGCTGCCGGCAAACCCGGGTCGGAGTAACAGGTTCAGGCGGAGACGCCCGCGCGCGCCGGCGGGAAAGTTCCAAACGGCGGCGGCGGGCCAGCCCGCCTCGGTCTTGCGGATGCTGAGCACCCGCGCGCCTCTTTTCTGCGGGTGCGGGATCAGCCCGACGCCCCGGGTACCGAAGCTGGACCACTCTTCCATCCCGGCTGAGAAGTCGGTCTTCTGTGTGGTCTCGTACAGCCATGCCGGATCGAGAAGCACGAGAGAGCGTCCCGGCCCCGTGGAGACCCAGGTTGAGAAGATGACCTTCCCGTCCTTTGTCAACGCCGGAAACGGGTATGACGTCCCATGATCACCGGTCGGGGGTGGCGGTTGATTACGCAGGGGGTCTCGGATCACCTCACGGTAGCCCCGCCAGGTATGTCCCTCATCTTCTGAAATGGCCGCATGAAGAACGTGCCTCCCGCCGTAGGCGTAGGGGAACCTGAGAGAGTTATTCCAGAGTAAAAGAATCCGGCCATCCACCAGACGTACCAGACCGGCAGGTGAATCGGAAGAGATGATGCGGCTCGGCTGAGGCGCGGGCCAGCTCACACCGTCGATGGAGAAAGACTCGTAGAACCGGCCCATCTGGGTACGAATCAGCATCCACACGCGGCCGTCTTTCAACTGAAGGATGACAGGCTCAACCCCTCCCAAAGTGGAGAGGTCCGGGGTCGGTACTTTCAATGTCACGGGTGACTGGCGCCAGCTGCCCCCGGCGTCGTCTGAATATAGCACCGTCGTATCGAACTGGCCCATGTAGGTGAACGCATCGAAGCCACTGCCGCGCGCGCCCCACGAACGCGTTGTCAGATAAGAGATGGGGAGGAGGATCCGGCCGCTCCGGAGCTGAATCACCGACTGCAAGTCGGCCGCGCGCCCTTCCCAAATAGGTTTCGGTTGTTGCCATCTCGTTCTTCCGTCCAGCGACCTGGTGTGCCAGATGTCTAAACGCTGTTGATCTTTCCTGATGCGATGAGCCTCTTCACCTGCCCGGGGCCGGATAACGCCGGTGCCCGCATCATTGAGAAAGAAGAGATGCACCTCGCCATCTCTGTCCACGAGGTCTTCAAAATAGCCAAATCCCCCCACCCCCTTTGGAAGCTTGAAAAGGGTTTGAAGCTCGCTCCAGGAAGAGCCGTTATCTTTAGAGAACCTCGCGGCGACTTCTTGCTCCCCGTTAACGGTAGGAATGAAGAAAGCAACGAGCGACCCGTCGGGAAGCAGAGCGGGCTTGGGCATTTCGTCGAACTTTGCCACCGCCCGGGGCCTTAAATCTTCCCTCGCCGTGACGCCCACACTCAGCAGGATGAGGATGGCCGGCGCGATGATGATGATGATGATGACCGGATTGCGTGTGATCATTTATCCTCCCCGTCTCTTGATAGGTCTGCCGGGCAAGCAAGGATGGGTCGATGACGCGCCCGCCGCATCCAGGTAGAAAACTTGCCTTGCATCACCCTCTGCCCGCCCCGGGGTCGCACGTGACCAGCAATTCTCTTTCTCTCAACAGTCCTATGGATGAACCCCTCGATCAGCCGAGCCGTCTACCAACTGGGTGAAACATCAGCTTCAACCGACTCGACGAGGAGGCCGGCGTCATCCGTGCTTTCCGCCGTGGAACGCAGTCGTAGATAGCTCACGCCCCACGGGCTCATGCGTGTGAGCGGTAAACGGCCGATCCGGCGGCCATCCAGAATGAGGCGGCATTCAGAAGTCGAGGTATCCCAATCGAGCTTCAATTGGTGCCAGCGGCCCGGCACCAGCCCTTCCCCGTTAGCCAGTTGACCGTTCGGACCAATTTCGAGGTTGAATAGGTTGTAGATTTTGTCCTGCGGATCAAACGGGACCGAGAAGTGATCGGTCAGACCGATGCTCGCGCCGCGAAAACCTGGTTTCATTTGAAGCCTCAGGGATAAACTCCCCTTTCCTCCTGTGGGGAAATTCCAGACAGCGGCGGCCGGCCAGGCGGTTTCAGGCTTACGGAGTCTGAGCACGCGGGCCTCTTCCCTTTGCGGGTGAGGGATCAGATCAATACCTTTGGTGCCGAAGGTAGACCAGTCATCCAAACCGTTTGAGAAATCGGATCTTCGCTTCGTCTGATAGAGCCAGGCGGGGTCAAGATGTAGTAGAAAGGTCCCGTCCGGCATGCCCGTGGATAAGGGTGTGATGACCGTTCCGCTTTTGGTTAAGGTCAAGACCGTATAGGTCACACCGTGATCACCCCGCGGCGGGGGCGGTTGGTTGACGAAAGGGTTACGCGCGACCTCCCGGAAGCCGCGCCAGGATTTACCCTCGTCTTCGGAGATCGCGGCGTGCAGCACATGCCTTCCCCCGTTCGCGTAGGAGAATCTGAGGCAGTTGTTCCACACCATCACGATTTGGCCGGTCTTCAGCCGGATCAAATTTCCGGGCGAATCGGAAGAGAGGATCTGCGTGGGTTGAGGCGGCGACCACGTTGAGCCGTCCGGCGAGAAGGATTCAAAGAAGCGTCCGAGTTGAGTCCTGATGAGCAGCCAGACCCGGCCATCTTTCAACTGAATAACGCCCGGCTCGAGCATGCCATCGGCATTGATAAGCGGCGCCGGCGTTTTGAACTCGACTGCCGCCTGGTGCCAGGAATCACCGTCACGGTCGGCGTAGAGCACCGTCGAGCTGAACAGGCCCATGTAAGCGAACGCGTCGAATCCCTGCCCGCGATCCTGCCACGTGCGGACGGGCGAAGACAAGTAACAGATGGGAAGGATGATTCTTCCGTTGCGCATTTGAGTCACGGAGAGCATCGAGCCGGCGTAACCTTTCCAGATCCGCTTGAGAGGCTGCCAATCGCTTCGCCCGTGGACGGTCCTGGTGTGCCAGATATCATAGCGGTGATCTTCCAGCCTCGGGGCTTTCCCCGTGCCCGCGTCATTTTGATAGAAGAGATGAATCTCCCCGCTCTGATCCAGGAGAGCGACGTGGACTCCCCAGTTGCCTGCCGGTTCCCTCGGGAACTTGAACAGACTTTGAGGCTCACCCCACGTATAACCGTCATCGTGAGAGTACCGGGCAGCAGCCTCCTGCCCGCCCGTGACGGTCCGCTGCAAGACGCCCATCAGTCTCTTGTCGGGCAGTTGAACAATGACAAGATACTCGTTCAATTTGGTCATCGAGGGAGAAGGGGCCGCACGCCCGGCCCCGGGCCGGGCCGACTCCCGAGCCTGCGCCCTCGTCCAAGCTTTGCCGGGTGACGCCGCAAGAAGCGCGACCGTGACGATGAGGCTCATTCTACTCAGAAACACGGGGTGACTTTGATTAGGGGTATCTTCAGTCATCATCAGCTGAACACCTTATTGGCAAACTGCTTGAGTCGCGGGAATAAGGCCCTGCTTTATTCCCCGTGACCACGATCAACGTTGCGGACCCAGGATCATCTCAAAGCAAATCGAGCGGCCGGGCTAAAGCCAGGCCGCGCTCCGGCGCCAATCGCTCTATGGGTTCTTGTCGGCGTGCGTCCCGGCTGACGCCGACCAACTGGCGGAAGAATCGGCCTCGACGCGACGCAGCAGTAATCCGCCGTCGGCCACGGGGGACGTGGAGCGCAGGCGCAGGTAGTTCAACCCGGAACTCCGGCGATTGTCCTGCAACACGCCGACGGGTTTACCGTCGAGACTGACCAGGCATCGGCGGCGCTCGGTGTCCCAGGCGAGCTCCATCTGATACCACCGCTCCGGGACCAGTTTGACGTGCGGGAGCAGCTCATCCGAGGGTGTAATAGGCAGATTGAACACGTTGTAAAACTCGTCTTCCAAGTCCCACGGTGGGGAGAAATGGTCGGTCAGTCCGAGCAGGACTCCCCCAAAACCGGAGCGCAGCTTAAACCGGAGGCGTAGTCGACCACGCGAGCCGACCGGGAAATTCCAGACCGCCCCGGCCGGCCACTGCGGGTCCGCTTTTCGCAAGGCCAGGGCTTTGGCCCCACTCTGACTCGGGTCGGGCTGGATTTCGACGCCTTTGCTCCCGAAAATCGACCAGTCGTCCAAGCCGTTGGAAAAATCGCACTCCTGACTCGTTTCCAGAAGCCAGGCCGGGTCGAGCAAACGAAAGCGCCGGATATTGCCCTGCTCAACCCAATTAGAAAAGAGGACGTGACCGTCGGCGGTCAGCGTCGGGAAGGTATAGGCTACGCCGTAGTCGGTGAGGAAGGTGGGAGGTTCATCCCGGTGCGGGTCGCGAACGACCTCGCGGAACCCCTGCCAGGTGCGGCCTTCGTCCCGGGAGATGGCCCCGTGCAGCACGTAGCGTGCCCCGTAGGCGTAGGGGTAACGCTTGGAAGCGTTAGAGAAGAGCAAAAGGCTTCCATCCTTGAGCCGGATTAATCCGGCCGGGGAGTCGGAGGAGGTCAGACGGCTGGGTCGGGCCGGCGACCAGCGAGCGCCGTCCTTTGAGAACGACTCATAAAAGCGGCCGCGCTGGGTACGAATCAACATCCAGACGCGGCCATCTTTCAACTGGATGACCACGGGCTCATCGGCCCCGTAGGTAGACAGGTCCGGGGTTTCCACACTGAGAACGTCCGGAGAGGTGTGCCAGGTCTGCCCGTTGTCGTCCGAGTGCATGGAGCTGACGCTGTAGGTACCCATATAAGTGTAGCTCGGGAAGCCGTCGCCGCGCTTGTACAACGAGCGGCCGCCGGTAAAAGAGAACGGCAACACGATGCGCCCGTTACGCAGCTGGGTAACAGAAAGCAGGTCGCTGGCCTTTCCTTTCCGGATCGGCCGGGGCATCCCCCAGGCGGTCACCCGGTCTCTGGAGCGTACGTGCCAGATATCGAGAGTGTCATAGGTCGGAGTCCCTTCTTCCCTGGGGAACAGAATGCCGGAGTTGGCATCACACAGGACGAAAATGTGAACCTCGCCCTCCTGATCGACCAGAGCTTCAAAAAGGCCAAATCCGCCTTCCTCCCGTGGGAACCGGAATAAGTTCTCGGGGGCGGACCAGGTCTGCCCGTTGTCCCTGGAATAACGACCCTGCATGGTTTGCTGGCGGTTCTCACGGGCAATGGAGAGGGCGATGATCCGGCCGTCCTTGAGCTGCAGAGCCCGGTACATATTCTGCCGGAACGGATAGTGGTCCCCGGGTGCGGCCTGAAAACTGGATACCACGCGGGGTCTTTCCGCCTTGGCGGCGGGTTTCCGTGCCGGCCGCTCCGCCGCCGCGCCTGCCAACAAGAAGAGACTTGAAATCAAGAGTGAAACGAGAGCATACATACGGCGACCTCCATTGCGCGCACGAGCTTCTGGCGAAGGATCCTCAAGCCTGCTTTGCGGCGGCCTTCATGCAGAGCCGCCTTGTCTCTGCCCGTCGCCCGCCCCAGATGGCGCAAGCCCCGGAAAGCCGGAGGCCTCCCACAAGAGCCCGGAGCGGCCGTCGCCGCCGGGACGGATGATTTCGCCGTCTCATCATGATGCCGGTCTCTTTTTTGACCCCATCTCTTCATAGGCTCGCCGGGCACGTAAAAAGATTCCGATCACCTCTTGCCGCCTTTCTTCGGTGGCAAACCTGCCGCGCCGCTTGATCTTCTCGATGAGACTATCGATCCATTTAATGAAGAAGGCCCGATCTTCTGCAGAATAAATCGGCGAATCTCCAAGATAGACATATGAGGGTGCGGTATGCGCTTGGAGAACGAGCGGCGAGCGCCTTTGCGACCAGCGGGAAGGGCCGTTCGCGATGAGCCGGTTTCCCGGCCCCCACACGCGTGCCGCCAGCCACGAGCTTCGTGTGATATCGACGGCGCCTTTCCATTCGAGAGCGGTGGTCGGAGTTTCACTTGAGACCGAAGCTATGACTTTCCCGTTAGCTAAGATCTCCATCCTGATCATCGGTAAGGATGATAAGGCGTGGGCCGCGGTCCTGAGCTTGACGGGCTCCTTCGCGAAGTGAAATTGCTGCCCCGGAGGCCGGCCCTCAACCTCGAAGAACAGAAGCGGGCCGACCGTGGCGAAGGCGCGTTCATGCTTCAGCGCTCCGATCCAGCTCGGGTAGTCAAACCTGCCGCCGGCGTACACGTAGACCCGCTCCCCGCCCGCGATAAACGAAAACCGCTGGTTAATAAAGGCGTCACTCCCGGCCGTGATGCCCAGCCTGAATCCGCAGTTAAGAAATTTGTACCAGAGTTCCATCGAAGGCTCGTCATGACTGCAAAAGACCTCCATCGCATCAACGGCTCCGAGCGCGACGTCGACCACCGATTCGCCGGCCAACGAGCCCGTCGGTATCTGATCGAAAGCTAACGCCGGGTGGGCGTAGATCGTGAATCCCCCCTGGGCCTTCGCCTTTTGTGCCTGCTGGTAATTTGAGGGGTAATCCTCCCAATTGGGTGAGCCGGGAAAACCGGTATAGAGCGGCCGAACCAGCTGCTTAAGATTCAGGAGAACCAGATGCCCGTAAAAATCCCGGGTCCGCATCTCCTGGTTCCAGTAAAGTATATGATCCGGCCTGGAGAGGGCGTTGGGCCGGCCTTCGAAATAACGTTCATCATGGATCTGATCGCCGGTGGAGTTCGAGACCATCAGGTTGCCGACGTTCAGGTCTTCGGCGTTAATCACGAGAAGATCGTCCGCTGGCGTGACAGACTGTTTCCCCGTGTAGTTGCCGTGGATGTGATCGTCTCCGCTGTACCACCCGAGCGCGTTCATGCCGGCCAGGTGCCGCAGGCGCACATCAATCGTCGTGGTCCTCTGTGGCTCGATCTCGACTTCGCGAGCCGTCGGCACATAATCGAACCCCTTAACAGCTTCGACCCTGCCCCTTCCGGCAGGTAGATCCACTGTGAAGAGCCCATCAGAGTAGAAGAAGTGTTCTCCTGACATCCACATCACCCTATCCAGTGGTGCTTCCGGGGTGTGACTAAGACCGTCAGCCCCGGTCAGAAAGAGACGGGCGGCTGTCGGGCGGCCCTTTTCATCAACCACATGGACGGTCAGCCTGCCGGAGGGGCGGACGTCACAATCGAGGGGTACAACTGTGGATTCGCCGCCCGTCGCTACGCGGAGCGAAGAATGAAGAGGGCCGGGGCGTCGGCCCGTGAGCGACATGAAAATGGCGGTGGTGGCCCCGGCCATGAGCTCGATTGATTGCCCCGCCACATCAAGCGCCGGGTCGGAGCCGGAGATGGTAAAGGTGCGCGCCACCTGCTTCCGGTTCGAGATGATCAGCAGCAGGTGGTCATCAGGTCTGCCTTGTGTGAGAATCAAGGGCCCGGGCGGAACCTTGCTCTCCCAACCCGCAGGTGTTAGCGCGATACGGGCAACACGATCACCCTCCAACTGCGCATAGAGGCTACCAAAAAGCCGCTCGAGTTCCTCGGGGCTACCCTGACGGCCAGCCATCTCGTAGGCTTTCCAGTAGAGATCGATCGCAAGGGCCCGGCGGGAGCTTACGTCTCTGGTCGAACGCAAGGCCACCTCTTCAAAGCGCTCGGCCAAAACGCCGGGGTCACCTGTACCTTCAACCACGGGGGTATAGTGAGCGGGAGCGGCGAGACGATACAGTGCGAGTAGGACCACAGCGGCGGCGATGGAAACGGTCTTCATACGTAAAGGTTGTGCCCGGCTAAACCAGCTCTTCGCTCTTCCCCGTGCCTCCCTTAAGAATGGCGCTAATCCTGGCCCTGAGCCGGTCAAATGCTCCTCGCACGCCGTCGATCGTGACCTCTTCTTCCCTCAAATAGTCGAGCACGATTCGTTCGGCATCGAGCCAGAGCGGGCATGCCCGGGCGACCTCTTCGGCTATGTCAGCGGGGATCAGCACCACCCCGTTGCCGTCCGCGTGGATCAGATCGCCGGGCCGGACCGTGAGGCCGCCGACGTGCACGGGTATATGCACATCCGGGATGCGGCCGTAACCGTGGGAAACACAGATGGAGGACGCAAACGCGGGGAAGCCAAGACTTTTTAATGCTTCAAGATCCCGACCAGCCCCGCTTGTGATCACGCCGTGACAATCGAATCGCTTGTAGACGGCGCACATGATCTCGCCGAAGGTTGAGGCCGCGGGGGGGTCGTCAAGGTCCTCGAACACGATGATGCGGGGGGCGGGCAATTGCGATAAGGCTTCGAGCTGGGCTACAAAGCCGGCCGGTGACTCGCCCTGCGCCGCCGGACTTGCGGACCGGTACGTGGCGGTTGACGCGTACCCGACGATCGGCGGCATCTCAGGAAAGAGCGCTTTGATATGAGAATGCATATAGCCACTGCTTCGCGGCCGCACCCCGAACAGCTCGATCACGTTGCTGATGGTCGGCGAATCGTATCCCCTCAGTTTGCGCAGGGTCTCCGCGGGTATGATTCCTCTTGTCATCCTGATCCCTCCGGAAAGTTTAACGCTCGTCAAGGCCTACCCTGGGGTTGAAAGTAGTCCTCGCTGTAAAGACTGGCCGCCACGTACGGATAGCGCCCCTCCTTGGCCTCATTGAATACCCTCTCAGGCGGCGGCATGGCGCCCGGCGCGGCCTTCTTGACCATGCCGTAGGTCGTGAAGATGGTGCCGTCCTCCATCTGCGATGACATCGGGTAGGTCGTCCAGCCCTGGAGGCAGTCGTCACGCAGAACCTTGACGCGCTCGACGTCCCACGTCTTCCCCCCGTCCGAACTGAGTGCCGCACGATGCCCCCAGGGGTCGAAGCGGTACCCGTAGGTGCAAAGGATCTTTCCGCTCTTAAGCAAAAGGAGGTGAGCCGGGTAGCCCCACATGCCGGAGTTCGCCGGGGCGGACCATGTCTTGCCGTCATCGTCAGAATATGACTGGTAGAGGTAAAACCCCGGCTTTTGCCGATCGGTCCAAGCGGTATGGCGGAGCATCGACAGGATACGCCCGGAGGGGAGCTCGACGAGGGCTGTTTCGTCGAAGCTATGCTCCCCGCTAGGATCATAAGCGATCTGAATCAGGCGCCAGTTCTGACCCTCGTCCTCCGAGCGCAGAGCGTAGGAGCCGATCGGCATCCCTGCCGAACCAAAATTGGCATTGCCGACCGGTTTGCGCTCAGGGTTGGGCGTCCCGAAAACGGAGGCGATCCACGTCCCCTTGCGGGTGATCATGGTGTGGCGGAAGGAGCCGGCCTCGTCGGACAGGAAGGGAAGGCCCGTGATGGGGTGGCTCACCCAGGTCTCCCCGTTATCTGAAGAGGTTCGCCAGACGAAACCGTTGAGCGAAAAGACCAATTGCCCGCCCCCTTCGTCCGGCGCGGCGAAGACATAGATGCCCTGTTTGCGCAGTCGGTCGGCCATTGAAGCGGGCCATGGCGTATAAATCCACTCCGCTCTGGCCCCGTAGAATTGTGTGATGTGATAGCGCTCCAGGTGCGCCCGGCGCTCTTCGGCCGGCAGGACGTAAGCCGCCGAGACGACGGAGATTAATTTTCCGTCGCGCGTTTTCGCCGGCAGGCCGTAGCAGCCCCACGGGAAAGATGTCAGGGTCGGGTCGCGCAGCGTGGTCCAGCTTCTCCCTCCGTCATCGGTCCTCAGAACGAGGTCGTCTGTTTCACTCCGCAGAAAGTCGCCGTAGGGCTTACTCATATCGCTGCTCTGTACGGGGACGAGGATCGACCCGTCTCTGCCCCGCGTGTGATACCAGCCGTGGCTGCTCCATCCAGGGCGGTCATAAAGAGTAAGGTCCATTTTCCAGGCGGCGGGCTTCGGCATCATCGCTCGCGCGGTGGTTCGATCGCGCGGTGGTTCGATCCCGAAAAGTGGGCGGGCCAGGGGAAGACCCAGCCCGGCGGATGCGGTGGACGCCAGGAAGCGGCGGCGATTACAGCCGACTGGTCTAGTCATTACTCATCTCCATGTCTTGACCCTTGTGCTCCGCCAAAACTGTTTCGGCCCGCGCGCCGCACGCTGGAAGCGGCCCCCCCTTTAGCTTGAGTTCATGCAAGTACCAGCGAACAAAATGGTCGCACCCCTCTTCCAGCGCGGAGTAGGGCCCGGGCCGGTAGCGGCTGCTTTCAACGCCGGCCTGATTGGCTTCACAGAGCTTCCAGTCCTGCTCGGCCGTCGCGCGCCACACGGCCTCCACGCGCTCGACCTCGTAATCGACGCCTTCTTGGGCGTTCTCATGGACTAACCAGTTCATTTCGACTCGGGTCAAAGACGGTCCCAAAGGGGTGAAGCGCAGTGTGACGGAGTGATCGCTCGACGCCTCGCACAGGAAGTTCGGGTAGATGCCGATCCCGAGCACTCCCATATCGCGCTCGGTAAAGCTGCCCATCAGCGGTGCTACGGGTTGCCCGTCGAGGCTTTGTGTCACGACGCCCGGATTAAAGGCGTAACGGGCAACCGCGTGGAGGCCGCCCGGGCGGAACGGCTGCGGGGCGGTTTCGAGACCGAGCCGTTTCCAGTGCGCTAATCGCTCCTCTGTAATCGCCCGGCTCTGCGCCGCCATCGATACGGAATTCACTGCCGCGGCGCTCGTCACCACCGCACAGTACTCCGGGTGCGAGCCCGGGCAGTGCTGGCACTCACGCGCATTTTCGTTGATCAACTTCCAATTGGCACGTACTTCGTAGACGCGGGTCTGACAGATCTTTGCCCGTCGTAACCCGTGGGGCTGAAGCCGGGGGACGATGTCCGACTCGACCCGGCGGAGGTCGGGCGGCTCCTCCGCCAGGCAGATGAAGATCAGCCCCTCAATCACCTTGCAGTGGGCTTTGCCGAGGCCGAATTTACTCCTGTCAAAATCCTCCGGCATATGTTGAGCGGCGACAAGCGTGCCGTCCAAGGCATAGACCCACTGGTGATACGGGCAGATCAAACGCTTGGTATGACCGGCCGGCCCCGTACATACCAACGAACCCCTGTGCCTGAAGGTGTTGAAGAGCGCGCGCACTTCTTCGTCCTCACCGCGAAGGATAATGATCGGCTCAACGCCGACCTGATACGTAACGTAGTCGCCCGGGCGGGGGATTTGACTGGTGTGTCCCGCGAACAGCCAGTGGCGCATGAAAATAGCTGCCAGATCAAGGTCAAAGATGCTTGCGTCTCTGTAAAACTCTCCGGGCAACGTCGAGCCCGGGCGGTGGGCTGAAATCAGTCCCCCGATACGATCATTGTTTTGCGGTCGTCCGCCGGTCTTCAAAATGACTGCCATCTTCAACCCCGGGCGGTAGCTTTCCTGGGCTCGACTGACAGGATTCGCCCCCGGGCGTAGCCGTGCTTCACGTAGGAGCCGTCGAGCCAGCAGAACCATGGGTAAGCCGACATGACCAGAAAATCGTCGTCGCCGTCGCCGTCCCAATCGGCGATCAGGACCCGCGGGCTGAAGGGAACAGCCGGCGGCAGAGTGAGCGGCTGGGCGTCGGCGAACTGCGGCTTCGCTCCCGGCCCCAGATTCCGGTACCACACCATCTGACCGCTCCAGGACGTGCCGATGACGTCGACGCGGCCGTCATGGTCCCAGTCGTACGCCAGCGGGATCGCCCGGTTCGCCAGGTTGCCCAGCTTCACGCCCTTGGCAAAGAGCGGTTTTTGGTTTGTTCCAGCCATCTCGAAGTAGTAGATGTCGCCGTAGGTGTCGCCCATCACAATGTCGGTTTTCCCGTCGCCGTTGAAATCCCCGGCCGCCAGCCCCGCCCGCGAACCCTGCATGATGGTGAAATCGGTGATCTTTTCAACCGGCACCACCGGCGGCCCGACCTTGACGGGCTCGCCGTCCAAGGTCATCAGCCTCTCGCCCTTGGTATCGAAGTTTGGGTTTTTATTCGTCCCCTTGTTGCGATGCAGGTAGGCGTAGCCGGGCCCGTCGGCCCACAAAATATCGAGAGCGCCGTCGCCGTCGAAGTCATAAAGATAGGCAAAGCCCCACTGGTCGCCGTAGGGCGCCGGGTGAGATATCTTCTGCCCGGCCGGCAGCAGCGGTTCCGGCGGACCGAACACGCCGTGAGTTCCCATGCCCTTGTTCAATTGCACGAGTAACTGCGGATCATTGTTCTCATCGAGCGGCGAGCGGATCAGGTCGAGCTGCCCGTCGCCGTTCCAATCGATGAGCTGCGTCGCCGACAGCGGCGAGAGCCCCCAGGGCGCCCGCTGTAGCTCCACCTTCCACTTCGGCGACCCTTTCGTTCCGACATTTTGCGCCAGGTACACGTGTTCGAACGTAGAGATGACGAGATCCACCAGACCCTTGTTGTTGAAACTGAGCTGGCGGGGCTGGGCGATTATGTCCCGCGGCTCTTCGCCCTCGTATTCAACCCGCCTCTCGGTGAGTTTCGGCCTGGCGCGGGTGCCGACGTTCTCGTAATAGATGAGAAAACGGCTGATCGTATCTCCGCCGCCCCTCCTCTGGCCGAAAGAACCGGTCAGGATGTCCAGCTTTCCATCGCCGTTCACATCCACGGCGCAAGGGTGGGCGCCCCAGACAGTATCGATAGGCTTGCCGTCGGCCTCGAGCGGCCCGCGAAAGGTCAACGTGGGGGTGCCGTCGGGGCCGTTCCCGGTGTTCTCGTAGTACCAGATATAGCCCGTGATATAACCGCCGAGCAGCAGGTCCAGACGCCCGTCGCCGTTCCAGTCCACGGCCTCGACCGCCGGGGCATAATCCTTCTTATAATGGGGCGATTCGGGGCAGGGCTGGGCGGGGACGATGAGGTCCTTCCCGTCCGCTTTGATGTGGCCGCGGTACACGAGCTTGCGGTCCGTGTTGGTGCCGGTGTTCTGGTACCAGACGACGCCCGCGGTGGCTTCTTCTCCGACGATCAGATCCTTCACGCCATCCCCGTTCCAATCGATAACCAGAGGGCAGGCCATCGAACCGACGTTAAGGATACGTCCTTCGGAGTCGACGAGGTATTCGCCGGCGCCGAACTTCGGGTGGGTCTTGGTGCCCTCATTTCTGAAGAGCAGGATGTCTCCGATCCCGTTACCGATGATGAGATCGGGAAGTCCATCATTGTCCCAATCGTCGACGGCAACGCTGTTGTATAAGGTGCCGGTAAGTGACGGCCCCTCGAACCGCTGCGCGCTGGTGGAGACGAGCGGGAGGGCGCTTGGCAACGAACTACCCGCGGGCGCGGCGGCGCCGATATCACGCCGCGGCGAGCCGTCACCGATGAACCCCTCGCGCGGCACTGTTTGCCTCTCGCCTTTCGCCAGTGTGTTGAAGTACACGGCGTAATAGGAGGGTCGATTACCATGCTGTGTGTGATCCCAGGTTAACAGGCCCGGGTTGCCCTTCCCCTTCGCATTAACCAGGTAGGCGCCTCGCGGGAAGGTCACCGGCTTGACCTCCGCCGCCGCGGTGCTGCTGATCGGAAAGTCCCAGGGTAGGGATTCGTCAATGAACCGGGACGGGCGCTCGCCGGGCGTCCGGCTGAAGGGCCAGGGCCGTGACGGCAGTGTTTTGCCGGTGTCGGGGTCATAGCCGAACACTTGAATGCTGTCGAGGTCAAGGGGACCGGTGAGTCCTAACGGCGCCAATTGTGGTGAATTGAAGTCCAGCTCCAGAGAGGCCGGCGACCAGTCTGATTTACGCGCGCCTATATCGACGGGCTGGACTTCCACCAGGATGCGGTAAGGAAGCGACGGGACGGCCCACCCGACCGCGGTGGCGCCCTTCGACGCGGTCAAACCCGAATCGGCCAACCCGCCGAATCCGAGTAGGATAATTGCTAGAAGGATAAGCAGACGGTTCATATCGACTCCTCAAATAATTCGTGGTGCGGCGGCGAGGGACCGTGGCTCAAGTGATCTCGATTCTGATCCACCGAATGCCGGTCACGCACTCTTCCCGGCACCAGAACAGTAGAAGAACTTCACCGGGCGTGACCTGCCGCAGGCTCGGGTACCCGAACTTGAGGCCGCTCAACTCTTCCCCGGCGGGCGATCGACCGCTCATTCCCGATTGGGCGCCCTGCCAAAGAGGCGCTTCGCTCAGGTTGGTCCACCTGTCACCATCGAGGCGGGCGAGGGTCGCCCACAGTCCCGGTTGATCGTTACGACGGTAGGCGCAGAGCAGCCGGCCGTCTTGTAACTGGACCACCTTACAAGTCTGCGCGTTGAAGCCGGTGCGCGCCGGCTCACCGAAACTCTCGCCCCGGTCCCGGCTGACAGCGTACTCGGAGGGCAGATTCGATCCGGACTTCACGTCGTAAACCCACGAGACAGCCAGTACGCGGCCGTCCTGCATCTCTAAGACCGACTGCTCAAGGTGAGTTAGTCCTGTTTGCCGGCCGTCGAAGGTGCGCCCGAAGCCCGGCCAGCTCTCGCCGCGGTCGTCGCTGATCAAAACTACTGCCTGATCGCCCGAGGGATGATCCCCGTTCCAGGCGCGCCAGGTGGCGGTCGGCGCCAGCCATCGGCCGTCCCCGAGCTCGACCACGTGGTGGCAGACCTCCCACGACGGCCCCGTTAGAGGGGGTTCCATTTTTCCGGGGGTACTCCAGGACCGGCCCCCGTCGAACGAGCGGACCAGAAAAAGGTCGACGGGCACGAACCCGAAGGTCTCGCGATTTACAAGACCGGCTTCAGCATGATCGCGATGGAACAGCCCGCCGAACCCGACCAGCGATCCGTCGGAGAGCCGGCTCGTCCGCACCGTGTGGGTCGTGGAGGGGGGCAGTGGCCCGCCGAGCAAAGGACCTTCAACCAGCCATGTTTCGCCGCCGTCGGTCGAGCGGGCGGCCACGGTGTGATAGTCGAGCGACTCCACCGCCTGGCCCAGGTCGAAGGTGGCGAGCAGCTCGCTTCCCGACAGCAAAGTCAGCGACGGGTGGTAAGCTACGACGCTACGCAAAAAAGGCTTCGGATTCCGATAAACCAGGCCCGCCGCCCGCACTCTGATCTCGTTACCCATCGATGATTATCTCGTTCGACCTAAATTCCCCCACCGGCTTGCCTGAACTCATCTTCGACGTGACGGTTTCGCCGCCCGGCCCCGGCGAAGAGGTCTCACACCGGGGCTTAAGCCGCCCGCAGCGTTAACCGTCCCGCAGGCGCATCTTTCACGGGTGAGCCGGTTTTACGCCACCCCCGACGGGGGGCCTGTTCCTAGGTCATCCGGCAAGCGCGCAATACCATCGATTTCAAACAGTATGCTCGAAGGCAGACAGTTGATGATCGTGGTGCGTGCCGGGTAGGGCTCCGGGAACAACTCTCGATAGAGACGATTGTATTCGGCCAGGTCGGATTCTCTCCTCACATAGCAGCCCACTTGCACTATGTCTTCGGGGCGGGCGCCGGCGGCCCTGATAATCCGGTGGAGGTTTTCAACAGAACGGTGCATTTCTTCGGCGAAAGTGCCGCTGACGATCTCACCCGTGCTCAGATCAACGGAGGCCTGGCCCGAGATGAAGAGGAGGTTGTCACACCGCACGGCGTTCGAGAAAGGGAGTTTCACATTGCCAACGCGGACCGGCGCCTTCACCGCCCAGCCTCCTTTAAGCGACGCGCGTGTTCACCGCTACCCCGCAAGAGTGGGGCGGGTAGCCGTGTGGGTAAAGACCGGCTGTAAGAAAGAACCGGGAGGGCCCCAGACAAGACCGCGCACCCCTTGGGAGAGGGGACATCGTTCGCGGCGGTGGCGTGCGAAGTGCGTCCGGTTCGAGCGATCACGCGGGCCGAATCATTCACTGTTGAGGTCGCGCTCCTAGAGCCAGGCATCTTCTTATCGCAACGTGGTGCGTATTTACATTCCCCGGGCTGGGGATTACCGTCTGCTAGTTGCATGGCTCGGCTTGCAAGAGCCATTGAAGCTGAGGCTACCGGCTTTCCATCTTGGTTAGCCCAGCGGCAATTCTCACCTCCGGGTGGAAAGGGCCCGCCCCCCGGTGAACCCCTTCCGCCCCTCGGCCGGCGACTAAAAGATAAACTTCAGCGCGACCTGGATGTCACGCATTTCACCGACCCTGGTGATCCTGGCACCCGAAGGGCTGTTGAAGAAATAGTTTCCGCCGGGGGCGAGCAGGTTGGGGTGGTTCAGAACGTTGAAGAACTCACCGCGTAACTCCAGGTACTTGCTCTCCGTGAAATAAAAGTTCTTGTGAACCCCGACGTCCAGCCGTTGTGTCCCCGGTCCCCTGATGATATCCGGCCCGGCGTTCCCGTTGACGCCGACCAACGTGGTGCTCCCGTTAGGGAGCGTGACCTTGGTCGGCGTGTGGGTGACGAAGCACTTGTAATCGAACCAGTGATCAGCCGTCCGCTGACTTGACGGCAGGTTGCCGTCGCAAACGCGGTCGGGAAAATGCAGGGAAGAATCATAGACGGTAAAAGGGTACCCGCCCTGTAACGTCAGGATATAAGTGAGCTGCCAGCCGCCGAGCACCGCGTTCGGGACGCCGCCCCAGTCCCTACCGTATGCTCGGCCGCGGCCCACGGGCAGGTCGTAACCTCCGCTCAAGCTGAGGCGCTGGCGCACATCAAAATCCGCATTGGCGTAACGCCTGGCGACGAAATTGCCGGCCGCGTTCGTATCCGTCAGCAGATTCTCGTTGGTCTCGTCGTTGGATGATTCGGCCAGCGCATGGCTCCAGGTGTAGGCGGCGAGGAAGTATAAGCCGTGCGACAGCCGCTTGTTGGCTTTAAGCTCCAGGGCGTTGTATTTGGAGTTGAACCCTTTAGTCCGCAGGCCGAGTGAAAACCCGGGGATCGCGGCCAAGACCTTCTTATTCAGGTCCGACGAGTAAGTATTTACAGACGATGCCCCGTTGAGGTTGGTCCCCTTCGTGCCGACGTACGCCGCTTCGAACCCGATCCCGAACGGGAGCTCCCTCGCCAGGGTGAAGTTATACTGCTGCAGGTAGCCGGTCGGGTAGTAGGGCGTGTTCGGCAGGAAGAACCCCGGGCTCTTGCTGTAGGCGTAACTGAGGTTATAAGGCGCCTGGTCGATCGGCACGAAGTGATCCTTGTTGTCCGGCCAGAAGTAAGCTTTCGGGGAGTAGCTGACGAGCCCGTTGAAGGGCGAGACCCAGGAGCCGTACATCGTGGTGTAAGCAGTTTCACTGGTGTAGAAGATGCCGTAGCCGCCGCGGACGGCCGTCTTGTTGTTGTTGAAAGGACGGAAGGCGAAACCGATGCGCGGGGCGAAGTTCTTCTTGTCGGGATTATACGGGCGGTTGGGGCCGCCGGTTTCAAAGGGGAACTTGAGCGTCGCCAGCTTGTCGGCCGGCGCGCCGGCCGCGTACCTCACCATACCTGTGTTAAAGTCCAGGGTGAGGAATTCGTTGGTCAGGTTGGCGAACGGCTCCTCATAATCGTAGCGTACGCCCAGATTTAAGGTCAGCCGCGGCGACACCTTCCAGTCATCCTGAAGGTAGCCCGAGAACATATTCCGGCGAAACTTCATGTATTGGCCGCCGCCCAGGCCGTAATTGGCAAGATTATTTAGGCCCATCAACAGGTCCGTGAAGACCGAGCCGGTCGTGCCGTAGTAGGACTCGTAGCCCGGGTACCCGTCGAGCAGGCCGAAATAGAGTTGCGACTGGCCCGAATCGTACTGCCAGTTGAAGTTCTGCCGGAGGAAGTCACCCCCCATCAGGAAGGTGTGTTTCCCCTTCACCCAGACGAGATTATCCTTGACGTAGGTGGAATGGTTCTGGTGCACGTAGTCGCCGTCGTTCCCAATGTCGAAGCGCTGGTAACCGATCGTATACATTAAAAGGCGCGGCGACCCTAAGTTCTGGTTGGTGCCCGGGTAAAGACCGAACGCCGGCCCGTAAGCTTTATCCCGCAGGTTAAAAGCGTTGCCCGAAAAAAAACGCGTGTAGCTCAGCTTCAGGTCGTTGACGAGGTTGGTGTTGAACGTGTGCGTGTAGGTGCCGCTCCACGTCCGGTTATGGTCGAGGTTGTTCTTGTCGCCGTAGATGGTGTGCCAGACGCTGGTGTTGTCATAATCGTTAAAGTCGAAGGTGCCGTTGATCACGTCCTTTGCCGAGAAGTTGTGATCGACCCTCACCAGCCACTTGTTCTGCCGGAAGGTGCCGCTGCGGAACATCCGCAGGTTGAGAAACGGGTCCCCGGAGTAATTGGGGCTGGGCCACAGATCCATCAGCCTCCGCCCGGCAGGGTTGATCAGCTCAGGCGGCAGTTTGTTGCCCGGGATGATCTGCCCCGTGTAGGGGTTTCTGAGGACTACCGGCTGCCCCGTATAGGGGTTGATCGTTTCGCTCACGTCACCTATTCGCTCCTTCGCCGTGGGGGCGAATGTCACCATCAGATCGCCCGGCTTTTTCTCCCGGAAGGCTTCGATGCTCAAGAAGAAGAAGGTCTTATTCTTGAGCGATTTTAAGCTCGGGCCCCCCTCGCCGAAACGTGGCAGGGTGATCGGCCCGCCCAGGGAGCCGCCGAATTGATTGAAGAGGTACGGCGACCGCTGGGCGTAGGGCCTCAGGTCAAAGAATGGGGCGGCGTCCAACCGCTTGTTGCGGTGGTATTCGTACAGGGAGCCATGAAAGTTATTCGTCCCGGAATTCGTGACGATGTTAATGACCGCCCCGCCGGAACGCCCGTATTGGGCCGAGTACATGTTGGTTTCGACGCGAAACTCCCTAATGGCGTCTAAGGCGGGCGAAGAGACCAACTGGTTGTAAAGCGGGTCCGTGCTTTCAGCGCCGTCTATGTGGTACGAGTTATAGGCCGCGCGCGCGCCGTTAAAGCCTATTGAAAAGCCCTTGCTATAGACGGCGCCCCGCTTGGGGCTGCCGGATTCCGCGCCCGGCACGAGCGACGCGAGCTGGAGGAACTCGCGGCCGTTAAGTGGAAGGTTCTGGATCTGCTTATTGTCGATCACTTGGCCCAAGGTTGAAGACTCGGTGTTGATCGGGGAGGCGGCTTCGGAGGAGGGAACCGTGACCTGCTCGGAGACGTCACCTACCGCCATCTGGAGGTCGACCCGCTGCAACTGGCTGACGTCCACGTTAACATCCAGCACCTCCGTCTTCTTGAAGCCGGTCCGCTCGGCGGTTATCTGATACCGCCCGGGCAACAGGAATTCGATCCGGTAGTTGCCTCGGTCATCAGAGGCGGCCTGCCGGGTGATGTTGGTGTCGACATTTCTCACCACAATGCTGGCGCCGGCGATCACACCGCCGTTCTGGTCGGTGATCGTCCCGATGAGCGCGCCCTGGGTGGATGATTGCCCCCGACACAACTGAGAGCCGACGAGAATGAGCGTCAAGAAAGCAAGGACTACCTGCCTTTTCATAACTTTTCCCCTCCTACGCTTGGATGGATGGTAGAGCACCCCGGTCATTACCTATGCCAGTTTCCCGAAACGCCCTGATCGACGGATCCGGACCCGGTATCTGAAAATTTACTAAAAGTGCCTGGTACGAGCGGTTAGGAATATAATTAAAATATATTATCAAAATAAAGTCAAGAAATTTGTTGTCACGCTTTCCCCGCGCGCGCCTGTTATGAGCCAGGGCCTTGAGTGTCAAGATCCTGGAACCGAGGCCCGTCGGTGAAGTCTAAGATTTATCTCTTTGAATCATCGGCGACCCGCGGGCTCATGCCTCTCCGGGGCCAACGAGATTTTTGTGAACCCCTGGAAACCATCGGGTTCCCGCCTTTAGCTGAACCCGGGGCGCCTCCATTCAATCTCGTACCTGCCCGATGAGCGTGCCGCGGAACCGCGAGCTGCCTTGGTCCTCGCCGGACGTGCCGTAAAAAGTCCGGTGGTCGTAAAAGAACTTGGTATCGGCGAGCGGGACCGGCAGATGGGACACGATACGATACTCATCGCGCGACGGATCGTACCGGTAGACGTCGTCCAGAAAGCGGTCGCTATAACCGCCGAAAAGATAAACATCACGGCCGGCGGTGGTAGCCCACCAGGCGCGGATTGGTGCGGGGGTCCTCCTCAGCGCCTTCCAGGTCCCGGCGCCGCAATCAAACCGGTACGCGTCATCGAGATTGTAGAGTTCCTGCCCGGGGCGTTGGCTAGAGCCTCCGAACAGATAGATGTATGGGCCCACGTGGGCAACCGTATGGATGACTCGGGGGGGGCCGGGCACGGGAGCCAACTGATGCCAGCGGCCCTCCTTCAAGTCCAACACCCACGACTCATTGGTTGCCGTGGTAAGGTCGTTGACGCTGCTGCCCCCGCCGAACAAGTAGATTCGCGAACCGACGGCGGCCGCGGCCGTGTAAATCAGTTTTACCGGCGCCTCACCGGCGGTGGTCCAGTCTTGCCCGCTCAGCCGGTAGACGGTTCCGTATAAGTGGTCCTCGTCGCTCCCTCCGATCAGGTAGAGCGTACCCCGGGCTTCGACCATGCTGCCGTAGGCCAGCGGGCGGGGCAGAGGTTTCCACCGCGACCACCGGCCGAGTGACGGGTTATAGAAGTCAACGCGGTCGGTCCAATACTTCTTTTTATCTTTCCAATACGTGCCGCCGGCGACGAGCAGCCCGCCTTGATGCCACGCGGCGTAATAGCCGCCCCTTGGAAGGGGTAGATCCGGACCTCTGGACCAGGTGATACTTTGAGGCGGAAAGAAGGGTATCACTAACAGGAACAGGAGCGGGACCCACGATGCGGCGAAGGCCCATGATTCAGATCCGGACACCGAACCCACCTCATAGAAAACCGTCTGTCCAAGAACGGTCAACTTGGTCAGACCTGTAATCGAACCTCTCGGCGATGACTTCTTGCCGCGCGAAACAATATATTAAGGATATTTTGTTTGTCAACCTCTTTCTGTGCCACGACGAGGCGGGCCAAGGTGGGGTAAGCCAAAAGGTTTTCTGTTCTCCGCCGATGGTCATCCCGAGAATTTAGTTCGGCCCCCGCGGCCCGCCCGTCTGTGAAAACTATCCCTTTGTTATATCTAAATTATTTCAAGAATGTTATGATGCACCGTGTGGGAAGGATACTACTAAACAGAGGGTGATCATGGCTCCTCCGACTAAAAAGAAATTCAAGCTGTCCGACAAGGCATACGGACTGCTCAAAAAAGATCTTATCGAGTGCGTCTGGCAACCGGGGGAGATGATTGAGGAGGCCGTTGTTTGCAGCCGCTACAAAATCGGCCACACGCCCTTCCGCGAGGCCACGGCCAGGCTGAACGCCGAAGGGTGGATAGAAATTGTGCCTCACCGCGGCTACTTTGCGGCGCCGATTTCTCCCACCTATATCCGCGACATTTTTGAGCTGCGATTGATGATTGAGCCGGGCGCCGCCTATCTTGCGTGTACGCGCACGACCGACGCGGGTCTCGCGCTGCTTGAAGAAAACGTCCAAGAGTCCATCCACCTTGCCGAGGTCATGGACGTTCCCAAGAGTTTGCAGAACAGCATCGAATTTCATCGTTTGGTGGCTTCGCTGACGGGCAACAGGGAATTAGCCGACCTGGTCGAGAATCTCCACTTCAAACTAATACGCGCGATCCTCTACGTTCTCAAACAATCTCGTTACAGTCAGCCGCTGAATTTCCACCACAAGGGAATCTTAAAGGCCTTCAAGGACAGGAATCCGGAAAGGGCTCAGAAAGAGATGGAGAAGGATCTGCAGGAAGCCAGAAAGATGCTGGAGGCGGTTCAGTTTGCGTCTCGGGCCGCATGATCCCGGCCCCACCCGAAAATTTAATCGCAGCGTCCGTTCGCCAGCAAGCGGTCCCCATGTCGGCACTATTTCGGCCACGGTATCGACCGAACCCAGCCAGAGGGCCGCGACCGATCTTCTGTCGAAGCCCCTTGAGGGGGCCCCGCGTCCCGGTCTACGTCGAAAACCTGCTGATCTTTTTTAGGGAGACGATCGCGCCTTCGGCCTCGCGCCGGCTTGACGCACTCACCGACCGCACCCGTAAGGACAGCAAATTCGCTCCCGAGACCGGTCGTGACGAAGTGCTGGCCCCGTGTTCGCGCGCCAACAAAGTCTACGTTAATACGGCTTGGCTCCGATAAGAACAGAACGGATGAATGACACCTCGGCTATCAAACATCTCATGCGCCACGTGCCCTTGCGCCGCTTGATGATCATCGCTCTGGCGGCGTGCTGCATGCTCCTGAACGGCAGCGGCCCTTTTGTACCACGCCCCGCCTGGGTTGGCCGCGGCCATCATCGCTTGCTGGTACGGGTTGATCCCATAGATACGGGGAAGCGCGCCTCGGACGAGATGCCCGCGCGTGTCGCCATCAGCGCTCAGGAAGTCCGCGCCCGCTCTGGCGCGCAGGGCAAAATCGACGCCGCATCCATTGAGGTCGAGGGCTACGACCCTGCCACCGGCCGGCCCATCCCGTACGGTAAGTGGGCCTACGCCCACGCCGATTGGGAGGTCCCCGCGCGCTGGTATGACGACAGCATTCCCGAGGATTTCCCCGAGGTCGTCAACAACATTAATCCCAACACCGGGGAATTGCACTACACGTCGGAAAAGAACTGGGGCTATTTTGACGAGACCCTGGGTGAGTGGGAGGGCGGCCATCTGGCTTGGACGCACACTCAACGGGGAAACACTCCGTCGTATTACGCGATCTACTTTGACATGCTTCCCCCCGGGCGCGAGCCCGAGACCGTGCCGCGCCGCGGTTACATTGGCGACGGTACCGAACGTACCACCGAGGTGGGCGCCAGCACCCACGGCCTGCTTCTGAGTCGCATCGATGTTGTCGACTGGAACGGCGACGGGTTGCCCGACATCCTCGTCGGCGGAGAGCGCGGCCAGGTCATCTGGTACCCGAACCGCGGAAGCAGGACCCACCCCAGCTTCCCCTATTCCAAGCTGCTGTTCACCGCCGACGGCCGGCCGCTCGACGTGGGCTTTAGCGCCACCCCGTTGGTCGTGGACTGGGACAATGATGGCCAACAGGACCTGGTCTGCGGCGTGGAGTGGAACCGCGTCGTCTGGTACAAGAACGTCGGCACCAATGCCGAGCCTAGGCTCAAGTACATGGGCCTGGTTTACGCCGCCGACGGCAAGCCCCTGCAGCTCCCCCACGACCCGGTCCCCGAAACGCCCAGCATCTATCAGACCGACTACCACCCGGTGCTGGCCTGGGCGGACCTGTACGGAACCGGCCGGCCCGGTCTGCTGGCCGGCGGCTACGTGACCGGCCGGATCTACTACTACGAAAACCTCGGGCGCGACAAGGACCATCTGCCCATCCTGGCATTTCGGGGCCCTCTCGAAGCTGACGGACAGCCGATCGACGTCGGCTGGGCAGCGGCCCCTTGCGTGGGCGACTTTGAAGGCGGCGGTGTGCTCGACCTTATCAGCGGCTCCATGCAGGTGGACGCCAAGGGTGGAGAGGTGACCACCAACAAAGATTTCCTGGTCTACTACAAGAACATCGGCACGCCTCAACACCCGAAGTTCACGAAGCGGCCCTTCCCCGTGAAAGGCACTTTCCCGCCGGGCATGACGGCGGCGCCGCGGGCCGTCGATCTAAACGGCGATGGCCTGCTTGACCTCGTCGTCGCTGTGGACACGAACCTCTCGATCTACTTCAACGTCGGTACTCGCACGCACCCGCTGTGGGAGTACGCGCCCCCGCTGAAAGGCCACTGGACCACGAACCCGCTGGGCTGGGCCATGCAGCCGATCGACTGGAATAAAGACGGCCACGTCGATCTCGTGGACGGCTTCGACCTCAGCCTGAATGAGGGCAAGGGGAATCCGCAGTTGTTCGCTGCACCCCACTCGATACTGGCCCCCGGCGAGAAGATCTTCCACAAATCGCCCATGGGGGACCAGTGGACCTTCACCTACGTCGCCGACCTCGACGGCGACGGCCGGCCCGACATTCTTTACGGCACCCACGAAGGCTACGTCTTTTTCCATCGCCACCTGGGCGGCACTTCCGGGCCGCGTTTCGACGATCAGGGCGTACGGCTCAGGACCGTCGACGGAAAGCCGATCAAGGTCGGGCCCGGGCCGGGCCACAAGTGGGACTTCGACGTTCTTCAAGGGGCGCGCACCACGGTGGCGGCCGCCGATTTCGACCGCGATGGTAGGGTCGACCTCGTCGTCGGCGACACCTTCGGCAAAGTCCGCTATTACCGCAATCTCACCGGCGGAACTAACCCCGTGTTTGCCATGCCCGTAGTCGTCGCCGACGCCGGCACGCGGCTCGTCCCCAGCGTGGCCGACTGGAACGGCGACGGCTGGCCCGATCTGCTGATCGGGTCCAACACGGATTTCCTGGTCCTCAATTCCGGCAAATCGGGCGGGCCGCAGTTCCTGCCGCAGAAGAAGCTGGAGCTGCCGTACTTGCCCTACGAGGCCACGCTCCTCGCGGCGGATTGGAACGAGGACGGAGATGTCGACCTGCTGGCGCGCGCCTCCTACGGCTATCTATGCTGGTTCGAACGTTCTTTCCTGGAGCACGGCTACGCGCCGGCGAGCGTCCTGCGGCTCGAAATGAAATGATCGGTAGACGTCCGACGTCCGCTGTGCACCCTGAGCGGGCGGCAACGGTCTCCCAATCCACGAAGCCCGGGCGATTTATCCAGAGCATTGTAGCTTGAGAGCTATTTATCCACCAGAAGTTGCTGCCCCCTATTCCGGCAGTAATTCGTAACGGCGCGCTTGGGGCTGTGCGGCGGCGCGCTGTTCCTTGACCAGGTCCTTTTCCAGGTCGTCCAGCGCGCGTAATGCGGCTTGTTTATGGGCCGGAGAATCGCCTTCGAGGGGAATCTCGACCTGCCGCCAGCGACCGAAATGAACGTCGTTCCGCTTCAGGGTGAGATCGTACACGCTTCTCGCTTGCGCCTTCATTGGCGTGTCGAGGACGGCCAGGTTGACGCCCTCTTCCAACTGCCGTCTGTCGAAAACTGCGATTTGCTGCCCATCGATCCTCAGCACGTAACGCGCCCTGGTTAGTCCCGTCATCTTGAGCGGCTGCTGGTTAAGCGCTTGGACGAAACCTGATGATCGAACCGCTAGCGCCAAGGCCGGATTGCTCATATCGAGAGGAAAGGGTAGAGAATTGTCCTTTTCGGTCCAGGAAACGCCGCCCCCGAACCGGAGTGCTGTCACCGTAGTGTTTTCAATGTGGACCACGCGCCTCTTGAGGGCGTCAATCTCCACCGAACTAACGATTGCCGGCGCGCCCCACGCCCCTAGCAGCGCCGCCGCCATCAGCAGATGGCCCGCCGGACCGGGATGAGTACGGTCCGGCAGAATGTTCTTGGCCCCTTCGGGGTCGGCGGCTTTAGCCTTTTCGAGAGCGGCCACCACCGGGGTGTTCAGGTCAGCGACCGTCAGGCCCTCTCGTCGTCCGAGTTCTTTCACAAACGCGCCGTAGCGGATGAGCACGCCGTTGTAGCCGCCTTCGAAGATAGGCGGGCGGGTGACCTCGTCGTACGGGGACGGTTGAATCACCGTGATCCGTATTCCCGGCAGGGCGCTCTTAACGACCTTGAGAATGTGCTCGTAGCCGGTCGCAAAGGTGTGGAAAAGCTTGGGGTCGTAGGGGAGCCCCCAGGCATCATTCATGCCGAGCATAATGGTCATGACCGTCGGCCGATAGGCAATCACGTCGCGTTGGAGGCGCACGTCGATCGAACCGCCGCGGCCGCCGGTCACGCGATCACCGCCGAACGCGGAATTTACGAATTCGAGGCGCCAAGAGGGGAAGCGAGTGATGGCATACGTTTCCACGAACGTGGGGTAAACCGGGGGGTCGGTCATGCTGTCGTAAACGCGCAACTCGGTCGTGCTGTCTCCGTAGAAAACCACGCGGTCGCCGTCCCTGAGCTGAAATGGAGCCTGCGCCCTGGCCCAGCCCCCGTGGAGCAAAACCACGATGAACAGCAACTG
>CAYLJO010000013.1:0-50333 GCA_964383905.1 uncultured Blastocatellaceae bacterium
GGCTTGCCGGCGCAGAAAGGACAGTAATTTTCTCCGCCCCCGAGGTCTCTATCGACCGGCTTCGCGCCGGTTTCGGCAAGCCATCGGGCGTAAGGCTGCAAGAATGTCTTCGCGAAAAACTGAATATCAGAAGGCTCGCGCCATTGCTGGAGCAGCATCTCGTCAATCTCGGACTCGGTTGCTCGCTGCAGGGCCTGCGCTTCCTCGACCAGCGCCCTAGGTCCGTGGGACTCAACCGAGCGCAGCAGCGTAGGCATCATGGCTCGGACGATGCTTAAATCCTCCTCCAACAGCCCCGAAGGGAGCCAGCCTTTGTGGCCGCGAAGGCGCTCATACAGCTCCTTCTGAGTGCGCAGCAGTTTTCCGTAGAATGTGAGTAGCTCACGAGTCGCCTCACTTTTCGCAGCGAGTTGATCAGCCCTTTGAATCCGCGTATCCCACGACTCCTTCATGATTATCCATAACTAGAGCAGGACTCTTGATCTTGTCAAGCAAACGAACAGTTGACCGGCCGTATCATCACAAGGCGAGCATCCGGGAATTGACTGTGATTGAGAGGGCTCTAAGCTTCGAAACATAGTCCCGGGCTCTTTGATCAAGCCGGGCTTGCTTCCAAACTCAGGAATCTAAATCGGATTGAAGAAGGCGTTGGTGCGATGAAAGGATTTTAATCTTTAGCCTCTGGGAGAATTTTCTGCTTCAGGCTGTGCGCCGGCCGTATCAGTCACCACGTTATAGCCGGAGATATTGTAGCGCTTGATTTTACTATTAAGTGTCGTCACCTTTACGCCGAGAAGTTGCGCGGCGCGCGTCTGGTGCCCACCAGTTCGTTCGAGAGCGCGCAGGATAAGCTCTTTCTCGAACCGCTGCACCTCATCGTAGAGGTTCATGCTGTGCTTCACGCCCGCAGGCTGGGTATCGGCCAGGGCCTCCACTTCTTTCATTAAAGTGAGGGCGACCTTTTTCAGTGTTTCAATCCTGTGGCTTAATGCGACTTCAGTTTGCGAACCCGGCGAGTCCGACCCATTTAACAGGCGCATCTTCTCGCGCCTCATACGTAGTGCGCCACTCATCCTTGCACCTCCGGCAAATCTGCAAAAACCATCTTTCCTCGCAGGCGGCGGTGCGACCGGGGGCTCGCGACCTCCTGTTCCCGCCAGCTGGAGCGCAGCTGCAAAAGCTCACCTCTCAGCGCTCTTCGTGGATCAGGCGCGGCCGCTTCCGTCACTAATAAGGATCGATCAGGCTGGCGCCCGTGCCCCCGCGTCAAGTCTACCCATTGCAACTATTTAAATATACGCGTAAGCCCTGACGTCAAGGGTGACTTTGTGACCAAAGGGTCGGACTTTGTTATAAGCGGGCCTGGGAGAGGGATGAGTGGTCCTAAAAGCGCCGCCTACAGTACCTTCCCCAAGGCTTCTTGCAAGTTTTCACGATAATTACGGCTGAGCGTTAGCTGTGTGCCATTATGCAGGATAACGCGATACTCCCCATGAAACCATGGTTGTAATTCCTGTATTCGATCAATTTTGACAATGGCCGAGCGATGAATGCGCAGGAATTTTTTTGGATCAAGCTGGGCTTCGAGGCCACGTATCGTCTCGCGCAAGAGATAGGACTTCTGCCCGTTATGAACGCGCACGTAGTTCCCTTCGGCCTCGACCCAGTAAATATCATCGGTTTCAAGAAAGAAGACGCGCCCACCCGTCTTGATAACCAACCGCTCCAGGTATTTCGGCGCCGCTTTGAGCTCCTCCAGCAGAGCGAGGATGCGCTGGTCCAGATTGGCATTTCGCTCACGGCGGATTTGAGCCTTCGCCCGCTGCCACGCCGCCTCAAAGCGTTCACGATCAAAAGGCTTCAACAAATAATCCAAAGCGTGCACTTCGAAGGCGCGGACGGCGTATTGATCGTAAGCCGTCACAAAGATCACGAACGGAATGTGTTCTGCCCCAAGAGCTTCCAGGACGGCAAAGCCGCCCAGTTCAGGCATTTGGACATCGAGAAAGAGTAGATCGGGAGTATGCGCGCGAATCGCTGCCACGGCCTCGTGCCCGTTGGCGCACTCCCCAATGATTTCAACTTCCGGATCATCACTGAGCATCTCACGAATCAATTCGCGCGCCAGCGGCTCGTCATCAATGACCAACGCACGAATACGTGTCGCGTCTGTCATCTCACCCAACTCCTTTCTGGCCTAAGCACCCATGACCCTTGGCGGTAAATTTCACCCTAGCTCTTAAACACCGCAGACATTGATTTTGTGACAAAATTTGGCTGGCAACTATCCGGGCTGATTAAATCAGCTACACGACAAGGTGATTTACGTACAAGCGGCGCAGAATGTTCGACGGTCCGGTGCTTTGCTTCAAGGTGATGCCGCTACTACGCATGTGTGGCGGGTTTGGTCGCGGCAACTTCTGTTCCAGACGGTATTTCTAAGGTTACAATCAACCCGCCCTCAGGATCATTGGTCATCTCGAAGTGTTGCGCTGATCCATAGAGCTGCTCAAGGCGCGCGCGCGTGTTGGTCAGGCCGAGGCCCTCCTTCGACTTGGTCATGAGGTCTTGATCCATTGTCAGACCGGGGCCATTGTCCCTCACCTGTATCCGGAGCATACCACCCCTTTCTGCTGCTTTGATTTCAATGAGACCGGGCGTCGAGCGCGTGGCAATGCCGTGCCGGATTGCGTTCTCAACAATCGGTTGCAAAATCAAGTTGGGCACCTGTGCGTTAAGTGCTTGTGGCTCAACCTCCACATGGGTGGTAAGGCGATCCTGAAAACGTATGCGCTCGATCTCCAGATAGCCTTTGAGGAACTCTATCTCCTCTTGCAAGGTGACTTCCTGAGTTCCAGAGTTCTCTAAAGTGAGACGCAAGAAATCACCCAGGAGGGCGATCATTTTACGAGCCGCTTCGGTATCTTTATTCAGAAGCGCCGCGATCGAGTGAAGTGTGTTGAAGAGGAAGTGCGGTTGGAGTTGCATCTTGAGCGCCTGCAACTGGGATTGCGCCAGCAGTGACTCAAGCTGCGAAGCCTTCAACTCCCCTTTGCGATAGCGATTGTAGTAATTAAAAGCGTGGCTCATGAGGATGATGAGCCAGTATATCGCCATGTCCCTGTCAAGGTTCCATAATATCATCCTGAACATGTAGATGGTGGAAAAGGAGCGTAAACCTTTCAGGTGAATTGTATAGAAAGTGTAAAAGATACTTGTTATAACGGCTATCAAAGCGGTGCTGAGGAGGAGGTGGATTAATCCGTTGCGGAGCCAGTGCTGTCGTTCAATACGGAAGCGCCGCGCGAGCCAGATCACCAGTGGGGTCACGAGTGCCCACAGGTAACAGAATGTTACCTCCATAAAGAGTGCCGTGGAAAATGATATCGGGTGCTCCGTGTAAATATCTGAAAAATATAGCTGGCTGGTAAAGAACAGCGCAACCAGGGTCCATATTCCCCAGATCATACCCAGCCTAAGCCAGCGCCGCTGCCATATCATTCTACCGTCAGCATCCATGTCAGCGAAGCTTAACACGTTTTGATAAATTCAAACCGATGGAATGAAAGCAAGGAGACCGTTGCCGGGCCGTTGACCACGCCTTGATCAAAAGCACCGGGATTTCGTTGGAGGGGAGTCGTGCTCTTAAAAAAGAGCAAGTTTTAGTATGAGGGAGCCGCCGGAGAAGGTTTTTGTGACAGAACGGCCGAGACTGGGGATGAGTTGGCCTCAAGGAGGGACGACCGGTCGCGGGCTCGAGAGATGTCCGGCCCTAACTATGGCAGAACTGTAATATGCTTTCCGGAATTTATAAGTAAAGGCTTTACAGACATCCGTGCAAGGGGGTTCATTGCCCCACCTTCTTGTCCTTATCATTGATGGCGCCAGGCGCTGTTCCTCTAGTAAAGAGCTTAGAGCTGACCCGGCTGTTTCTAAGTCCTTTAATTTGATCTCCGCATTGCGACTCGATCATTAAGTTGTTCTTCCGGCTCTGCTCCTCGTTATTCCCGTCATCCGGTAACAACCAGTTCCCGTCCGATCCTTTCATCAAATGCCCAAGCTCATGCAAAAGCATCAAAACACGCACCTCCCTGGTAGCAGGCGGGAAGCTGCCAACATGTGGAATATACTCATCAGTGGGAAATCTTTGCTTCGTGTTGAATGGCCCGTAGGCGTTGACTTCCACTCTGCCAAAGAGGCGATACGAAAGGCCGGTTTCCTTATTAGTTACGCTTACGGGGGATCCGGACATTCTGATTCCGACCCTCGTGTCGAGCTTTGTCAGACGCGATCGCTCAATCATGTTGGTGAGGACCTCGAGACCCGCGCCCGCTCCGCCAAAGAACCGGCTACAACTGTTGTCGTCCGTTAAAATGCCGGAAGCATCACTGTAAGCCTCACGTATTGGCGCCGGTCGTCTTGATAGGAGCGAAGGTAACTGCTTATTGCGCGGCTCCGCCTCGCGGGACCCATTCCCAGTATTCCGCGATAGTCCCCCTTCTTTGTTCCCGCGCGGAGCAGTCCGGTCAAGGCTCATCGCCCCGTCTTTTCGCGCGTCAATCTCAACATTACTAACCAAACTCTCATTGCCACCAGGTGACCGCGTGCTACCACTCACGGGAGTAAGTTGTGTGGTGTCATGACCTAAATCTTTTCGTTCCGCTTGCGCCTCGGCGCTTGTTAACACCGGCATGCTCAAGACCATGGCTATAACTCTGATTACTTTCTGCAATCCCATCGCCGCGCCTCCTATTGCCGGGTAACTATTCCGAATGCGGGGATCACTTTTGGCGATCCCTCTCTAACTAGTTTTCGTCAGAATTGCTCAGGCGAGCTATACGGCTTCCAAGTCACCGGAGGCCGCTATGCCGACTAATACGCAGGCTAATAAAGGTAAAGATGGACTTTGTGACGGGAAGGTTAGTGTTTGTGATAGGCGGGCCTAGAAGTAGTACGAAACAGCTTGCGCCAGTGCGAGCACGCAAAGCGCAAACCTTACGGCCGGAATAAGCTCTGCAGTTGTGGTTGGTGAGTGCGATCGGTACACCCCTTTCCACAAGGCGGACGACGCAGAGCTGTGTTTGTTAACGTTCTTGCCGAAAATAAACCGGTAGAAAAGAGAGAAGCCTCATCGTTTCCGAGCCTGATGGGGAAGGGGCGTCCTGGCTCTATGAAGGAAGTGTGAAGCGGACGGTTGAGATTCGAATCAGGTCAGGACAGAAGAGATTTACTGGACGACCGAAGTCATGGAATCAATTAATTTTCGCAACCCAACCCTCTGGTGGCATGACTTGCGTGCCACATTCGGCACTCGGCTGGCCGGAGCTGGCTATGAATCCTTCACCATCATGCAACTCATGGGCCATTCGGGCCTCAAGACCGCGCAGAGCGCTACGTCCGGGCAACGCAGCTCGGTAGACGGGCTGCTGTGGAGGCCGAAGCAGTGAACGTTATACGCATGGTCACAAAGGGAAACGGGCGACTCGTTCTTGTCGCCCGTAAGTGATTGATTTAATTAAATCGGGGCGAGAGGATTTGAACCTCCGACCTCTCGGTCCCGAACCGAGCGCTCTACCAGGCTGAGCCACGCCCCGACAATTCAATCAAATGTTTGAGGATTCTAAGTGACACGCGGTAGCATGTCAAACTTCGGCGCTTTGACGCCCCTCCGCTTTCTCCGCCCGTAGATTCTTGACGTGGCGCCAAATCCACCAGATGACGGCCAGCGCGAGGATAATTCCGATCACAAAGTCAAAGCGGTGGAACCAGGACTTGAGCGCTTCATTCTTATTCCACTGCTCGCCGAGCTTCTCGCCGACGTAAGCAAGAGCAAGGCACCACGGAAGCGAACCGGCAAAAGTATAAATAATGAATCGTGAGAGATGCATCCGCGCCACACCCGCCGGAAAGGCGATAAAGGTGCGGATGACCGGCAGTAATCTGCTGGCTAAGACTATGACCTCCCCGTAGCGAGAGAACCACCGGTCGGCCAAATCAAGGTCGTGGCGGGAAATCAGCACGTAGCGGCCGTACTTCTCGATCAACGGGCGCCCACCGTACATCCCAACCCAGTACGCGACAAGGGAGCCGACGACGCAGCCGACCGCGCCTGCCACGCTAACCGCCCAGAGGTTAAAGCGGCCTGTATAAACCAGGTAGCCGGAGAAAGGCATGATTACTTCCGACGGTAGAGGAATGCACGCCGACTCGATGGCCATTAGTAAGATGATTCCCGAGTAACCGAGCGTGGCGATGATTGCAACGATGTAACCTGAGAGTATCTCAATAATCCTGGCGATCAATTGTTTGCTCCCCACGACACTGGAAACGGGTGACAAGAGGAAAAGGCTCGCCCGTCACGCATTGGACGACCAACCGTAATGTCCGATCAGCGGGACAAAGGCACATGCGCCGTGATCTTCGTGTGTGAATCCTTCTTCGGTCTTAATAACGCGGATAAGCTTTTGCGACTCACGCGTCCCGCCGACCGGAATGACGAGCCTTCCGCCGAGCCGCAATTGCGCGAGTAAGGGCTCCGGCACGTCCGGCCCGCCCGCCGCGACAAGGATCGCGTCATAGGGGGCATGCGCGCTCCAGCCAAGAGTACCGTCGAAGCATTTAATTGTAGCGTTATAGATGTCCAACCGGCGGATGCGAGCCTGCGCCTCACGCGCGAGATCCCCGATGCGTTCGATGGCAAAGACCTGCGCGGCGAGACGCGCGAGCACCGCGGTTTGATAACCGGAGCCGGCGCCGATCTCAAGCACACGGCTCCTCTCATCAAGCTCGAGCAGTTCGGACATGTGTCCAACAATAAATGGCTGGGAGATGGTCTGATTGGCGGCAATCGGCAGCGCGTAGTCGCCGTAGGCGCGACTCTGCAATGCATCGGGAACGAAAACATGGCGGGGGACAGCGCGCATGGCGTCGAGCACGCGTGGGTCGCGGATGCCATAATCCTCACGCAAACGCTCAACCATGCGCTCGCGCGGGATGCGGTACTCGGCGAAAGGCGCGATGGGACGTAGCGGGGTGGAATTCAACGCTTTGCTCACTCCAGATAAAAACGGGGCACGTTTCACCGAGATGCTAGCTGTTTCGCACGACTTCGCCGGCGCTGGTGTAGTTCCAGCTCTCGATGGCCGTCAGCGCGCGGTGATCAGTCATATCGCTCCTGAGCGGCGTGACGGAGACGTATCCCTGTTCAATGGCGTAGTAGTCCGTGCCCTCGGCAGAGTTGCCGCTGAAATATTCTTCTCCGATCCAGAAATAAGGCTTGCCGCGTGGGTCAATATGCTCACTAATAACGGGGCGGGCATTCTTAATGCCCTGTCGTGTGACGCGAACGCCTTTAATGCTGCCGACAGGAATATTGACGTTAAGCAGCGTCCCTTCGGGCAGCCCTTCCTTCAAAACCTTCCGCACGGCGGTGACAGCGAAGCGCGCGGCTTCCGTGAAATCAAAGTTCTCCCGGGCGACCAAACTGAAGGCGATGCCCGGCACGCCGAGAATCGTCGCTTCGAGCGCGCCCGCGACTGTCCCCGAATAGGTCGCGTCATCACCGAGGTTACCGCCGTGATTGATACCGGATACGCAGAGGTCAGGCCGCTCCGCTTCAAGCAGGATTTTATTGAGCGCGAGCGTCACACAATCGGTCGGCGTGCCATCGACGGTCCAATGCCGCCGATCAATCTGGCGTATACGGAGCGGGCGTGCGAGCGTCAGACTGTGTGAGGCGCCGCTCATCTCGGAAGCGGGCGCGACCGTGTACACTTCACCAACTTCGCCGAGGGCCTCTTCTAATTTGATGAGGCCGTCTGAATGAATGCCGTCATCGTTGGTCAGTAGGATGCGGGTCATAACTAAAAGCAGATTAGACCATTACGGGTAACCGACCGCTCACGCGCCACTCTTTAATTAAGAGTTAACGCGACAGACCGACCGCGCCGCGCTCCCACACCTGAGTGCTTACCTCGTGCGCGGGGCGCGGGGGATTTCGCTTTCCACATTGTGCTTGTGTAAACGAACGGTGAGGTCGCAGTGAGTTCCCTGCGCGCGGCTTGAAAAACTGGCCCGACTAATCGCGTGTCGTTCGTGCGCGGCCCTTCTTCTTGTTGCGCTTACGCGCGAGAGCAGATTTGAGCTTGGCCTTCTGACCCGGCGGCATGAAGAAAGCATGCTTCTTCGCGTCCTTAATAATCTCCTCGGTCATTACTCTGCGTTTGAATCGCCGCAGCGCGCTTTCAATCGACTCTCCCTGATTAACAGTAACTATCGCCATTTTTTCTCCATCTAAGTTGAACCCTTGACGTCTCTTCCGACGCCACTTGTGACTAACAATTTAACACGTCCTAACCAGTAGTGGTCAAGCGAGCTCCTGCGCTTTCACGGTTAGCCCGGCGGACTCTGAAATCCAAGGCCGGCAGAACATGCCTGTACAACAGGGCGGACGAAAGTGGCCCTCGCGAACGGCTAAATACCATTCGCGAGGGCCACTTTCGTGAGTACTTGTGGCTTGACTCTCTATACTGAGGCCGCCGTCGTCTTGCCCAGGCCTTTAATCTGGACGGGAGCGTCCGGTTTAATAGAGGCCTTCTTGAGCACCATTTCATTATAGAGTTTGCGCATCATTGCAGCCTCTTCGGCGGCAGTTTTGGGGCCTTCCATCTGCGGCTTGTGGGGGCGCGTCAGATCTACCTCATTCAGGATGAGGCTGTGCGAGGCGTCATCGAGCTTAACTTCCTTGCCCTTGGCAAATATTTCATGACGACCATGCTCTTTGTACCACTTGGCGACGGTCGCATTCTGGTGCATGTTCTCGATGATATTTCTCCAGCCGATGCCAGTGTTGTAGGCGCAGAAGGAGATTTCGCCTTCCTGTGTGCCGTAGGGGATGATGCACATCTCGGTGCGTCGGAAATCGTAATTGAACAGGTCCTGGAACCACATGCCCGCGATGAACAGGAAGTTCCAAGGATCGGAGCGGCGCTTCTGAATATCTTCGATCGTGCGGGCACCGTCAACCTTGCCATAGTCCTTACCTGTCAGGCCGAATGATTTGTCAAACTTCTTCAGAATATCGACGAGCGTCAGGCTCTGCGGTGCCCCGTAGGGGCGGAAGTTCTTCAGGAGCGCCAGACCCATCATGAAATTAGAGAACCACTTGCTGCGCGCCGTATCGGTGATATGGCGCATGTCCTTCACGAGGCCGGGAATATTAAGGAACTGCGGCACGGGAGCCATCTCTTTGGTCTCTTTATTAATCATTACCGCCGTGCCGACACCGCAGTTCGGGTGGCAGCCGCAGGAGACCTGACCCCATTCCGCCTCCGGGCCGTGGACGAGATCCGCGAAATCAGCAAAAGCCCCCATTAAAGAGAGCGGGAACCAGTCGCGCGTCGGCTCGGTGATGCCGACCTGCTTCTTCACGTCGTAGGCCAGGTGCGACAGTGTGTAACGCTGCTGCAAACGGCGCACGTCTGTGATCTCTTCGTCGCGCCCGGTGAATGAGACCGGCTGGAAAGATAGGAACGCGATCTTCTTCGGGTTTTCGAGCGCAAAGCGAATGATCGAGCCGACCTGATCGTTGTTAATGCCATTGACCAGCGTCGTCACAAGCACAATCTCGACGCCCGCCCCGTGAAGGTTATTGATCGCGCGCAGTTTCACATCGAAGAGGTTGCCGACCTGACGGTGGCTGTTGGCATCATTACCGATGCCGTCAAACTGCAGGTAAGCGTAGCGGAGTCCGGCTTCGGCGGCCTGCTGGCAGAATTCTTTGCTCTTGGCGAACTCGATGCCGTTGGTGGCGCACTGCACGCTGTTGTAACCAACCTTACGCGCATACCTGATCGCTTCGATAAAGTGCGGCGAAATGGTCGGCTCGCCGCCGGAGAACTGCACGGACATCTGGCGCCGGGGCTTGATCGAGATGGCGTTGTCAAGAATCTCTTTAACATCCTCAAAGCTCAATTCATGCACGAAGCCGACCTGGTTCGCATCCATGAAGCATGGGTCGCACATCATGTTGCAGCGGTTGGTCAGGTCCACTGTGAGAACCGAACCACGCCCGTACTTGATCGTGCTCGATCCATGATTGTGCAGCTTCTCGTCGTTATGCGCCGGGATGTCGCGGCCCGGAAACATCCGCTCGATGTGCGCGAGAAACTTCGAGTCAATGGCCATCATGTCTTCGAAATGGCCATGGACAGGACAATCCTTGACCATCCAGATCTGGCCATCGCGCTCGATGATCTGCGCTTTGATTTCGCCCACCTTCTCGTTGATCAGAACTGACACATCCTTTTTGCCGCTGAGGATCTCTTCGCGTGCTTCGATAACGCACTTCGGGCAGAGCGAGTCGGTGGTGCGCGGCCAGCCAAGCGTCGGTTTGGTCTTTTGCCAAGACTTCAGCAGCGGCTTGTCAGACCACTTGGGAATAAACGAGGGATTAGGCTTATACTTATTAACGGATTGAATTGCGTTGAATAGACCGCTGGCTACGAGCGTCAGGCCTCTCTCAACATGTTTGATGGGTCGCATTAATTTTCCTTTTCCACCTGTTAAAGTTGCCGATGCCTCAGGAGACTGCGGGAGTACCATCTGTTGCTCAGGGCCATTCAAATCAAGGGCCTATAAGTCTTTCGCTCCTGCGCAATTGGCAGACGAACTCGGGTTGTAAAGCAATGTTCGTGCCGTTTCCTTGCTGTTACATATAAATGTTGCAGCAAAAGAGGCTTATTTGTTTTATGTAGTGATTTTATAGGAATTGTATATTTACCCAGAATGTGTCAGACAGACCCATTCTGGATGTCGCATCTCACGTTGTAACATTATGACACTACCGCATGCGCACTCGCTGCTGATCTCTGGCAATTCGCTTCAGCACATTGACGCGCCAGTTTGGATGATTGACACGTACGGGCGGAGTCATTTCGACCACAATCGAATTACTCCGGTCATCGCCAGCAGACTTGGTCAGCCAGATATGAAAATCTCGAAAGTCATGGTCTGCGCCGTGACAGTTGGGTAATTCCGGACCTTCTTCCCTGGTATCCGCGAAGTAGCCCTCGACGGAACCTATTGAGGACTGGATCACCTCCATCGCCCTCCGGCGGGCATCCCTCAAAGGGTCTGTTTACAGGCCGAGGTTTATTGCGTATCTCAGGGAAGCCCCCAGCTACTTCCGGCCCCGTTAAGCGACTGCGGAGGCATGAACGCATAAGCAGAAACAGAACTAACAGGACAACTAAGGTCAGAACAATTAATATTATTTTGCCGTAAGGTCTGAGCAGCTCAATAATATTTCGCGGTTGACTCATCAGGTGTTCTCCTCGCCGCTTAATTCTCGTCCGCCGTAGAAGCTATATCTTGTTTTACTATAACAAGGGGCAGTTATTTACCGAAGCAACACTTTACCGATCAAAAGTACACAAGCTTAATTCAGTGTGAGACTCACCTGTGGAACGAGTACTAATGCTTTTATAAACCAAACCTTGATCAATTAAACATTCACGGTTACAGTACCTTTTTGGTTTTCCTCTTCCGCAACATCATCAAAACCAAGAATTTTTCAGGTTTTCCACACCTGTGATCTACTTGTTCACTTGCTATCCCTCACATTCTTCTACTGATCGGGGCAACATGCCCTCTCCGCGGATTTTCGTTCGCCGATTGTTCGCCAATACATACTCTTAGCCTTGCTTACTTCAAGTAAATATTGAACTTAGCTCGTGAAACCGTTGCAAAGAAAAGTCTTTACAGCTTTTTCTCAGCGTGGTACATTCCCGCCACTTTGCCGCTAAACTCCTGAGAGGCAAAGGATTGAAAGCGGCCCCAAATACATTCCCTTGTGGGCTTGATCGTATAAAACCCGTTATATTGTGCTTTGGTACTCAAAATTGTGTTAAACATACTTTTCCAAATTATTCGATTGGGCACGTCAAATTCGCGGCGCGAGATTGAGGGAACAGCTTGCGGTTCTCGACAACCGTGTGAGCCGTCTGGAATCAGGGGGAACCAGCCTGTGTTTGACGTCGGGTCCGGTGGCATCGCTCCCAGAGAAATTAAGACGTGAACTGGCGGAGATCAGCGCTCGATATGGCGAGCGGGTGAACCAAGCGGATGGGGTGAAATTTATATTTGCGGATGGCTCGTGGCTGTTGATGCACGGTGTCGGGTGCCGGGCCTCTAGCCCGCATTTATTCTGAATTAGAGAAGGATCTGGAGGTGCTCCTTGAACAGGGCCGTAAATACTTATTGGATTGATGATCGCCTTCGCGCGCAGCATGTTGCCCCGCGCGCGGTTCCCTCTTTTGGCCCGGTGCGGGATCTCTCGCGTGAAATCGTCGGCACACCCACAGAGGTGCGCCGTCGCGGTGGTCTGATCCCATCATGGGCTGTCTTTGCCATGATCATTCTTGCATCGTTCGCTCTCTGCGTAAGCGTCAACATGCGCACACGCGCAGAGGTCCGCGCCGCATCGCAGCAGTTCGAGAAGATAAGCACCGATGTCGAGACGTTACGCGTAACAAACGCCGCGCTTGCTACCGAGGTGCAACGTTTACGCACTGATCCGCGCGCTATCGAGTCAGCCGCGCGTGCGCGCCTTAACATGGTACGTGCCAATGAAATTGTCGTGCCCGTCGAATGAGCTTGAGTGGAGACTCTTTCGCACCGGTGGCTACTCCGGGTATTTGTTCCTGCCTGACGGTCTGCCGCTTGTTTCCTGCTCTGCTTCCCTTCGGTCCTGGGTCCCGCCGATCGCGCGCGGCTGTGAAGACAATCGCAGCCGCGCCCCTCTCCTCTAACTTGCGTATCGGCGTCGATAGCACGTGGTTGACACCCCGTCTAACCGTCAACTAATATCGAAGTCTCCTAACTCTATAGCATAGAGAAAACAAAGAATGTTTCGCTCTACCCCGGGCGGCACCAGAACACACAAAAAGCCATGCCGGAAGCCAAAGAGATCACGTCGCCCGAACAAGCAGCCGTCGAACGCTGGGAGCGGGAGACGCTCGCCCACGCCTTAAGAAAGCGTCCGGAAAACAAGAAGCGATTTGAGACCATCTCGCTCGACGAAGTTAAACGTCTCTACACACCTGCTGATACAGTCGCTATCGATTTCGATCGCGACATCTCTTTTCCGGGCGAGTTTCCGTACACGCGCGGGATACATCCGACGGGTTATCGCGGCAAGTTGTGGACCATGCGTCAGTTCGCCGGCTTCGGAACGCCGGAGGAGACCAACGCCCGTTTCAAATACCTAATGGCCCAGGGTCAGACCGGCCTTTCGGTTGCCTACGACTTGCCGACATTGATGGGCTATAACTCGGATTCGCCCCTCTCAGAAGGCGAGGTCGGCAAGTGTGGGGTCGCCGTTTCTTCCCTCGCCGACATGGAGATTCTGTTCGAGGGCATTCCTCTTGAGCAAGTCACCGTTTCGCAAACGATCAACGCGCCCGCGTCCGTTCTGCTCGCGATGTATTTGGTTGTCGCCGAAAAGCAGAATGCGGACCGGAAGAAGATTTCCGGCACGTTGCAAAACGATATTTTGAAGGAGTACATCGCGCAGAAAGAGTGGATCTATCCGATTCGACCGGCGATGAAACTCGTCACAGACACGTTTGAGTTCTGCGCTAAACACGTGCCGCGCTACAACCCGATTTCGGTGAGTGGATATCACATCCGGGAAGCGGGCGCGACCGCCTTGCAGGAACTGGCTTTCACTCTGCGTGACGGCCTTGAATATGTTGAATGGGGCGTCCGCGCCGGACTCGATGTGGACGAGTTTGTGCCGCGCATCTCCTTCTTCTTCAATGCGCACAACGATTTCTTTGAAGAGGTCGCGAAGTACCGGGCGGCGCGCCGCATCTGGGCGCGCGCGATGCGCGACCGTTTCGGCGCCAAGAATGAACGCACATGGCAACTACGTTTTCATACGCAGACAGCGGGCGTGTCGCTCACCGTTCAGCAGCCTCTCAATAACATTGTCCGCGTCGCGATACAGGCGCTCGCCGGGGTGCTCGGCGGTACTAACAGCCTACATACGGACGCCTACGACGAAGCGCTCGCGCTGCCGACAGACCGCGCTGCGCTCATCGCGCTTCGCACACAGCAGATAATCGCCGAGGAGACCGGCGTGGCGAACACGGTTGACCCGCTCGGCGGCTCATATTTCGTCGAAGCGTTGACGAAGAAGATGGAAGACGGAGCACTGGACTACTTCGCGAAGATAGACGGGATGGGCGGCATGGTGGAAGCCATTGAGAAGGGATTCCCGCAGCGCGAGATTCAAGAATCCGCCTATCAATACCAGAAGGCCGTGGAGCGCGGCGATCAAACGATCGTCGGCGTTAACAAGTACCAGATGAACGAACCGACTGAGGTGCCCATCCTAGTCATTGACGAAGCGGTGCGCGACCACCAGGTGGAGCGATTGCAGCAGACGCGCGACCGGCGCGACCATGGCACAGTCGCCAATGCCCTTGAGAAGTTGAAGCGAGCCGCAAGTTCCGGCGACAATACAATGCCCGCGACCATCGAAGCCGTACGCGCATACGCCACGCTCGGCGAAATCTGCGATGCGCTACGGGACGTTTACGGCTTATACGAAGAGCCAGCGTTCTAAAAGTAATCAGTTTTTAGCTGACTACTGATTACTGATTACTGTCTATGCCTGAGCGAAAAATACGAATTCTCGTCGCCAAGCCGGGCCTTGATGGTCACGACCGTGGCGCTAAGGTGATTGCCCGCGCTCTGCGCGACGCAGGAATGGAAGTTATCTACACGGGCCTCCGGCAAACGCCAGAAATGATCGCCGCCGCGGCGCTTCAGGAAGATGTCGATGCGGTTGGGATCTCGATTTTGAGCGGTGCGCACAACACGCTCTGCCCGCGCATTATCTCACTCCTGCGTGAGCAGGGCATGGACGATTGTATTGTCGTCGTTGGAGGCATCATTCCACAGGAAGATGTACCCCGCCTTAAAGAACAAGGAGTCGCGGCCGTCTTTCTTCCCGGCACCTCCACTGAGGACATCGTCGCGTTCCTGCGCGAAAACGTCCGGCCGCGCGAATGACAAACGACGCGCAAGTTACACCGGGTGGCGCGACCTGCCTGAGTGGACGGACTACTCGCCACTTCAACCAGCTAAAATCTTAGAAACGCATCATTTCTTCAGAAACCGGGCGATTCCCTTCTGGCAATCTTCCGTCATGCGAGCGATTGCATTGACGTCCGCGCCGGACCTAATGGCCGTCTCAAAACTCATGGCATCGATATGATATAGCAACTGCTTTGAGAGCATGAGAGCAGAACGGCTCACCTTTTCAAATCCGGCGACATATTTTTCAACCTCCGCCTCGAAGGCCTGATCATCATAGACATGATTGATGAGGCCGATGCGCTCGGCTTCGTCGGCGCTTATTTCTGCGCCGCGGGCGATCAATTCAAAGGCGCGTTTCTCCGAAACGTTGCGCCGCAAGATCGCCATTACCATTGCCGGGACGAATCCAATCTTCACTTCTGGATAACCAAAGCGTGCGGAACGGGCGGCCAGCACAATATCGCACGCGGTGGCGAGCCCGCTCCCGCCCGCCAACGCCCGGCCGCGTACGGCGGCAACAACAGGGACGCGCACGCGGCGGATTAATGTGAACAGTTCCATCAAAAATTGAGCATCGGCAAGGTTCTCTGTCACCGTGCTTTCAGAGATCCTCTGTAAGTCGGCGAGGTCTGCGCCTGAACAGAAGTCGGCACCAGCACCCGTAATGACGACGACGCGTACTGCCTCATTCCCGTCGGCGTCACTCAAAGCCTGTTTGAGTCCGCCGATCAACTGACCATTCAAGGCGTTCCGTTTTGCGGGACGGTTGAGAGTGATAAGCGCAACCGCGCCCTCCACCGCGTAGAGGATCTCCTTGCTCTCGCCATCCGTTTGGTCGGTCAATGTCAGAGATAACCTCGTGAATGATCAGGCAGACTCAAGAAAATCGCGGAGCGCCGCGCTTACTTCGGCGGGAGCTTCTTGCTGTACCCAGTGCCCGCTCTGCGCAATACGTACTTCGTGATAAGGGGCATCCACATAGGCGCCAACTCCACGAACAGTTTCAGGGATGATAGCAAAATCCTGTTCGCCATAAATGAAGAGTGTCGGCGCGCGAACCCGACCGTCATTTGTTTCCACCCCCCTTGTGCGGCCGCCTTTAAGAAACGTAGTGAAGTTGGCGCGGTAATAATTTATCGCGGCAGTCAGCGCGCCGGGCACGCGCAGCGCCTTTTTGTAGATCGCAATATCTGTCGGGGTGATGCTGCCGCGTCGCACCACCGTTCGCTTAAACGAACGTTCGAGCGCGGCGAAATCTCCGGCACTGATCAACCATTCGGGCAACCACGGCAATTGAAATAAGAGCATATACCAACTCCGCAGGGCCTGACGCCAGGTCATGTTTGCGCGCCAGGCGGCAGGGTGTGGCACCTGCAGGGCGGCCAGCTTCCACACGCCCTCCGGGTATTTCAGCGCGACGCTCCACGCCACAGCCGCGCCCCAATCATGGCCGATGACAGCAGCCTCCTGCCTTCCGAAATGGCGTATCAGACCAAGTATGTCGTCAACGAGCCGGTCCATTTGATAGTCTTCGACGCGTGGTGGCTTATCGCTCAGATTGTATCCGCGTAGGTCGGGCGCGACGACCATGTAGTTCCCCCCCAGCTCCGCCAACTGGTGCCGCCACGAATACCAGCATTCTGGAAAACCGTGCAGCAGGAGCACCAGCTTCTCCCCACCACCGTGCTGTACGTAGTGCAAGCGCACGCCGCCCACCTGGGCATAGCCATGACGGACAGAAGGATCGACGTTGATGAGTTCATCGCTCATAGAAGAAGGGCGATCAGTAACGGGTTAAACGCGCGCCACGGCTAATTGCTCGTCCCCCTTTTGAACCCCAACGCCTGCGCTTCGTCATCCGCAACATCAATCTTCAAGCGCAGCAGCGCGGTGGAGAAGGTTTTGCCCTGCGCATCCGTCATTAGCGAAAGCGTGCCGCCGCCGCCCAGGCTTTGATGCAAAAGAAAGTTGAGTGCGGAAAGATTCGGTAATTCGAAGCGCTCTACATCGCCCTTACAGATACCCGCGAAATGCTGCTTCACGCGCTCGGCCGTCACCTCACGCACGAGCAATGGGTAATATTCATCCCGCAACGCAATGAGCCCGACGTTGGCCGTATCACCTTTATCCCCTGAGCGCGCGTGCGCAAGTTTAGTCAATTGGATGAGCATAATTGATAAAAAGTAAGTGGTCAGGGGTTAGTAAACCTCGACCTCCGATTAATCGCGACGCCCGGAATGGCTCCTGATAAGTCCTCTTTGGTATAGAGACAGCCGGTAAAAGCCGACCACGACGAGCGCGTGATTGATCGTTCCGTCTGCGATGAGCGCATCGACATCAGCGAGCGGCACGAGACGCACGGCGGTGTGCTCTGTCCCGTCGAAGGCTGGCGCATTTTCAAAAGCAACGTCGCGGGCAAGAAAAGTATGAATCCAGTTATTTTGGATCGCCGGGTTGGGGCGCGTTTTTCCGAGCGACAAAACGTCATGCGCTTTGTAACCCGTCTCCTCTAAAAGCTCGCGCGCCGCAGCGCCAATTGGCAATTCGCCCGGGTCAACCATGCCGCCCGGAATTTCCAGAGATATTTCGTTTGTGCCATGCCGGTATTGCTCGATCATCACAACCTCTTCCCGCGCGGTCAGCGGCACGATGTTGATCCAGTCGGGCGCTTCGATGCAATAGAAATCGTACTCACCGCCGCCGCGGGGGTTGACGCTTCGGTCACGCCTAACACGAAACACGCGACAATCAGCCACCGGCTCCGAGCCCACGCGTTCCCATGCTTTAACAGATTGCGACGCGAGGATTTTTGTCTCCTCATCCTTAATTGCCGCCGTGTCACCCCGGTCCCGCGTCGCCGCGTCTCTTTCGTGATTCTCACTCAAACTTCCATCACCTCTACGTGCGGATCAATCTCCGCCTTTGGAATGAGGGCGGGCCAGTAAGCAACGATCTCTTCCACTTTAGGGCGCCCCCCGGCGAAGCCTGTGACACCGGGCGGGCCGGTGAGGATCAGCGGCGCGATCTCTTTCGTGAAACGTTCGACAGCCTTCCGGTCGGCGCCCCGCACGCCGACGCGCAGTTGAACCTCCGCAAGATCAGGGGAGGGGTCGCCCGCCAGCGGGCCATGCGTTGCGTTCGCGCCGACGAACTCGGTGAGCATTTGATCGAAATGAAGGCCCAGACGGTCGAGGCGAGCGCGTAGAATTTTGTCTGCCGCCAGGGCTTTGTCGTAAGCGTCCGGCCAGGAATAAACCAGCGTGCCGACGGCTTTGTAGCCTGCCGAATAACTTATCGATACTTTCAGGAAGCGGGTCGCGGGGCGGCCTTTGATGCCAAACACGCGCACGCGATCCGGCCCGGCATCTTCGAGGTGAATCGTCGTGAAATCCGCTATGCAATCAGGAGTGATGTACTCGTGCGGATCGCCCATCTCGTAGAGAAGCTGTTCTTTAACCGTCGGAAGGGAGACCCGGCCGCCTGTGCCTTTGTGCTTTGTTACGACGAAGGTGCCGTCCGGCGCGGCTTCGACGATGGGGAAGCCGACGTTTGCGAGGTCAGGGATGCTGCGCCAGTCGTACTGGCAGTTGCCACCGGAGGCCTGTGCGCCGCATTCGATGATATGCCCGGCGATCGTACCGGCGGAGAGATTGTCCCAGTCGGTACCGGCCCAACCGAACTCGTATATCAGCGGCGCGAGCGTCAGGCCCGTATCCGTTGCGCGTCCGGTGATGACAATCTGTGCGCCACGCTTTAGCGCTTCAGCAATCGGCCCTGCGCCCAGGTATGCATTGGCGCTTTGAATATGCTCACGGACAGACGCCAGCGGTTCTCTCGTGTCCATGTTGTGGAGCCCGACGCCGCGAGATAAAAGCTCGTCAATGTGCCCTAAGATGTCATCGCCGGTCACGATGCCGATCCGAAGCTTCCCGCCAAGTCCGAGTTCGCGAGCCACATCGCGCACCGCAGCGGCGCAGCCTTCAACGTTGACGCCTCCGGCGTTCGCCGTGACGCGAATATTACGTTTGACGCAGGCAGTAAGTATCTGCTTCATCAGCGGCACGAAATCGCGCGCGTACCCGGCGGAAGGATCCCGCGCACGCTGTTTCTGCATGATGGACATGGTGACTTCCGCCAGATAGTCCAGCATCAGGTAATCTATCGGGCCTTCCTCGACCTGGCGCACGGGAGCGTCAAGCATGTCGCCCCAGAAGCCCTGTCCGCTTGCGATACGAATCTTCTCCCTCATCCATCATTCCTGTCAGATAGGAATCGACTTTAAATAACCTTTAGCGCCAGCGCAGTGGTCTGCGCTCCGTAAAGCGATGCGGGCGGCGCAACCCCGTAGGGGCACGCCGCCCACAGCCGAACGGCCCTACAGCGACATAACTTTTAAAGTGAGAAAGCACGTCGCCGTCCGGTTGAATCCGCCTCTTCCACTATGGCGTCGTATTGTCATTTGCGTTGCCGTTCGTGTTCGAATTCATGTTCGAGTTCGTGTTGCCACCCCGGCGACGTCCGGTGCCGCGACGACGGCGTGGCGTGGTGTTCGTGTTACCGGCCATGTTCGAATTCATATTGCCGGACATGTCTCCTGTCATATTAGCATTCGTGTTCTCGCCCATATTTGCGTTCATGTTCGCGTTGCCAGCGCGACGGCGACCGGCGCGACGACGACCACGTGGCGTGGTGGTATTAGCATTCTCACTCATGTTGGCATTCGTGTTGCCCGTCACTTCACCGGACGTATTGGCATTCATGTTACTTTCCGCACCGGCTGCCGCTGCACGACGGCGCCCGCGGCGGCGACGACCTCCGGCCATCGCCGTGCCGGAGGGTGAAAACGAGCAGTCATGTGTTGCGCCCGGCACCGTCATCAGCCTAAGTTGATCACCCGTCTTGCGCGCCCGCATCGAGACGATGAGCGGTGGGGTCTGACCAGTTGTCGAAGTTGGGCTTGTGGTGGTCCCGGTCGTGCCGCCAAATTGCATGGCGACGGCTGTGTAGCCGCGCGTTGTGTCGGCCACGATACGACCTGATTGGCCACCGCTCAGCGTGAACTGGTTACCGGTAATCGTCAGGGTCTGATCACCGGATACGCCGGCATCCGGACAATTGAAGGTGCCCGTATAAGTGCCGGACAGGTCAGCCTGCTCGGCACTCATGTTCCCGGCAGCCATTCCTGTGCCGGCGGTTGCCGCCCCACCACGGCGGCGACCTCGCCGACCACCGCGACGCATGGTCATGTTCGTATTACCCGACATATCTGTGTTTGTGTTACCGGCCATATTCGCATTTTGGTCGCCAGTCATATTGGCGTTAGCATTGGCATTGCCCTGCATATCGGGAGACAAATTGGTATTGGTGTTACCTGTCATGTCGCCCGACGTATTGGCATTCGTATTGCCGCCACGACGGCGCCCGCGACGCCCCCCGCGGCGCGGAGTGCCCGTGTTGCTGTTCTGCGTATTCTGAGTCATTGTGCCGCCGCGCGTCGGGTCATCTTGCGCCGATACAACTAGGTCGGCGCCGACGAGAGCCGCGGTGACGACGAGCACAAACAAAATGCTGAAGAGGCGTGTAGAGTTGCTTTTGCTCACGGATGTTTCTCCTTCTGTGTTGTATCGCGCACGTTTATCATGAAAGCGCGGTACGCTTTAGTGTCAGATGTCACGGCAACCGCCGTCCTAATACTCTGGCTATCACCGGACGTGAAAACTTTGGCGGCGCGTCGAGCGCGAAACCTGCCTGCGCCGCTGAAAAGCCTGCGCGCTTTTTATTATGAGCGCGGCCAAGATTCGTCTCAGACGTAGACAAAACACGGCCTTTCAACCGTGCCTGAGTTTGAGTAACGCCGGACGAGGAGGTTTAAAAGTAAATCGGCTAATAGTTTCGCACAAGAGGGGAATTCTGTGTACTAAAATTTTGGCGACGACAATTACCGGCATCTCTCCCGTCTCAGGCAAGCACAGGCGGCAGCACAAATTGGCCGAGGTGTGCGCCGCTGTAATTCAGGCTAACGCGTAGGGCTAGTTCCAGCGCATCACGCGTATCTTCCGGGACAAGTACCGCGTCGACGAAACCGCGCGCCGCAGCAAACTTCGCGTCCAACTGCTGTTCGTAATTCTCGCGCACGCGCTCCATCTCAGCTTTCAACTGTTCATCCGGCTGCCGACCTTCCTGCCTTAACTTGTCAAGCTGCGTTCCGAAGACGGCTTGGACAGCCGAATCGCCCTCCATCACACCCATGCGCCCGGTTGGCCAGCTAAATATGAAGTCAGGATCAAAGCCCTGGCCCGCCATCGCGTAATAACCTGCGCCCGATGCGTGATTAACCGTTAAAACGATCTTCGGAACGACCGCCGTCGCCATTGCTTCAACAAATCGCGCTCCGGCGCGAATGATCCCAGAGTGCTCGGCTTCCGCTCCGACCATAAAGCCCGCCACATCCTGTATGAAGACGAGCGGCGTCTGATGGCGGCTGCACGTCTCGATGAAATAGGCGACCTTCTCCGCCGAATCAGCGTAGATAATGCCGCCGAACTTGGGCGGACCGCCTCCGGGCGGGCGAATCATCCCCCGGCTATTGGTGATGATACCGCACTGTATTCCGCGTATGCGCGCGTGCCCGGTGATCATCTCCTTCGCGTAATCGGCCTGGAACTCGTCCAGATGTCCGCCATCGAGCACACATGCCAGAACCTCACGCGTGTTGTAAGGCTGACGGTGGTCTTCCGGGATAAGGTCGTAAATATCAGTTACGGGGCGCGCGGCTTCGACGCTCTCATTAACCGAGACGGCACTTAACGGCCTGACCGGAAGCTCGGCGACAAACTCTCGAATCTTCTCAATGCAACTCCGGTCGTCCGAAACCCGGTAATGCGCAACACCGGAAAGCTCATTATGGGTGCGCGCTCCCCCGAGAGTTTCGTTGTCGATCGTTTGCCCTGTCGCGCCTTTGACGAGGTTCGCGCCGCCGAGGCCCATAAATGAAGTGTTCTCGACCATCACAATGATGTCCGAGAGCGCCGGCAGATAGGCCCCGCCCGCAATGCAGGGGCCCATCACGGCAGAGATTTGTGGGATCTTCAGGTAACGGCGCATGATCGAGTTGTAATAGAAGATGCGCGCCGCGCCGTATTGGCCGGGGAAGACGCCCCCCTGGTACGGCAGATTGACACCCGCCGAATCGACCAGATAAATGATCGGCACGTGCGACCGCATCGCGATCTCCTGCGCGCGCAAAATCTTTTTGATCGTTTCGGGCCACCACGATCCGGCCTTGACCGTGGCATCGTTGGCGACGACGACTATTTCACGCCCGCCGACGCGCCCGACGACAGTGACGACACCGGCCGCCGGGGCCACGCCATTATACTGATCGTAGGCGACGAGCAGACCTATCTCTTGTGCGTATGATTTCTTGTCAAGGAGCAGTTCGATGCGCTCGCGCGCCGTCAGCTTACCCTGTTGGTGCTGACGCTCGATTTTGTCAGGACCACCGCCGCGACGGAGTTTAGCCTCAAGCCGCTGGAGTTCTGCGGCCAGATTGCGCAGACGCGTACGTGACTCCGTGGAAACCGGCCGCACTTCAGACTTCATCCTGATCCAGACCGGCTGCGCTTGCCTTACAGACAGGCCCCCTGCGCTTAAGCCGTTTCGGTTGTAGTTCCTAAAACTTCGAGATGGCCTCAAAAATAGCATAAAAAAGTCCAATGTCCAAAGGCTTTGGACTTCGGACATTGGACTAAAGGATGCCCCCTCACGGCCGGGCCACCGCCTATTTTTGGAGTCCGGACAGTTAGACTTTTTACCCCCAGAGCTTTTTCATCAGATCACGCGCGTCTGCCTTCTCCGGCACGCCTTCAATGATGAGCACACGCGTACCGTGACGCTGCATGAGAACCGCGCCCTCATCCGTGCGCCAGGCCCGCGCCGGGCCATCGAGCTCAATTTCCATGGCCGGCGCATTCTTGTAGCGCCGCTCCGTCCGCTTGGCATAAGCGTCGAAGAATTCCACGGCATCGTTTTCCGTATCCCAGGCGGTGAGTTGTGCCATAAATATGTCACCTGCTTTCGGCCCTTCGTAGACGGCGTAACGGTCGCCGCTCCAACCCGCCGCCGCGCGCTTCGATTCGGCATCTGATTTTAAGTACTCATCAAGGATCAGATAGTAGCTCCATTCTCCGTTGACATCGTAATCAAGCCGCTTCCAGCCCGTGCCGAGTGTCGAACGAATGTCGGGTAGGATGACTCTGACCGGGGCCTGATGCGCGAAATATTTTTCCGGGTGCAAGATCTGTGTGGACGACTGTGGTAAATCTTTGAAGGCTTGCGAGACGGTGGACCAACCGCCGCGCTTATACAGCTGCGTGACCCAGGTCAAGCCCTGTTCATAAGGAAACAACAGCGACTCGCGCAAAGCGCGCGGCGCATGGTTGATCTGCTCCGAACTCGACGCGCTCGACTCAATTGACTTCATGAAAGCGAGGGCCCGCAATGGGTTGCGCGCCATATAGAGGGTCATCGTCAGGGTCGCATCGCCTTCGATAAGCGCGTGTGCCGCGAGCTCGGCGTCAGAGTCTCCTTTTGGCCATTTCTCAAAACGGCGCAAGTTAAAATGCTGATCCTGCAGAGCGTGGGTGAGTTCGTGCGCCATGACGGGCCTTTGCCCGTCCAGGTCAATCCAGTCGGCCAGATAAAACTCCTGCGCCTTCGGGTCGTAATAGCCCGCGACCTGCTCTGTGAGCAATTTGATGGTAAAAGGGCGCAGGTGGAAATCGGCGGGTACGAGTCCGAGCTTTTTCAGGGCCAATTCGGAAGCGCGCATTTCTTCGGGCGTGGTTTCCTCGTCCATATTTTTAATAATCATGCGCTCAATTTGGGCGCGCGACTGAGCGCCACTTTTAACCGGACGTAGGATCGGCAGTTGCCGGAGGTCGCTGGTCTCGCGCAACACGGCATCGGTGGTTGCGATGATCGCGGCATTTCTGGCGTTGGCGGGGGCTACCGACGTACTCTGCGCCCGCGAGAGCAGGGCAGGCATGTCGGCAAACATGAGGGCAAGGATTGAGAGGGCAGCCAGAAAAGCCGTCCAGGGCAGTCTATTTTGCTTTGACATCTTTAACCTTTCGCTTTTATAGTCCGCTGACACGGAGCGGACAAATTAACCGACTCGGAGTCCACCCATCGCCTGCGGCAATCACGTGGGAGGCGTTTCTTTCAGATGGCAAATTCGACCGAAGAAGATGCATTGCTTGAAGAGTGGCACGAAACAATGTTGCGCGTGCGCTATTCTGAGACGGATAAAATGGGTGTGGTCTACCACGCCAATTATCTCATCTGGTTCGAAATCGGGCGCACGGAATTTTGTCGCGCGCGTGGCTTTTCCTACCGAGACATGGAAGAGAACGAAGACGCTTTTCTCGTGGTGGCCGAAAGTTACTGCCGTTACAAAGCGCCCGCGCATTATGATGACGAATTGATCGTACGCACGCACATCACAGAGAAGCGACGCCGCTCCTTGCGCTTCGGCTATGAAGTGGTACGAGCCTCAGACGGGCAGATCATCGCTGAAGGCGAGACCGGCCATGTCCTAACGGATTCCAACGGTCATGTGCGCTCCTTTCCGGAAGCCTATAACAGGTTGCTTTCAAGTATCCCGGCGCCGGAGAGTCAATCAAAGCAATACAAAGCTGAACCGGTTCCAGAAGGCAGCGCGCCGGAATAATAATAAAAAGCCCGCAAGCTATTGACGGACGGGCGACAGCTTCCCAAGTCTTCATCACGAGGGGCCCGGCTTTCAGGACTGATGACTGAGCGCAAGGCGAGAGATTTCACGGGCGCGCCCCGTGGTTTCGTCAATTTCGATGACTACGGCGCAGATACGCACGTCTCCGGTAGAGTGTTCGGCGCGTTTGTGAATCACCGACGTGAAGCGGGCAATCACATCAGCGCGATCCATACCGATCACCCCCGCGTAGCTTCCGGTCATCCCGACATCGGTTATATAAGCCGTGCCGTTCGTCAAAATCCTTTCGTCGGCTGTCTGAACGTGAGTGTGCGTCCCCGTCACTGCCGAGACGCGCCCGTCCAGATACCAGCCCATGGCCCCCTTCTCCGAGGTCGCCTCAGCATGCATATCAACGAGTCGAACCTTGACATCAGGATCAAGCGTTCGGAGCAACTCGTCGGCGGTGCGAAACGGGTCGTCTGCCGGCTGCATAAAGAGGCGCCCGATGAGATTGAGAACGGCGATGCGAAGGCCCCGCACCACGCCGACCCACAGGCCTTTCCCCGGGGAATTCGGCGGATAATTCGCCGGGCGCAGCAGGCGCGGCTGCTTTTCGATATAAGGGATGACTTCACGTTTGTCGAAGATATGGTTGCCGGAAGTCATCACATCAATACCCGCCGCAAAAAGCTGTTCCGCGAGCGGTGGTGTGATGGAAAAGCCCCCGGCCACATTCTCCGCATTCATCACCGCGAAATCAATACTGTGCTGCTCGCGCAAATCTTGTATCCGCTCGAGCACCGCCAGGCGGCCGGGGCGGGCGACGACATCTCCGATCATGAGAACTTTCATCTATAGTCCGACCTAAAAGTGACAAAGTGGCAAGTGACAAGAAAAGGGACGACAGTTTTTCTTGTCACTTGCCACTTGTCAGAAGACGAAAGGCTGGAGGGAAATCCGCGATGGCCGTTCCGAAGCCGTAATTGAACCTGCGTAAACAGGTGGGTGACCTTTTGGAGCCGCAGCCTCTGGCAGTTCCTTAACGATGAAGGACTGCACTGGCTTGATAAGCGGCGTCGGTCTCCCTTTTTAACGGCGTTGGCTCAATCATCGTAACTCGGTGACGAACCCCGCAGACCCGGTTCCCTCCGCCATTAAGATATTAACATAGCCTGGAAACCGGACGCCAGAGGTTAGGAGGTCTAGGTGTAGATTAAGCGCGTGCCGCGGCATCCGGTCTTCGGCTCTTCATGTAAAAGCGATATTGCCGGTCGTGCCACTTTTCTGCTGATGCTGCTCGACAGTGTTACGAACTTTAAGCAAACGATCGAGCATCTCTGCGCACTCGGCACTGCGCGAAGCGAGCTGGGAATCGGTCTGTTCGTGAAGGCGCTTCAAGCGGTGCAGCTCATCGGCGATATGCAGCGCGGCGAGGATAGCGACTTTGAGAGAGTCTACGGTCAGCGTGCCGGAAGAAATCTCGCGCATGCGGCTGTCAACAAATTCCGCAAGCTGTGTGATGTACTCACTGTCGCCGTCCGAGCGAATATTGTAGGTTTGATTATAAATCTCGACCCTAATCGTCGGCGTGGTTGCTGTATCCATATTGCCTTTGCCCAGATTGATGCGGCCACGTCCGTCCTTCATTTGCGCACCACCTCAGCCATCTCCGGATCGAGCACGGCGATAGCATCGAGCATGGCTTCGACTTTCATGCGAATGGTGTCACGCTCCGCCAGCAGACGCTCGACCTGTGCTTCGAGCCGCTCCTTCTCGTTGAGAAGGCTTCCGAGCTCGCGCCGGATGGAGGTTATTTCGCGCTCCAGCCCTTCCTTTTCCTGACGAAGGGTTTTCGTCAGCTCGATGGTGCGGTAAATTTTATCTTCAAGGTGCGAGAATTTTTCGAGTCCTGATAATCCGACCATCGCTTCTCCTTAAAAAATTTTCGCAAGGACATCAAACGAGCCGCATGATTATGCGACTTCGCGCCCCTAAGCGCAAGACCTAGACTGTTGAAGTAAGAAATTAAGGTCGCGGCCTCAATTTTGGCGCTTCCGGGCGCGCGCCGGCAGCCGCTTGGGGGTTAAAAAACCGCCTTCTCAGCGTAACTCGGCGCCAAATTCCTCTTTCAGCGCGCCCACGATGCGCCGGTGCACCTCATCCACCTCTTCATCGCGCAGCGTCCGCTCATCGGCGCGATACTCAATGCGCAGGGTCACCGAGCGCTTTCCTTCGGGCACATTTGCGCCTTCGTAAACTTCAACCAGTGCCACATCGCGGCAGTTTTCCAACCGCTGCTCGAATACTGCGCGCCGCATCTCGGCAAAGGTCACCCGCCGATCAACAAGCACAGAAAGATCACGCACGACGGCCGGGTAGCGCGCCAGGGGGGTGTAAACGACAGGCGCCTCCGGGGAGTTGAGAAGCGCGCTCAGGTCTACTTCCGCGACGTAAACCGGCTGGCGAAACTTATAGATGGCGGCAATGGATTCGGCGAGCCTTCCGATGCTGCCGATGGGGTTTTGTCCGGCGTCAATAATCCGTGCCGCCTGGCCCTCTCGCAGGTGTTTAGAGTGTGTGGCCTCGAACCTGAGTGGGCCCAGATTCATCGCCTCGACAGCCGATTCAAATGCCCCTTTGATGTCATAGAAATCAAGCTCACGCGCCGCGCCCGCGCGACCTTCTTCCAGCGCCCCGCCGGTCGCCACCAACGCACATGCCTCGCGCTCGTCCGGCAAACCAGAGTGCCCACCGTGCATGACAAAGATGCGCCCGATCTCGAAGAGCTGAAGGTCGCGCGTGCCGTGATTAAAGTTATGGCGGACGGCCTGGAGCAAACCCGGCAGCAGCGTCGGGCGCATACGCGTCGCACCCTCGATGATCGGGTTGCGCAGAGTGACGAATTTGCTCTCGCCGCCTTCCGCACCTGCAAAGTAAGGTGTCAATTCAAAGCGATCATCGTGCGCCACATCAATAAAGCTAATGTTGATGGCTTCATCAAAGCCGCGAGCGATCAGATCGCGGCGCAGCGCACGTCTCTTCCGTTCACTCGGCTGGTACTCGCCCGCGATGCTCGATGCGGGGAGCTCGGTGGCGATCTTTTCATAACCGGTGTGCCGCGCGACCTCCTCAACCAGATCCTCTTCCCGCTCAATGTCGACGCGCCATGTCGGGGCGGTGAAAGCCATCTCCCCGCTCGCGCCCACGGGTAAGTCTTCGGTCGGATTACCATGCCGAACCTGTTCGGTTACCTCAAAGGTCATTTCCGGGCGAGTCGAGAAACCGAGCGCCCTCAGAATACGCCGCATCTCTGCGGTCGGGACGCGAAGCCCGGTTAAGGCTGCGACCCGCTCGGCCCGCAGCGTAACCTCCGGTGGCTCGACCCGCTTAGGATAAACGTCGATTGCGTCTTCCGTGGCCGTCCCGCCCGCGAGCTCACAAATTAGCGTGACACACCTCTCTTGCGCACGCAGTACGCCTTCGTAGTCCACCCCACGCTCGAACCGGTGCGAGGCCTCCGTATGTAGCCCCAGTACACGGGCTGTACGGCGCACAGAGGCGGCATTGAAGTAAGCGCTTTCGATCAATACATCGCGCGTTCCGTTGGATATTTCCGTCTCCTCACCGCCCATCACGCCCGCCACTGCAACCGGGCGGACGGCGTCCGCGATGACGAGCATCTGCTCATCCAGCTCACGCTCGATCCCGTCAAGTGTCTTGATCTTTTCGCCCGCCATTGCTCGACGCACGACGATTCGCTGCCCCGCCAGTTTTGCGAGGTCGAAAGCATGAAGCGGCTGGCCTTGCTCGTGTAGAACATAGTTTGTGACGTCGGCAACGTTATTGATGGGCCGCTGGCCGATTGCCTCAAGGCGTCTCACTAACCAGTCGGGCGATGGCCCAATGGCCACGCCGCGGATGATTCGCGCCGCATAGCGCGGGCATAACTCCTCATCAAGTATCTCGACGGAAGTAAGCGCGCGGGCTCGCCCGCCACCGGCCGGTGGCGGCACCTGCGGCAAGCGCACCTGGCTGTTCTCGATGACCGCGACCTCGCGCGCAATCCCAAGGTGGGACAGGCAATCGGGACGGTTCGACGTCAGATCAAAATCCAGGATGTAATCCCCGCCTACTTCGTGCACACTGTCCACCGCGAGGCCGACCATTGTCAAACGCTCAGCCAAATCGCGCGGCGCGCGCGCCGTACCAGACAATTCACGGAGCCAATCGTAACTAATAATCATAAGTAACCAGTAATCGGTAGTCAGTAGTCAGCTAAAAATTTTGCTTTCGGCTTACTACTGACTACCTGTCAGGGCTCAAGACATCGTGAACACGAAAGGTTCAAGACATCGTGAACGAACATAATTGAGCGAAGGCTCAGGACATCGTGAACATCACTTCTAGTTCATGCTGCCTGCAAAGGAGGCAGCATGGACGAGAACAGAGAACGCAATCTCCGTCGCAGGGCGATTCGCCTGATACTTAAAGGAGTGCGGCCGCAACCTATTCTGCAACTGCTCGGGCGCACTCGGACTTGGTTGTTCAAATGGAGAACACGCTTCGACCAGTTTGGGTGGGAGGGCCTCAAGAGTCAGCCCCGGTGTCCGCATCGGGTGGCCAGTCGCTACGACGAAGACGCTCGGCGACTGGTCATTCAGGCACGCCACAGGCTCGTGCAGCGCAAAGTTGGACTCATTGGCCCGCGTGCCATTCAGCACGAATTGCGCCTCGCGCGGCGGCGGCCGCTTCCTTCGCTCTCGACGATCAAGCGCATCTTGCACGAAGGGAGAGTGATCAAAGGGGCACGCCCGGCGCGCGTCGTGTATTACCCCCGACCAACCCCTGCGGCCAATTATGTGCTCCATGCGATGGACTGGGCGGCGCGCTTTCTCACGGGCGGCTGCAAGGTCTTTGCCTTTCACACGTCGGATTTGCAAACCCATGCTTTGCAGCAAACCATCGGCACCGACAAAGGGTTGCCGACCGTCATCGGCCATGCGCTGCAAGCGTGGCAAGCGTTGGGCTTGCCGGACGCCCTGCAAATGGACAACGATGCGGCCTTTTGTGGCGGGTACAAAATGGCGCGCGTGTTCGGACGCTTCACTCGCTTGTGTTTGTACGTCGGGCGAGAGCCGCTGTTCATCCCGCCGCACGAACCCGAACGCAACGCGATGGTCGAACGACTCAATGGCTTGTGGAGTCAGGGCTTCTGGGGGCGGAGACGGTTTCGTTCGCTGCAGGCGGTGCGGCGCGCCGGGCCACAGTTTGAGCAGTGGTAGATGCAAGAGTACGAGCCACCATCCTTGCAGGGCGAGACTCCTTTGCAAGCCCACCGCGGAGTTGAGCGTCAGCGGCTGAGTCGGCGGCAAATACGTGCGCTGCCTGAAGAGTTGCCGGTGACGGCAGGCCGGCTGCATTTCATTCGTCAGGTCGAGGCGGGCGGCGACATTTCGCTCTTGAATGAGCAATGGCAAGCCGGTCAGCGATTGGCCGGTCAATATGTCTGGGCCACGATTATCACCCCCGAGCAACGATTGGAGATTTACCATCGTCGTTCTCCTGAGGCCCCAGTTCGGTTGGTCAAGACGTTTCATTATGAGATTGCTGAACGTGTCGCCCCGCTACTTCCTGAATTCAAGCGGCGTAATCGGCGACGTAAGATGTTCACGATGTTGTGACCCTTGCTTCAACTATCGTAAGCGAAAAAAGTGTTCACGATGTTATGAACCCTGACAACTACCGATTACTCTTAACCGTATTGGCAACAACTTGATATAAGAATTTGTCAACAATGCTGACATAGAATAGTTGAATCAACCTTGCTTGAGGAGATTCAACTATGGCTCGCTCTTTGAAAGTCCGCACACCACGTCTAGCTGAGTTCAGGAAGCTGGATCAGTTACTCTGCGCCGAGTTACACCCCCGGCAACAACGCCGCGCCCAAGTCATTCTACTCTACGGCGAAGGCTTGAGCGGTGTCGACATTGCCGCAGCACTCTCGCGTTCACCCCCTGACGGTCTATGCTGACTTGCGGGCCTTCGCTGCTGCCGGCCTGGAGTGCTTGCAGCCGCCGCGCAAGGGTGGGCCTGCCAAGCTGCTCAACCAGGAGCAAGAAGCCCGCATCTGTCACTTGGCCGATCTGTCGCCCATCGACCTGGGGCTGCCCGTCAGCCGCTGGACGTTGTGCCGCTTGCGCGCCTACCTCATCAAAGAGCGGATCGTACAGCGGATCAGCCGCGAGCACTTGCGCCGCGTGCTCAAAAAAGGGGGCTGCACTTTGCGCGCGTCCGGCGCAAAGTCATTAGCCGCGACCCACAGCGATTAGCCATTTTGCGCCGGTTGCGCGGGATTTGGCGGCACTTGGCCCTTGGGCGGCATGCTGCTTTTTTCGATGTCAAGCCAGTCTATATCAAGGCCTACGGCGGGCGGCGCTCTCACCAGCGAAGAGCGCCTGGTGTTGCCCAAGCAGCAACGCACGCGGGGCAAGTTCTATCTATTCCTGGCTTACGACGTGGCGACTGGCAGACGTCGCTCTCGCCTATTACGAGGGCAAGAGCAGCGAGTTCGTCTGCCGCTTCATGCGTCAAGTACGTCGCTGGTATCGGACCGAGCAAGTCTGGGTCGCGTTAGATCAAGACCGAGCGCACCCGTGCAAGTCGCGCGAGACCAAGCGGGTCATGCGGCAGTTACATCTGCGCTCTCGTCAGTTTGCCCAAAGCGAGTCCCGATGATAATCCGGTCGAGACGGTCTTCAGCGACGTACAACTACTGGTGTTGGACAACAGCAATGACCCGGATGCCAAGACGACCAAGCGGCGGATGAGCCGCCACTTGAAAGCTAAGAATCAATGCAAAGAACGGAGAGTGTTGATTGCGTATCTGCCGAATTCTTAGTCGCCATTGTTGACAAATTCTTATATGCCGTTTGTGCCAATACGCTTAACGAAACTGCTCAAGGAAGCGGACGTCGTTTTCGAAAAGCAGGCGAATGTCGTCAAGCCCGTACATCAGCGCGCACATACGGTCAATACCGAGGCCGAAGGCGAATGCTGAAAACACTTCCGGATCAATGTTCACCTGTTCCAGCACGTGTGGATGGACCATCCCTGACCCCCCGAGTTCGATCCAGCCGGAGCCTTTGCAGATGCGACAGCCCGCCCCGCCGCATTTGAAGCAACTGTAATCAACCTCGGCGCTCGGCTCGGTGAAGGGAAAGTACGAGGGCCGGAAGCGCGTGCGCGTTTGTGGGCCGAACAAACGCCGCACAAACTCTGCCAGCGTGCCTTTCAGATGGGCCATCGTGATGCCGCGGTCAACGTAAAGCCCTTCGACCTGAAAGAACATCGGGTTATGCGTCGGATCAGGCGTGTCGCGACGAAAGACACGTCCGGGGGCGATCATCCGCAAGGGAGGCCGGCGGCGTTGCATCGCGTGAATTTGCACCGTCGAAGTTTGCGAACGAAGCGCAAGGCCGCCGGTGGTATAGAAAGTATCCTGCGGGTCGCGCGCCGGGTGATTATCAGGAATGTTGAGCGCATCGAAGTTGTAAAAGTCTGTTTCGATCTCGCGGTCGTCTTCAATCGCATAACCGAGCGAGACGAAGATATCCTCAATGCGCTGGCGCAAGAGCGTGATCGGGTGAAGATGACCCCGGCGCGTACGCCTTCCAGGCAGCGTCACATCGATACGCTCGCGCTCCGTCCGCGCAGCGTCCATGACCTCTTTGAGAGCGGCTTGCGCTTCCTCAACGGCCTGGACAATATCAGCTTCGATTCGCTGCACGAGTTGACCGAAGGCGGCGCGATCTTCGGCGGCGACGCTCCCGATCAACTTTTTGACCCCCGCAAGCCTACTCTTTTTGCCCGTATGTCGCGTCCGCAAATCGCCCAGCTCGTGGTCGAGAGCTTCCGATTCTTTGAGCGTTAGACGATTCCGGTCCGGACTACTATGACGAAAGCGCGCAAAGCGTTCGAACTCTTGCTCGAACGCCTTGCGCGCCGCTTCTGCTTGCTCTTTTGGATGGAGCTTTTGGTCTCCGCGACCCACGCCCTCCGGCATTGTTGAAATCCTTGATTGATGACCCATTAAGCCGCGGCAGCGCGCTCGCGCTGTTCGCTCTCTAAAGCGCTCTTAATTTGCCCTGAAAGATCGGTAAACGCGGCCGGTTGATTGACGGCAAGATCCGCCAGGACTTTGCGATCAAGCTCAATGCCGGCGATCTTGAGACCATGCATGAACTGTGAATAATTCAGCCCGTTGAGCCGTGCGGCGGCTCCGATACGCACGATCCACAAGCTGCGGAAGTCACGCTTCTTCTGCTTACGTCCCGTGTAAGCGAAATTCAGGCCGCGCTCCACCGACTCTTTGGCCGAGCGGTAGAGCTTGGATTTTGTGCCGCGGTATCCCTTGGCTAATTTAAGGATCTTTTTGCGCCGTTCGACGCGTTTATTTCCACGTTTTGCACGAGGCATAACTCGTCCCCCTTCCTACTAAACGATGAACGCAGAACGATGAATGAAGAGCATCTATCTTTTATTCATCGTTCATCGCTCAGCGATCATCATTATCTTTAATTACGGCCATACGGCAGCATCGCTTCGACGCGCTTCTGATCCCCTTCGGAAACGAGCGTGTCAATGTCCAGCAGACGCTTACGCTTGTTGGTCTTCTTAGTCAGGATGTGGCGCGCGTGTGAATGCCCGCGCTTGATCTTACCTGTCGCAGTCAAACGGAAACGCTTCGCCGCGCCTTTATGTGTTTTGAGTTTAGGCATGATTACTCCACCAATAATCTGAAATTTTAAGATTGCTTCCCCTTCCAAGACCTACTGAGGCTTTTCTCCCTGATCCGGTTTAGCGCCTGTCGATCCGGGCTTGGCAGCACCTTTAAGCCGCTTCGGAGCAAGGATGATAAACATCTGGTTGCCCTCCATGCGCGGGCGCGCCTCTACTTCGCCGATGTCGGACAGATCGGCCTCAAGTTTCTCCAGAATACGCGCGCCGAGTTCGCGGTGCGCCATCTCGCGGCCGCGGAACCAAATCGTCGCTTTAACCTTATCGCCTTCCTGCAACCACTCCCGCGCGTGCTTCATGCGGTAGTTATAATCGTGATCGTCAGTGCCGGGGCGAAACTTCACTTCTTTGACGGTGATGACGACCTGCTTCTTTCTAGCCTCACCCGCTTTCTTTTTCGCCTCGTACTGGAATTTACCGTAATCGATGATACGGCAGACAGGTGGTTCGGCGTTTGGCGCCACTTCGACCAGATCTAATCCCCGTTCGCGGGCCATGCGGATGGCGTCGCGTGTATCCATGACGCCGAGCTGCTCACCCTCTTCACCGATGACGCGCACGGCAGGCACGCGAATACGTTCGTTAATGCGAGTGGCCGGAGCGCGACGATTATCTGGGCGCTGGCCGCGTCCACGAAAGCCTGTATTTATTGCTACACCTCCAGTGCAATGGATCTGGAGTCCAGAGAGTCTAAGGAGTCAAACTGACCCCAGACTCTAGGACTTTTATGGCGCGCGATTCAACAAGACTGCGCGCCATGTTTCTGAATTCGTCGAGCGACATCGCGCCGATGTCGCCGCGTGTGCGCTCGCGCACGGCGACCTTGCCTTCCTCCATCTCGCGGTCGCCTAAAACGAGCATGAAGGGTATTTTTTGCAACTGCGCGTCACGAATTTTCGCGCCGATCTTCTCGCCGCGCATGTTTGCCTCGACCCGGAGGCCCGCGGTGCGCAACTCCCGCGCAACCTTTTCGGCATACTCGTTAACGCGGTCTGTGATCGGCAGTACGGCCACCTGCACGGGCGCCAGCCACAGCGGAAACGCTCCCGCGTAGTGCTCAATGAGCACGCCGAAGAAGCGCTCCATCGAACCGAACAGCGCACGGTGAATCATGATCGGGCGATGCGGCTTGTTGTCTTCGCCGATGTATTCGAGCTGGAAACGCTCCGGCAAGTTGAAATCCAGCTGCACCGTTCCCAACTGCCACAAACGACCGATCGCGTCTTCGATCTTGATGTCTATCTTCGGGCCGTAGAAGGCTGCTTCACCCTCAATGCGCTCGTAAGGGATACCACGCTCGCTCAAGGCTTCGGCGAGCGCGGCTTCCGCCTTCGCCCAGTTCTCCTCCGTGCCCAGGTAGTTTTTGCTCGTATCGCTGCCTTTGACGGAAAGCTCGATCCTGATCTTGTCAAATCCGTAGGTCCGAAAAACCTTGTAAGCAAAATCCAGGCAATCACCGATCTCTGCCTGCACTTGCTCCGGCAGGCAGAAGAGATGCGCGTCATCCACCGTAAAGCCGCGCACGCGCATCAGGCCGTGCAGGGTGCCCGACAATTCCGCGCGGTAGACCGTGCCCATCTCCGCATAACGCTGTGGCAGGTCGCGATAAGAGCGCTGCTGAGACTTGTAGATGCCGATGTGGAACGGGCAATTCATCGGCTTGAGGCGAAACTCATGCTCTTCCAGTGTCGTCGGCGCAAACATGGAGTCGGCGTAGTTCTGCTCGTGCCCGCTGATCTGCCAGATTTCACGTTTGGCGATATGCGGCGTGTACACGAAACTGTACTCATGCTTGAGCAGCTCTTCGCGCAGGTAGTTTTCCATCTGCTGGCGAATCATCCCGCCCTTCGGGTGCCAGAAGATGAGTCCCTGGCCGTACTGTTCTTGAATCGAGAACAGGTCGAGCTCGCGGCCCAGACGGCGGTGGTCCCGCTTTTCCGCCTCTTCACGCTGCTTGAGCCACGCGTCGAGCTCTTCCTGTGTGAAGAAGGCTATGCCGTAGATGCGCTGCATCTGCGGCTGCGAGGGGTCACCCATCCAGTATGCGCCCGCCAGCGAGAGCAGCTTGAACGCGCGAAGCTTGTTCGTGTTCGGCACGTGCGGGCCGAGACAGAAATCTATGAAGGGCGAGCCGTCAATATAATAAACGCTGACCGTATCACCGCCCTTGTCCGCGATCAACTCGCATTTCAAAGGCTCGTCGCGGCCTTCGAAAAGACGTAAAGCCTCTGCCTTTGGAATTTCTTCGCGCCGATAGGGAAGATTGCGCTTCGCGACCTCACGCATCCGCTTTTCAATCACAGGGAGATCGCTTTCCGTGAGCGGGCGCGGGGTGATGACATCGTAGAAGAAGCCGTAGCGCGGATCGTCCAGCAGTGCCGGGCCGATCCCCAGCTTGGTTCCGGGGAACAGATCGAGCACGGCGGCGGCGAGCAAGTGAGCCGTCGAATGCCTGAGCACATCCAATCCTTCAAGGGTCTGCGGGAGGACGGGCTCGATCTTGACGGAGTCGCCGTTCTCCTGCGCATCTAGTGTGAACGCGAGGTCTACTTCGCGCCCGTTGACGCGCGCCGCGAGCGCCTGCTTGGCTGCTTCGCGGTCAAGCTTTTTCAGAGCTTCGGCGACAGTGAGCGGCGCATTAACCAGCGCCGCCGCGCCATCTTTTAACTGGACATTAATATCGCTCATCGTTTGTGGTCTCCACTTCTGCTGCTGAGGACTGCCAGGCGCACCCCGTATGTGGGCATGTCACCTTGCGGTCTCCATGCGTCACCTATTCGCGGGCGGCCTCGCGGAAGAAGCTTCAACCGAAATTTTTCTTGTGCCGGTGATAAAACGGCAACTTCTATGAGATCGGATTCGATAGGAGCGCCTTCGCCGCGAGCCTGATCACGCCGGTCAGGTTCGGCAATCAAAATTTCAGAATCGAGTGTACGTTCGATTCATGACGAAGGACTTCCGGAGCTTCCTATCAAAAATTTGGAAAATTTGGTAGGCGCGAGCGGATTTGAACCGCCCACCCTCTACCGTGACAAAGTTCGAGGCGAAATTGTACCAAAGCGCATCAGGTAAGCGCAAGCTCCACTCAGTATTTGGGGATTAAGACAAGCCCCGCCAAAGGCTGTGGCTTGATGAGAATGGCCGTCTCAGAGACGGGCGCAGTGAAGCTTCTTGTTCTTTGACATCGAGAAGCGATGCGCTTCCATCCCCACTCGGCGGCGTCACCAAACACATGCCGTACGCCTCGCCGGCATAGGCCGGGTGGTTAAAAGCGTTCTTCCTCTATTGAGTTTCGTAAACGCGCGATAATCGCACGTCGCTCGTTTTCATCTTCGCCCGGGCAAACCGGGACAATGACCCAGCGGAAAATAGCGGGGACATGCACGCGTACGGTCCAGCACAGGGAGGCTGAGGAACTCTTCTGGCCGTAGTCTCTGGACATGAAGCGGGCTTCCAGCTCTGGCTGCTCATCCATGTCAAGCGCAGAGATTATCAGTCTCGCGCCGCTCATCCGATCCCAGATCAGCGCTGTCGAGTCAGCGTCCATGCTCGCTTCAAGAGCCGAGGCGAGGTGAAAGCGAAAGCGTAGAGCGTGCTCACCCCCTCCAAGCAAGGCATCATCAATCCTCCAGAATCGCTCCCGCTTATTAAACAAGACGCTCCGGCGATGCGTGACGGGCGCGGCAAGTCTTTGGTATCCGTGGTGTTCGGCGACAACGATGTCCCGGTCCGGTGTCACCTCCCAACGCAATACGCGCGGGCGCGCTTCGTCACCGATGATGAAAGGCGTACGCTCGTCGGTCGTGTTCTGCTCTGCTCCATCTATTTCGACGGTCGAATGGTAAGAGGTCGAACGAAAGAGATGCCGCGCGTGGAAATCGGACGTGTAGACGTATGTGCCCGGGTCAACGATAAACAGGCGACCGCAGGCATGCACTTCCAGACCCAGCGCATCGTTATGACCATGCGAGCCGCGCCCGTATAGCCCGCTGCCGCTCGCGTTAAAGAGCAGGTAGAGATCACCTTCGCGTAAGATGTATGTGCCGGCTTCGGGGAAAGCTTGCGAGGCTGCGTACTCGTGCGGCGGCTCAAGGTTTACATAATCGCGCACGCCCTGCTCGCCAAGAAACCACAATAACTCTTCCGGCATGGCCCACGTCTGAACCTTGAAACGCGGCTCGTTAAAGACCGTTGCACCGAGCGCGAGAACGTAGGCATGGTCATCCGCCGCACGATGGAGCAACGGCAACACTTGCCCGCCGTCCGTATCGCCGATGAGCGGCGCGCGCCCGTCCGGCCGTAGATAGGTCCTCAGGTAACCGAGCATTGCATAAAGCTTGCGCCAGTATTTTTCTTCGATCTCGATCTGATTCTCGCGGCAGAGGACAAAAGAGTAGAGAAAAAGCTCGAGGACGAAGCGATGATAGCCCGTCGAAGCTTCGCAATCCGCGCCGTCGGCCAGTACCTGTTTGTCCATCTCGCGAAGCATCTCGCGATGGCCCGTCTCGCGCCATGACCGGGCCGCCGCCAATTCAGGTAACATCACGCCCAGCCACAGCAGGCCCGCCACGTCTGAAAGGTAATGGTTACTGGTTGAGAGGTAGGAAAACTCCAGGTTACGACGGATGTGCTCACCATGATGCTCAAAGAGCGCCAGAAGCTTCGCGAGCCTGATGTGGTCCAACTGCGGCGAGCGGCGAAAAAGCGTGAACGCGGCGAGGAGGTTGATCGCGCGCAGGGCGACCTCCATCGCGCTCGACCAGTTCGCTCCTCGGCCGAGAGGGTTTTGTGCGGCCCAACTCTCCACTTGCGTGAAGAATTCGGACGCAAGCCGCTCATCACTACTCATTGAGTAGGCCCGACCAAGTGTGATGAGGTGAGCAAGGCGATTTAGCTCCCACAACACCCTCACATCCGAGCCGTCACCGCGCACCAGTTTCATCGCCGCGTGGTAATCGAGTGTCCACTCCGCGCCCGACATCGGGTCGCGCCGGTAGTTAATCTCTTCGCCGAAACAGATTTCACGATAGCCCAGCAGAGGCCAGCGGTGTTTCTCTGTAATCTCCGCCGCACGTCTGATTAATTGCTCCGTTTGCGCGGGGAAGAGTTGATGCTGCAGGTCTGCTGTAGCATGCGCCGGAGCGTTAAAGCCCGGCAGAAATTTTGGATCGGGCCGGCTGCGGAAATGTTCGAGCAACTCCGGCGCAGGCATCCGCGCAAACTCCCGGCGCAAACCCGCCGGGCGCCCGTCAAGCTGATCCAGAATGGCCCTCTCGTGCCAATGCTGGAGCAAAACGCAGGCCCGCCTCCACGCCTCAAGGGCAATGGTGCGCGTACCCACATCTCCACGAAGAGCCCGCTTCATCTTGCTCATAATGACCATCGGGAGTATCCACAATCGCAGCAATCCCGGTATATAGCCCCATGTCGATACTTAATCTTACCTGTTCGACAAGAACTGTATTTCGGCTGGGGACTGCTGGCGAATCATATTTTTTCCTACACAAAGGATAATAATAAAGAGATAATGGTGGTAGGTTCACGGAATCGAGCACCTTACACCCTATTTTCAGAAGATCCAGGCGTCAAGCGCTCGACCTGAGACAACCGGAGGGAGTTCTGATGGTTGAAATAACAGTCAAGGGAGACAAAGCCGTTTTCGAGGTGGAAGGCTGGGACAAGCTCTGGTCTTTAAGGAGTCGCCTGGAAATACCACTTGCTCATATCAAAGGTGTTCATGCTGATCCCAAACCCGCAATGGGATGGTTTGATGGCTTAAAACTGGCTGGCACAGCCATTCCCAACATTTTTAGAGCAGGAACATTTTACCAGCAAGGTGATCTCGTTTTTTGGGACGTACACAATCCCGACAAGACCATCGTTATTGAGTTGGAGCATGAGCGCTTCGCCAAGCTGATTATTGAAGTTGCTGATCCGAAGGCGGCAGTTAGTTTGCTCGTAAATGCGACCTATCAGAGCCGCGCCCAATGATCGCAGTACCGGCTGTACACTCAAGGCCCTGACTGCCCTTACGGTCAGGGTACTGCCTCATTATTTATCCTTTAGGTTATTGAGTCATCTAGCTCCGACACCAGTCAGTTTTTCCCTTTGACTTTCTAAACTTGTTTGCTCTCGGTTCAACTGTACTATCTGAATCAAAAGGCAGGGATCGAATCATCTTGAAACCTCGATGGCTTAATCGCTTCTGCTTTTCATTCAATCTTGACAAGTCATTGATCAGAATTGGAATACTCACCCTCTTCCTCCTGCCGTCGTATTCGATTAACCCTTTGTCGTTCATCCACTTCAGTGACCGCCGTGCCGCGCCACTCCCAACCCCAAGATAATCGACCAGGCACTCCCACGGGGTGACCCACTCGCCAGCCATTTCCCTTCTCTCAAATCTCAGGACATTACCACTCTCCAAATACTCTGCGGGCGCGTTCAACAGCTTCAGATAGATCATCGCCATCTTGCGGCAGACTCTCCCGGCTTCCACGGACGTGACGATTTCAACGGCTCTGGCGTTGACCCTTTTCAATGAGAGTTACTCCTCAAAAAAGAAGTTCATGCAGCAAGGATAAGATACCCTATTTTTCGGCAGCTGCAACCCGCGAAACCATTTTTTTGCAAGACAGCCCCGATAACACCTAAGATGTTTCAGCGTTCGAGGAAATCTTGATGCCACGTAGCTGACCATCGTTTCCATGAAGGCTCAGTGAGAAGCCGAGCCAGCGCCAGGTAATATTTTCCCGGTTGTCGATCAGGAGTGAGAGTTTGTTCCATCCCGCTCGAAGGTTTAGCTTAACAAATGAAGGGTGGAAACCCTCAGCAGCTTCGAGCGCCACACTCAGTTCATCGTTGACAGATACCCTGACGGCATCGTCGTGACCGATTAAGGCTTCAACCTGTTTCGCGGCCGGAGAATAAATATAGGTCAGAGCTCTGATCCGGCACACACCTGCAACAAAGCCCGTGCCTTTAGTCGTGAACAGGTAATGGCGGTAATGATGCGTCAAATCGAGAAATCCCGAGACCATCGACGCATCTTCCCACCGTATGCTGAGTCGTTCCCGTTTAGCGAAGGCAACCTCGGTCTCATAGCTTCGGTCATCTATCTTTTCAGGGATCATCCCACTCTCATCAAATGGGCCGAGCACTTTCCACGTCCCACCCGGAGCAAACCAGTCGTCGGTCCGCAGAGGGCCTGCTTTCCGATACCAGAAGGCCACACTCTTAGGCTGCAACCCGGCAAACACTCCGAAGGTGAAAACCAGCGACGACCGAAAGGGATAGGGGTTCTCGAAATGAAACCGGTAACGGCGCTCGTGAGCGGGTGCTCCGGCCAGCAGATGCATGCGTCCCGTCTTATGCCAGGCGAACGAGAAGTAATCCTCGCCGGCTATTCCGTGCAAGACACTGGGTGTCGATGTGTCAGCGTCGATTAAGGCGGTGTCACCGCCACCGTGATTGTGTCCGCTGTCAAATAGATTAATACCCACGAAGTGTCCCTCGCCCCGTGTCGCGAGCACGACAAAATCTCGATAACCCACGGCTTGTCTCTCTTCACGGAAAAGCGCATGAAAGTAGTAGACATCTTTCTTTAAGTCTGCCCTGAGATTCAGCGCGTAGCGGACTGTGATTAGTTGTGGTCTCGGCGTCGGATTTTCTAATTTGATACGTGCAACCTTGCGGAAAGGCATCGGGAAATAACAGGTGAACGTCCCTGCCCGCGATCGGAGGGCAAGCGTGTCAAAGCCGCCGAAAAGATATTTTAATGGCGCGTGAACGCTCGGAGTTGTCTCCTCGTCCCACGAAATTGAGAGTTGCAGGTCATCTAAGCCGTCGCCTTCGAATGTCAATTCCTGCAAAACCGCCGGGCCTTTAAGCACTAATTCGCTCGAGCTCGCGCCAGCCGGCGACTCGACCTGCTTGGACTTAAGAGGCGGTCCAGCCGCCGATGGGTGCTGCCCGGTGAAATGGGGAGCGCCGGCACCAATATATCTCAGATCCAGGCCCGACGATGTTCTCCGGCTGAACAGGCGAGCCTCGCTTTCGGGTCGCGGTGTAAGACGGTAATCAATCTGAGCGTAGATCTCAGCCAGATCATCCAATGATTCGATCTCGAGGCGACAACCGCGTTGGAAGTAGATCGGTAGGTAAAGATTGAATGCGCCCTTGTAGTTGAAGGATGGCTCGGGCGCGTAGCGCTCCCCGCCCTTCTCAGCGGCCTTAAAGAGTTCGTCAATCGTACCGGCAATGGACGGTGACGACTCGCCGTCGACAAAGATTCGTAGCAGCACTTTACCGGGTTCCGTACCGGAGTCGGGGTCAAAACTTCTCGCCCATGTTGACCAGATATGCCGAATCGAGCCGCTCCCCTTAATATCTGCAAGCGTCTTCCGGTCCCCACGCTTCATTTGCTGAAATATAAAACTATTTTTAGCGGGGGCGTATTGGTGCGCATGGAGCAGATCATCGAGATAAAAGTGGCGCATGGCAGAGTCCTGAGCGAATACTTCTTGGGCGTCGATCGGGGAGCACCACAACGCAGCCGGGATAATCATGAGCAAGCAAAATCGGTGTATAACATTCATAAGACCTACCCGGCCAATTCCCATTTATCTCAAAACTGATACCAACCTTCCAGGACAGATGTGAGAGTCAATCTCCCGAGCGCCTATGTCGGGCCGCATTATACCGCTCGACGTAAGGCTCGCTAACACGAATTTTGGATGGCTCGTTGATCCCAAATCAGAGGGATCGGCGGAAAATGGTGGAAAATTTGGCGGGATCTAATGTCCGGTAGGCACAGGCGGAGTAAAACTTATGCTCGCTCTACACGCTTCAATTCTCCAAGCTGTTGATCTCCATGATTGGGCATGCGCTGCTGGCAGAAGGCCGACACTGAACAGTACGACTCACACCTCACGCTCGCGCCCGGCCTCACATCGACATACTGGTCTGCCCGAGTGACGGCCGCCCTCGCCTCTTCGTCCGTCTCGAATAGTTTAATCGCGGACTTCCTGCCCCGTCTCATCAGGGCGTACTTCGTCCGCCGCTCCCATCTCTCTTCGCTCGAGCACTCGACGAAGGAGCCTTCCTCGGCCAGCCGGTGTAGGCGCACCCGCTCTTCCAGAAATTTTGTGGCCTGGTGTACCGACCAGAGCGGGACCTCAAAGACGTTGGCCTGAGAGTTCGGGTAAGAGGAGTCCTGTGCGCGCGCCTTGGACCAATCGCGGTAGATGGCGACGATCTGAAGCCGACTCACATTGTAGCCGTGGCGGCGGAGGAGCTCGGCGTAGAGGTTCAGTTGCTGCTCCCATTCCCGTTTGACGCCCTCGACGGTTGTCCACACGGAGACGAACTTGTAGTCAGTGAGCACGCCGTCCTCGTGGTAGAGGTCGAACGTCCCCGTGACCGTGACGCCCTCGACTTCGCACGATAGCGTATGCTCGGTCAGGTGGTTCTCGACGTCACGCCCGTGCTCTTCCAAGAGCTTGTGCATGAGTTGTCCCATTGCGGCCCAGATGCGATCCGAGGCGTCCTCAGTGATTTCGTCCCAGTGATTGAGCATGAGGGCGCGCATTTGCGGGGGGTTGATAAGCTCGGTCACAGAGATCTGCCCGCGGGAGGGCCGCCGCCTCTGCGAGACGGCTGAAACGAGCGGCTCGGGGAGAAGCGTGTGGTTTGTAATCTGCATCGTCAGAACACTTTCGACTGAATTATTGAAACAAAAGTATAGCTTTCGCTCCATGTTATATGTTATACGTTGTTGCACGGTTGGTACAAGTCGATATGATGGATCTGTCACAGGCTGAAGCCCGAGCGGTAATGATCGCCGCTCAGGGGTTGAACCGCCGGCCCCGCGCGGCAAAAAAGAGTGATGTGCTGCGAGCGATCCGGCGCATGGGCGCACTTCAGATCGACACAATCCACGTGATCGCCCGCAGCCCTTACCTGGTGTTGTGGAGCCGCCTCGGAAACTATGAGCCTCGCTGGCTGGACGAGTTGTTAGCGGAAGGGAAGATCTTCGAGTACTGGTCGCATGAAGCGTGCTTTCTTCCCGTAGAGGATTACCCGCTCTACCGCCACCGGATGCTTGACGCCGGATGTATGGGGTGGAAATACTCGCACGAGTGGGTCACCGAACATCGCAAAGAGGTTAAGCGGCTGCTCGCTCACATCCGCGAGCACGGCCCGGTGCGTTCGTCAGACTTCGAACGGACGGACGGTAAGGGGGGAGGCTGGTGGGAATGGAAGCCGGAGAAGCGCGCGCTCGAGATGCTCTTTACCGCGGGCAAATTAATGGTCGCCCGCCGCCACAACTTTCAACGCATCTATGACCTGCACGAGCGGGTTCTTCCGACGTGGGACGACTCACAACTCCCGTCAAAAGAAGAAGCGCGCCGCGAGTTGATCCTCAAGGCTGTCCGCGCTCTCGGCGTCGCCAAGGCGCGCTGGGTGAGCGACTACTTCCGCACAGACAAGCGAGAAACGAACGCAACCACGATGGCATTGGCTAATGAAGGTTGGTTGCTCCGGGTCAAAGTCGCCGGGTGGGAAGAGGAGGCTTACGGTCACCCCGAAAACCGCGAACTGATCGAGCGTGCAGCGGCAGGCCGACTTCGACCTGAATTGACGACGCTGCTTTCGCCATTCGATCCGCTGATCTGGGATCGCTCGCGTGCGCGTGAGATGTTCGGCTTCGACTATCGGCTCGAGTGCTATACACCTGCACCCAAGCGGCGCTACGGTTACTTCACGCTGCCGATTCTCCACGCCAACAGACTGATCGGCCGCCTTGATGCGAAAGCACACCGCAAAGAGGGGCTCTTCGAAGTCAAGTCCCTGCATCTGGAGCCGGGGATAGCTATAAGCGACGAGATGGTTGGGAGTGTTGCCGGCGCGCTGAAGGAGTGCGCGGTGTGGCACAAGACTCCCGAGTTCGTGGTGCGAGGGTCAAATCCATCTAAGCTGGCGCCACTTCTTAAGCGAGCACTCGCTTGACCGTAGGTTTATTCGCATTAATCATCTTCCCGCCCGGCCCTGCTCGCGAAATTGATGAGCCGGCAACGGTCGGAGCAGAACGGCATGGCCGGGTTCCCTTCCCAATTGAGCGTGTTCCTGCAGGTCGGACACCGCCCTCGATAGAGTAATACCTTGAATGAGAGATCGCCGAGGGTCACGACGTCACCTGAGTGCAAGGTGGCATAGTTCGTCACGCGCCCGCCGTTCAAATAAGTGTGGTTGAGAGATGCAAGGTCGAAGAGCTCAATCCAGCCGCCGCGGTGCGCCAGGAGCGCGCAGTGGCGACGCGAAACGTACTCCTTCTCTCGCGGGATGACAACGTCATTAGTCCAACTGCGCCCGATCGTTGTAAAGCCGATTTTGATCTCATACCACTGGCAATTTTCTTCACGGAGGTCGCCGGTCGGGTTTGTGGTAGCAAGAGTATTCCCCGGCATGAGGATCGCCCCCGCAGCCGGTGTTGTGGGGGCGAGTTCGGCAATCATTGAGGTGCCCGTGCCGCATGCACGTAACGCGTAATGACGGCTCGCGCGAAACAGGCCACGCCGCGGCGCGCTGAGGTGTGCGCTGACGAAACGTCGGTCAGTCATGGGCGCTTATTCCTTAATGCTCTTACTTGAAGCCGTCGGGCAAAACATGCCCGAGACTGCCTTAACCGCCTTGTGCTCTGCAAGGTCGAACTTATCCTTTCGATCTCTATGATTTACGTTTTGGCAGGGGATAACGTTCCGTTTTCCGGCATTGTCGTAAGAGATATCAACGCCATTCGGACAGGCTTCTTTCAGTGGCTTTGAAGGCAGGACCAGCTCATATCCAGAGCAAGTCTGTACGAGGCATGCGCAATTTTCGGGTCTAAGTAGGATGGGTCCGGAGCGGGTATGCGTACGCTGCCCGGATCGCTTAACTGCTTTTAACACCCTTATTTAGGGCTGGAAACACCGTGACCGACATATATAACGATACTAAGCGCCTATATTGAGAACGGCCCTAAATGTCCCATTTATGACTCTTCCTCTCCGTTACGCACTTCTCTGCAGCTCGCATCTGGGGCTTTTTGTCCACCCTTTAATGGCACTTCTGGCCCGGCGGCAACTGGCGCAGCACGAATGCCAGATTGTATCGACCATCCCGACTCACACCCGCCCCGCGGGTTGAATCCAGCTTGCCCCTTCGCGCGCCCGTAAGAGGCTCCGACGATGTGGACACCGGCGCAATCCACCTTCCTGATGGCCGGAATTAAATACTTGCTGCCCGCTGTTTGGGCACCCCCCGCCCGTCAGCGTGATGACTAACCCAAATCATGTGGTATAATAACCGAGCGTTCAGTAGATCTACTGAACGCTCGGTTATTTGCCCCACTAAAGCGCCGCACCCCACCATCCTTGAGCGCTTCAAAAAAGGTTAAACATTTCCTAATTAATTTGGTCTTTAGTCGGCCTTGAGGCGAACAGCCACTTGCGCCGCCAAAATGAAGCTTATGAAAAAGAGACAAACTACCAAAAAGCAACGGAGTGCGAGCAGTAAGGTTGGTTCAAAGAATGCCTTCTATGAAAGGCTGCTCGTGATGGAGCGGGATGACCCGCGTGCCTTTCGATTGATGAGCTCTCGTACAATCGCTGCGTTACGCCAGTACCAGTATAATAAGAACGTGACACATTCCTTATAGCTGAAAAGATCGGGCAAAAGTCCAAAGCAGACTACAAACGGCAAAAAAATAGTCGGGCACATGGTCGTGAATAAGGGGCGAGCCGTTTTGTAGCTTGTCGCTCCATCGCAGACATGATTGAGCTAGTCGGGCGCGATGGCGGCCGTCAACTTGACGCGCACAGCTACCAAATGTTTTGAGTCGATTTTAGAATATTCATTGTGGTGAGGCGACTTAAACGCTTACGGTTGGCGGCATTTGGCTGAGTAAGTAACTGATGACCGAAGGATATATCTCAGTTGAGAGATTAAGGGAGTTCTGCCAGCAGTGCTTCGAGCGTCTTGGCGTGGCACGCGCCGATGCGAAGCTGACAAGCGAAGCGCTTGTGGCGGCGAACCTGCGCGGCGTCGATTCCCATGGGGTCGTCCGCCTCAAGACTTATGTTGATCGGTTACGTGCGGGCAGCATCAGACCGCACGGACAGCCCACCTTCATTAATGAGAGCACTGCTTTCGCGCTCCTCGACGGCGGCTCAGGCTTAGGGCAGGTGATCTCAAGTAAGGCGATGCGCTTAGCCATTGAGAAGGCCCGAGCGTCAACCGTTGCTGTCGTCGGCGTGCGCAACAGCAGCCACTTCGGCGCGGCAGCCTTCTATGGCTTGATGGCCGTCGAAGAGGGGATGATCGGGCTGGCGGCAACCAACGCCGGTCCGACTATGTCGCCGTGGGGCGGTAGCCAACAGCTACTTGGTAATAATCCGCTGTGCGTTGCCGTCCCGGCCGGGCGTTACCGTCCCGTCGTTCTCGACATGGCGACCGGTGCCGTCGCCCTCGGGAAAATCATGGTCGCTATGATGGAGGGCAGGCGCATTCCTACGAATTGGGGATTTGACCGGGAGTGGCTGCCCACGGATGACCCACAGGCCGTGATTAATGGGGGCTCAATCCAGCCTCTCGGCGGGTATAAGGGCTACGGCCTGAGTATGATCATCGACGTTTTGACCGGGGTGCTGATGGGCGGCCAATTTTCAACCTCTGTGCGTAGTCTCCACTACTTCCTCGATGAGCCGCAGGGTGTCGGACATATCTTTGCCGCGTTGCGCGTTGAGAGTTTCATCCCGCTCGAACAGTTCAAACAGCGCATGGACACGATGATCTCGCTTCTGATTAACTGCCCGCGAACGCCGGACGCCGCCCGCGTCTATGTTCCCGGTCAGATCGAGGACGAGATGGAGGTCGAGCGGCGCAGGGCTGGCATCCCCATCGGAGCGGCCCTGAAAGCAGAGCTGATTACACTGGCGGGGGGGCTAGGCGTGGCCTCACCCTTTCAATGACCGATACGGTGTTTGAGTCAAGATCATGGGATCTGTTAAAGCATGCGTTCAATCGCCGGACCGCATTTTCGGGAAAGGCTGGTGGGCGACCCCGGAGAAGAGTTTTCCCTGGTGAAAGGTACCGCAGCTCTGAATTGATCCCCCGATGATTTTAGGACGTAGCAGGCACCAGCCCACGGATTACGAATCGAGCGTGGCGTTCATCACCTTGCGATTTCCGCCTTGCTCGGATACACGCCACCAGCCGGGTTCGGATTTGCTTCACACATTACGCCCGGTTATGCGCAGTTTACTCTTCAGCGCCCTTTACCCCGCTGCTTCTCATTCTTATATTGCTCGCGTAAGCCCCTCCGCGCCTCCTCCTGCGCATCGTATGCAAGGGGACGATTCAGCACGACGCGATACTGTGCCAGCGCGTCGTTCCTCTTTCCCGCCAAGTCTAGCGCCCGCGCCGCATGCAGGTGCGAGAGCGTCGCGAGACTCGACTCGGCGCCGGCGACACTCGCCGCCGCCAGAAACTCTTTCGCCGCCTGTTCCGGCTGCCCGGCGATGAGAAGAGAGTCACCGTAGCGGAAGTGGATGAGATCCAGCGACCGCGAAGCCGGATTAAGGGGGGAGTAGTCTCGCAGCAGCGCGTCGTAGATTTCCAGAGCCTCACGCTCAGCACTGTCCGCTTCCGCCTCTCTATTCGCCCCTCGGTCGACGGCCGCCTGTGACGTCAGCGCGTCGGCCGCCTCCAGCCTGAACAGGTAATTACGCGGGTATTTCGCCGCCAGTTCGCGTGAGACCGCGAGCGCATCCCCGAAGCGCTTCTCGCGCTTATAAAGCACGATAAGTAATGATCTGGCGTTATCACTTGCCCAATGACCTTCATGTACGACGCGCTCGAGCGTCAACAGGCCTCGCTTCTTCGAGCCGTGCGCTCCTGTCAGACTCGCCAGTAGTTTGACCGGCAGAGGGAGCGAACCCATCACATATTCATAAAGGCCGATGGTTAGTTCTGCGTCGTGGAAGCTCGGATCCAGCTTGAGGACTTGGCGGTGATGTTCGACCGCGTTGGAACCATCTTTCAGTGCGCCCATAAAACTGCGCTCGACGGTCGCCGAAAATGCCGCTTTTAACCCCTCTGTGGCGCCTAGGAAATAGAGGGCTTCCGTATCGCGAGGGTTAAGCTTGAGGCGCGCTTCGGCCAGTTGTTTGGCGCTTTTCGTCCGCGCACGAAACTGCTCGACCACCTGTGGATCGACTTTATCACTGCTCTTATGATCGGCTTTCGCGTAGAAAGAATCTGAGTTGTAAATGCCGGATTGCAGCCGTCGCGACTCATTCAGCGTCTTGGCCATGAGGCCGGAGGCAAGGAACAGTGGGCCGGCCGGATGATCCGGGAAGAGTCGTACGATCTCATTGAAGTCGCGGCGCGCGCCCTCATAGTCGAGGTTAAACAGCGCCTGGGAACCACGCTCCCGCAAGTCATCGAACTGGGCCCTCTCTTTTTCATTAAGCTCAGCCGGGATGGTTTGCTGGGCGCAAATGAGGCCCGGCATTAAAACTACAATGAACAGTGCAATGATGTAGATTCGATACTTCACCAAGGCTCCTCCCGGTTTTCACCTGGCTTTAGATTCGGCTGAAAGGCTCGGTGTAGAGGCGAGCCGACAGCTCTCATTTTCAATTCGGCTTTATGCCTTCATGGAATCATCTTTCCACAGTGGGTGTGATCGCAAATAACTTTGTCGCCCGCTTTGCCATCGAGTACTTTCATTCGAGTGGCCGGCTCATTTACAGCCTGAGGGCTCGCACGAGTTAATCTCTACTATTAAGTAGAAACAATGACGGACCAGTTTTCAGGCGGCAAGTAGCCGGGGGTGGAAAACGGTCATCCGCTGCCCGTGCTCTTCGCACCAGCGGTAGTTGTCCAGCAGAAGATGCGCGTCCCCCTCGTTGATCTTCCCGTACAGCATTTGCGGCTGTTCCCCGACGGCCATGACGTTGCCTGAGCGATCGAAGATCGCGAAGCGATGGACCCCGCGGTCTCCTAATCGGTCGTATTCTTGTGTCGCAGTGATGTATAGTTCGCCGTCTGTTGCTTTGACTGTAATTCTTTCAATATCGGTTTGCATATTATTATCGCCTGATAAGGAGATCTTCTAATTCGAGTCCTTACGTTACAGCAACGGCTGTGCCACGCTCTCCATAGTCACGTTTGGATGACTGTGGTCAACGATCTTCCATAAGATAAGTCGGCCGGAAAAGCATGCTGTAGATGATTGAGCCGCCCAAGGACGTGTAATTTACTGTTGGATTGGTTGTTGGCATCAAGCGTGGAAGCGCTGGTTGCCATTTTCAACCCCCCAATTTTGACTGCAAAATCACAAATGAGTAATGCTCTGTATCGTTTGACACTCCTGTGACCAGACCCAGTACTGTATTATAACAGGACACCCGAAGTGGACTAATTCCATCTCAGACGGGGGCAGCTTCGATCTGGATTTTAATGGCCAGGGTCGTGTTTTGCCGGCAAAGCAAGGTCGGGTAGCATTCAGAGGATTGGTTGTAAGTGCTAGAAAAGTATAGTTGGATGATATTTTCGGTGGGGCAACGACGGTGGCTTCTCAGGATAAAAGGATCAGGTCACCTAATACGGTTTCAATTTGACAAATATGCAATAAGTTGAGATCGTCTCTGGCTAT
>CAYLJO010000014.1:0-49835 GCA_964383905.1 uncultured Blastocatellaceae bacterium
TCGGCTCACAGACACGCTTTGCTATGCAGCCTGAATGGATAAAGTCGAGCTTAGTTCCTACAACTTGCTTAAATGAAGACGACCGACTGCGAGTTAGGGATCTCGAAACGCTTGCGGCAGCGCATGTTCTTGCAGGCCAGCATGTCGTCGATTCGCACCATATAGTCGCGTGATTTCGCAAAACGCGCGCGGTCCTGTTCGTTTGCGCCGCGCGGTAAGGCATTCTTTTTTGTGCGCCGCAACCACCGCACATCATATTCGGCGCGCTCGCGGCAGTGCGGGCAGCTATAGGTGGCGCGCTTTGTCTCCTGCTGCTCATTAAAAAAATCACGTTCATTCATAATATTTACAGGCCGGGCTCTGGCTCCTTTCCGGCCATGATCCTCCGGTAAGTCCCAGGCAAGCAGGCGCGCGTAATACGATGCTGGTTGCGAACGCTTTCCGCGGCGCTGCCACCGTCGGGCGGAATCACGTCCCCGGCGGCGTGCGCCAGTTCGTGCAGGATCACCTGGAGTTGGCTTTCACGCACCGACATGCCGTCCAAAGCGATGCCCGACAAAAAATTGTTCGGCCCGAACCGTATCTCAGTTTCAAAGCCCTGCCCACGCTGCGAGCCTCCTCCCCCGCTCACGTCAATGTCCATCCGCGCGTCCCGCTGGCCGATGCTGTTTTGCAGCGTCTCCAGCAGTTCGATCGGGTCATACCCGCCGCCGGAGAGCAAATCGCGGCACGGCCCACACGACCTTAAAATTTCGATGGCCTCACCCGCGCGCTTCCACAGCATGCCTCGCGCCAGTCGTCTCACCTCCGCCGGCTTGAGCGCGGCCAGAGCCTCTTCGATTAAGGCCGGATCCGCCAGCCTCTCGATCTCTTCGACGCGCGCCGCTTCGCCTTCGCTCAAGCTAAATCGTTCCCCCGTGGAGAAGCCGCCCCCCAGCGCTCGCCGCATAATCACGCTCCACAAGCTCATAGGTTTTCGGTCAGGCACGCTCAGTCTTTAGACCGGGATGCCTCGCGCGACCTTGACGCTGCCCGCGCCTTCTGTGGCACAGCACAATGCCATAACCGACCAGCGCATTTACTAGCATCAACGAGTTGGTCACGACGAAGACCCAGTTGCGGACGAGCCAGCTATAAATAGTAAAGCCCGCTGAGGCGGCCATCTGCCCGATGAAAAGCCACTTTGATACGCCCTCGCTCGACCCCTCTTGCCACTGTTTGTAAACCTGCTTACCGATGGTCAGCAAAAGAATCAACGAACTGGCCCAGCCTATCACTTCCGTCCAACCTTGTGCCATGTAATCCTTCCGATCCCTCCCTTTATAAGGCTGCCGTGACGCGCACGCCGAAATACATCAGGGGACTAACAATCGCTCCACAGTGGCAAGCAAGCTTTCCGGGTCAATCGGCTTTGGTTCATAGGCGGTCGCTCCCTGCGCGAGCGAAAAAGTCGCGTTGCCGCTGCCGTACCCGGTCGTCACTACAATCGGAATCTCAGCGATTTCCGGGGTGTCGCGCACGCGGCGGACGAGGTACACACCGTCGGCAGAAGGCATACTAATGTCCGTGATGATCAGGCGGGGGCGCGCGATCACCGCCTGCTCATAACCGCGCACCCCATCCTCTGCTGTCACGACCGTGTAACCGCGACGCTCCAGCGCCATGCGCATCAGCTCGCGCGCCACGTCATCATCCTCGACCACAAGAATTTTCTGCCCCTGGGCCATCTCAAATTCTCGCAAGTAATAGAAGGAACTGAAGGGACTAAACCCTTTCGGCCTCCTCACATAATTCGCGCAGGTAGCGGAAGCTGTAGATCCCCGTCTCGTGCCCATCGCTCCAAATAAAGCTCAGCGCATAGCGGCCCACGATCGCAATATCATTGATTTGGATGGAGTCAGAAACAGCTTCAGGCTTGAGCATCCGCTGGCCCGTCCATTCATTGACGCACTGCGCGCAGGGACAGGCGCGGCGTAATGCGGGCGCCGTGTAATGACACACACGTTCGTCGGCCCACGTGATGCGCAGCCCCGCTTCGCCCTCCTGCATGATCTCGCGCGGCTCAATCGCCGGGCCACGCCTTGGCGTCTCACCGTTCATACAGCGTCTACCGAAATCTCAAAACGCAAATTTCAAATCGGTCAATGTAATATTTACTTCTCACTTGTGCTCGCTCAAAGCGCGCTCCACCGCATCGGAGGTGATGTTCCAATGAGAAGCCGACCACACAGCCTGACCGTTTCGTAACACGATGGCCTGCGGCGACTCGTGCCGCACGCCAGTTTGCTTCTCGACTTCGCGCGAAACGTCACGCGCGCGCTGCACGACGACAAGGGCGACCGGCCCGGCCAGTTTCAACATTTGGTCGTACGCCGCAGCACTGATCGGGCATGTCGAGCTGTGTTTGAAGACCACGACGGGCGTATCATGCGAGCGCGCAAGCAACTGTTGCACGCTTTCGGTATCGGCAATGGGAATGAACTGTTGATCCATCGGCATAAATGTTTCGCCCAATAACAAAAGTCGGTCAAATCGAACAGCTTTGATATTAGCCTACCCGTTCCTTTACCACAAACGCCCTTATCCAAAAGGATGAAAGAAAACGATAAGCGATGAATGAGCAGACAACGCTTAGCTGTTTTATTCATCGTTCAGCGTTCATCATTCATACTTTGTCTTTCATTGCCGCCACTCGCCGACGAGAACGAAAGGGGCCCAATAGAACGGGTCGCTGTAGCGCTTGCCCGCGATCATGGCAGTTTGCGCGGCGCGTAGGGCCGCCCCAGGCGAGAGGGCTTGCTTCGCCAGTAAGCGTTTGTAGAAGTCCGTCATCAACTCCGCGGTTGAGCGGTCGGCGACAGACCAGAGGCTGACACCCACAGTCGGCGCTCCCGCATACATGAAGGCGCGCGTCAGGCCGATGACGCCTTCGCCCCGCTTCTCTTTTCCCAGGCCCGTTTCGCAGGCCGAGAGCATGACGAGGCGCGCCCCCAGATTGAGATTGAAAATCTCGTCGGTACGTAAGAATCCGTCTTCGCTGCGCTTGTTTCCGACGAGCGAGAGCACAAGGCCCGTAAACTGTGGCCGTTCGGCATTCAGTAAACCATGCGTAGCAATGTGCATGACGCGATATCTCTTGACGTCATGCGTTTGCAGGCTCTCTTCGCTGGCGTTGAAATCGGTCCATACCTCCGCCTGGCGGCCTGAAGCACGAGCGAGTTGTGCGATCTGCTCTGCTTCCACTCGTGTGCCGTTCAAACGTGCTAGCCGCAGACCTTTAGTGGCCGACGGATTGGCCGGCGCACCCGCCACATCCGTCAACGCGCTCGCCAGCCCGAGGCCGCGCGTATCGGCGCCCTCATCCGATGGCTTCGCCGCGCTACGGAGCGCGCGTGGGTCATCCGGGCTAAAGACCGGATCGGCGACGAGCAAGACATTATTACCCGACGGCACAGCCTTCTGCCGCCGTGTAACCGCGATGACGGAAGCTGAAGGCGCATAAACAATTTCATGAGCTTTAACTAGATACGGAAGCGCCGAGTAGTCCCCGCCGCCGCTTGTGACGAGTGCCTCGAACGGTATGTAGTTGAGTGACCCGTCTGCGACGACGAGCAAGCGCTTATCACCAATGGTGCTCGCTGCAGGTTCGACGGCTGTTTTGTAAAGGGCATTGGAAGACGTAGCGAAAGCGGCGGCGTTCTCGGGTGTCCTTGCGCCGACGCCTAGGCCACGCTGCGCCTGACTATTAGCAATGTTGATGCCGAGAATTGGTGTGCGCGCGTTGGGCGGGATGATTTGCGTGCGTAGGTCGAGAACCTGCCGGTCAATTGTGGAGCGTGGAGGGAGCTTGTAAAGCATCACGCCGTTCTGCGTGACAGCCCACAGGTACGAGCTGTTGTTGCCAAGACTGTATTCGAGTAGCGCGGTTCGGTCATCAAGCACCTGCTGCTGAACCTCAGCGAGCGTGAGCGGTGCGGGCAGTGTCAGCGCGGCGTAGCGCGGGCTGGCGGCTCTGATCTGATTTTCAATGCTATCGTATTCGGTCGAAAGCTGGTTTAGCTCGGCCTCGAGCTCTTCGTTGGATTTCGTCGACGTCTCGCTCGCCGCTCCGACACCCGTTAGCTCTTGCGCGATCTCCTGCTGGCGATCCAGGTTTTCTTGTTTGCGTCTGAGTAGATCCGCAGGCACACCTTCGGTGATATTGGCCCCCACTTCGCCGAGCATGTCGAGCAGGGAGCGCGCGCGGCTCTGCTCCATAATTCGGTAGGCTTCCGCCGCGTCATTTAGAGCATCGCCGCGGAGCGGCGTGCCCGGGGAAGCCGGCGGTTGCAAAGCCCGCTCGGCCAGCACGCTTAAAGCTTCATCGAAAACATCTTTCGTCGTCGCGAGAAAAGTTGAGCGTGCCTCGTCCGCACTGAGGCTTCCCGCGCGGATCGTCTCAATCGTTTGCAGCGCTTCGCGGTAAGAATTGATGGCTTCGTCTTTCTCCTTCGCGGCACGCTGTTGATCCTTCTCCTGCATGGATTGCATCAAGTGCGCTCTGCCGGTGCCGCGTTGCGCGGGCCATATGAGGTCGGGATGGTTGTCGCGGCGCGCACCCTCGGCCACTTCCGTATAGAACTTTATCGCTTCGGCATAACGGCCCTCACTCAACGCAATGTCGCCCAGACTGGTCCGCGCGGCGATGCGGAAGCGGCGCGTTTGCCCAAGCTTTCCGATGACCGGAAGATCGCCGCCCGCCGCCCCGAGTGCGTTCTCGAAATGCGTTCGCGCGCTGCCGAGCTGATTATTAAAGTAGTCGACCCGCCCCATGCCGAGCTCGTGAATCGAGTAGATGATGAACTGGCGATAGAGATCGCGCGGCCGCTTGGCTTCGTTCGCCGCCTCTGTACCGACGGAGGCAGCCTGGGTGGAAGTCGAAGTGCTGGGTGTGCCGGTAGCGATGCTGCGTGCGCGCCCGAATATGCCCTTCGCTTTGCCGACCTTAGACTGAGCCGCCCGGGCGGTGTTGAGGGGATTCAGATCCGGCTTTCTCACGCTCATCTGTGAATAAGCGGCCCTCGCTTCAGCGATTTTGTTCTGGCGGTAATACATGTCGCCGATCTTGGCAAGCATCAGGTTCGCGTTATAAGCTTCGCGGCTTGCGCTGAAAGACCGGTGAGCTTTCTGGTAATAGTCCAGCGCTACAGCGTACTGGCCCTGGCGGCTGTACAGGTCGCCGAGAGCATCACTCGCTTCGGCCTCACCCCTGTGATTACCGGCCTGTGCGAAAAGCTTCAACGCCTGTTCCAATGGCCCAAGCGCCTGCTCAGCGTTGCCGCGCTTTAAGAACTGACGGCCTTGAACGAGCGCCGAGCGCGCATCGTTCTGCTGCGGCAACGCCGTGGTCCTGGCAGAAGATAGGTTACCGGGCTCAGGTTGAGCGCTGAGCGGAGCGGCTTGAAAAGTTGTCCAGATAATTACAGATCCGAGGAGATAGGCAATGATCATAGCTTTAGGTTTCATCGAGTTATTCCTCCGAAGTAATCCCCACAATAATCGAAAGCCCACCAAATCCTGATGAATTGGCCGCGCGTGCGGGCAGAGTGGCTGGCGATTCACCACATTATTTATGAATGAGATCGAGCGCGGTGACAAGAATCCCGGTACTCGAGGAAACATTCATGCGAATAACGGACGGCTCCGGAGCGCCCTGTCGCAAGCCGAGGCCGCGCGTCGTCGCCTCGCGCTCACTTGCGGTCTGCGCCTGCCCGTAAGTCCGGCTCTTATTCATGGCGACGCGTGCATTCGCCACCGCTCTCAATTCAGTCCATATCGCCGGGAGTGGCCGCCATGGGCAACGGCTCTTATGCGCCCGGCAGTAATTCATGAGCTCTTCTCCGGTGGGGACAGCCGGCAGCGGTTCGCGTGTAACAACGATGTAAAGGCGTTCGTTTGCCGGATTCTGATCGAAGGTAAACCAGCGCAGGCGCTCGTCCGATTCGGCGCTCGAAGGCACTTCGTAGGGGACGTGCGCGTCGATGGCATTGTCGCCTTCGTTCAGTCTCGCGTCGGGAAAGATCATCTCCGGCTCGCCGTCATTTTCGGTATGAAAGACGTAGAGGTAGCCATCAGTGTTCGACTCCAGGGAGAGGCGAATTCGATCGCCGGCGTGGAACTCGCGTGCCGGATCGACACGCACCGCGTCGCCGCGCGTATCGCGTGCGTACAGTGTGTAGCCAAGACCGATAGGCGCTGTGCTGAGACTTTTCGGCATAACGCTGCTGTTATTCGTGCCGACGTCAGCCGCCGTTTTGGTCCTGTTTTCACTCACACTCTGATTCGTGCTCTTTGCGGTGCCGGTTCGGCGCGCCTTTTTGCGTCTCGTCCCGGTGCTCTTCTTAGGCGAGTTGGCAGCCGACCCACTCGGCCGGCTGGTGAGAAACGCGCCGCGCACATTCTCGTCTTCATTCTGTTGCGCACGTGCGAAGATTACGGTGCCGGTGATAAGCGTCAAGGATAGGAGTGAAAAGAAGATCTTGCAGAGCATAAAACGATACCTCTAGGAATTATTGTAGTGTGGGCGAAGATCCAAGCGAAAGATCATCCTTGCACACAATCTTATTTATGATCGATGCGTACATCGAAGATGACTGGCTCGCCCGTGGCTTTGGCCTGGGGCGCCTTGACAGACACAAACGGGTCAACACCGCCCCCGTTGATGACGTCCGTGGCGGCCGTGTTTGCCTTATATTGTACCCGAAAGCTTTCCAAGTCTACCTGTTCGGCTCTGCTCAAAGGGTGTCCGGCCGTTTCCCTTAAAAAGGCGGGCGACGCGCGGGGAGTGGGGGAAAAGATGACCGTGTAGTTTTCCGTACCGGGATTTTTGTCGAGCGTGATCCAGTTTCTCTCGCCGCTCGGAAAACTGAAATCCACGCCGGCCTTCACCTCGTTGGTCTGCACACCCGATTGAGGAATGGGTTTCGCGGTCAGGAAAGTTGTCGGCACATTTTTCTCTCCCGGGCCAATCACGTAAATGAATCCGTTCTCGCGCGGCGTGAAATGAAATTTGAAAGACTGGCCGGAAGCGAGCGGCACAACCCCCGCCGCACGCGCCCCCTCCCCGCTCTTTGCCCCTCCGTTAATCTCCAACCAGTAGCGCATCACCTCTGCATTTGCCGCTTCATTTGCCGGGGTGGGCGCGGTGCCACTGCCCGTTGTCGGCGCGGCGGTGGGCCTTGCCGGCTGGTTCTCCACAGAACGTGTGCTGCCACCAAAGTGCTGCCACAAAAGCCAGCCGCCGATAGCGCCGAGCAGAATGAAAAGCACCAGCACTCCGACTACGATCGGGATGACCGGCGAGCGTTTAGGCGCGGGCGCTTGCGGCATCGTCGCGAGCGTCTCCGGCGTTGACGGCGCGGAGACCCCGAGAGCGAAGGCCGACGGGTTTGTCGCAATTGTCGGAACAACTTTTCCGGCAGGTGGAGCATTATGCGCCGGCGGACGAGCTAAGGGATGTGGCGCTGGATCCTTCGTGAGAATCGTCGGAGCATTCAAATCTGAGTTTGTGTTGCGACCTTCCGGCATGCCGGAGGTGTGCGGGGCGGGCGCATTGGCCGGCCTGCTACTGCCCGCGCTCTCATTATCACTGATGGTGGCCGCCCCCGCCTGTAAAGGCATGGTGGTGTTCTGCGAACCGCCATCGGCAATCGTTAGGTCTAAGGCGGAACTTTTCCCTGCGCTCAATCCAAGTGCTGCCCAGAGTTCGGTAGAGAGTTCTCCGGCGGTCGTCTGCCGATCATTACGATCCTTCGCCATGGCGCGCGCAATGGCGCGGCTGAAGGCTTCCGGCACGCCGGGCACAAATTCGTGTAGTTGGCGCGGAATCACGGAGACGTGCTCGCGCCGCAACTCGGGCAGCGTCGAGCCGCGAAAGGGCTTGCGACCGCTGATCAATTCGTAAAAGACGATGCCGAGACTGTAGATATCCGCGCGCCCATCAATCTCCGGATTACCATCACGCGTCGCCTCGCCCCACTGCTCTGGCGACATGTAATAAGGCGTGCCGAGAACCTGTCCGGCCATCGTGAGGGCCGTCGCCCCGCTCGCTTCGGCGCCGGCGATTTCACGCATTTTTGCGATGCCAAGATCGAGCAGTTTCGCGACTGGCTGTCCGCCGGGCGCGGCATCGCCGATCATGATGTTTTCCGGTTTCAGGTCACGGTGCACCACGCCCATCTCGTGGGCAGCATTGAGCACGCTCATAATAGGCTCAAGCACGCTGAAGGCGTCGGACGCCGAAAAACGCCCGCGGCTCCTCAACTCCGCATCCAGAGTATGGCCCTCGACGTACTCCATGACCATGTAAATCAAGCCATCATTTGTCGTCCGCAGATCGTAAACGGTGACGGCGTTCGGATGGCGAAAGCGCCTGGCCGCCTGCCCCTCACGCCGAAAGCGGCGCAGCCATTCAGCGTTGTTGCGCATCTCGGGCGGGAGGACTTTGATCGCTACCCTGTCGCCCAGCAGGATGTGCCGCGCCCGGTAGACTGCGCCCATGCCGCCTTTGCCGAGCATAGCTTCGATGTGATACTGCCCGTCGAGCGTTGTGTTGACGACGCTCGACGGGTCAGCTTCTAGCACCTCACCGTCAATCGAGCAAAAGCTCACGTTGTCTTCGTACTTCGTGTTGCAAACGGTGCAGTATTTCATAGAGTCGTAAGCGGCTGAGCCTCTTCTACAGATAAATTCTTTCCGCGTACTCTTCAACCATGCGGTCGCTGTTGAATTTCGGGACGAGCGTCCCGATTGAGCGCTTCATCATCGCCACCCAACGGCGCGGGATTCCACCCGCGTCGCGGTCGTAATAGAGCGGTACGACTTCCTCTTCGAGCAGGCGGTAGAGCGATTGCGCATCGCTCGCGTCAACATCATCCGTCCCGCCTCCGTCGTTCAGATCACCGATGGCGAAACCATTCGTGCCATCGTAACCTTCGACCCACCAGCCGTCGAGGATAGAAAGGTTTAGTCCACCGTTCATTGCCACCTTCTCGCCGCTCGTCCCCGAAGCTTCTAACGGCTTGCGGGGGACATTCATCCACACATCGACAGACTGGACCAATTGGCGGGCGATTTCCTGGTCGTAGTCCTGAAGAAAAATGGCGCGCTGCCTGACCAGCGGATCATACTGCCACTGCGCAATCTGTTGCAGAATGAATTTGGCCCCCTGGTCCTGTGGATGGGCCTTGCCCGCGAAGACAAATTGCACCGGCCGTTCCGGGTTATTAATCAAGCGCAGGAGACGGTGTTGATCGGCCAGCAACAGGCTCCAGCGCTTGTAACCGGCCACACGGCGCGCGAAACCGATGGTCAGCGCATCGGGGTCGAACATCTTTCGCGCCGCCTCAGTATAATCCATGCTCTCGCGGCGATTAATGCGAGCATGAAACGTCCTGTGCCGGACGAACGCTACAAGGCGCTGCTTGAGCAGCGCGTGCGCCCCCCACAGCTCTTCATCGGAGATTTTCTCGACCCCCTCTTTCCAGCGCTGCGCATCAAGCGTGACATTGGTCCACTCCTTGCCGACATATTTTTCGTAGAGGGCGCGGATTAGTGGAGCCACCCACGTCGGCGCGTGAACACCGTTGGTGACTGACGTGATGGGGATGTCCTCGGCAGTTCGTTCCGGCCACATGTCTTGCCATAATGCGCGCGACACCTCGCCGTGCTTGCCGCTCACGCCGTTGGTTGAACGGCACATCCTGATCGCCAGCGGCGTCAGGCCGTACGCTTCCTGATCGTTACTCGGATTGACACGGCCCAGACTAAAAAATTCATCATGTTTTAAACCGAGCGCCTCCTCATACGATGGGCCAAAGCATTTCTCAACAAGCCCGGCGTCGAATTCATCATTGCCTGCCGCTACAGGCGTGTGCGTTGTGAAGACGCAGCGCTCACGAACCGCTTGCGCCGCATTCGCGAAGCTGACTTTCTCCTCCTGGATGATTTCGCGCGCCAGTTCCAGCGTGAGAAACGCCGAATGGCCTTCGTTCAAATGAAAGACACGCGGCTCGACCCCCAGCCGGCGCAGCAGACGGACACCGCCGATGCCGAGCATCATCTCCTGCACGATACGGGTCTCGCGGTCACCGCCATAGAGATGGCCTGTTACCCAGCGATCCGTCTCTTCGTTCTCAGGGATGTTGGTATCGAGCAAATAAAGCGGTACGCGCCCAACATTTGCGCGCCACGCCTGCGCGCGCACCGGGCGTCCGCGCATCAACACTTCAACGGTCAACGGGGCGCCATGTTCGTCCAATACCTGTTCAATCGGTAATACCGATGGATTAGTTTCGACGTAATGGTCCTCCTGCCAGCCGTCGCGCCGCAGGCGCTGGCGAAAGTAGCCGTAGCGATAGAGTAGACCGACGGCGACAAGCGGCAGTCGCAAATCGCTTGCGCTCTTCAAGTGATCGCCAGCGAGCATGCCGAGTCCACCCGAATAGAGTGGCAAGGAGTTATGTATTCCGTATTCGGCGCAAAAGTAGGCGACCGGATTATCCGGCGTGATCTTCTTTCCCGAATGCGACGCCCAGGTATTTGTGTCTCCCATATACCGGTCGAAGCTCTCGGCAAGCGCGCGGACTCGCTCGTTATAAAGCGGGTCGGTCGCCATTTGAGTCAAGCGAAATTCTGAGGTGTTTGCGAGCAAGCAACGTGGGTTGTGTTCGCATTCCTCCCATACTTCTGGATCAAGGTCACGAAACATGGCAGCGCCATCGGCCGCCCAACTCCACCAGTAATTCCACGCCAGCCGCTCCAGTGCCCGCAAAGGCTCCGGTAACCTGCGCTTCTCCCGAGCGGCGATGCGCTCAATCTCCTCAGTTGCTTGCACTATTGCTATCCCCCTTCTTGAGTTACTTAAATCTGTGGTTTTCAAAAACGCTTTGACATCGCCTGGCAGAAAAAGGCTGGTCGCGCCTCTCGTAATTGATTGTCAGGTGACAGAAAATGTTTTATCGGTTTTGCAGCGACCCCCGCCGTTTCAAAGCGCGGGTAACCGTAAGTGCTTGCGTTCATCACTCTCCCGGCGGATCTCCGCGGGCGCATGTTCGGCGGCAAGCGCGGGCGAGCTCCAGTAACAGGTTACGGGCCATTCGCCTTCTTATCACTCGCCAGACCAATCTCGTACTTCGACTTTGATGTCATCAAACATTCCCTGTCGCCGCAAAGCCTCGGCGACACCTTTCGCTTTGTGCTCGGTGAGCGGGTGATTAGGGTCCGTGCTGGCGACCTCAAATTGCCTGTCCTCCAGCATCACAACGCCGAGCGAGCCAAGCGCGACGCCCGGCGTCACCTCTATCTCACCCAAATTATGAATGCGAAAGTGACCTGTTTGTTCGACCCAGTCTTCGATGAATGGATCGCGCATGGCATGTTCGGCCTCTGCTTCGGAGAGGTAAGAACCTTCAATGATGAGGCAGTATTCGCGCCCTCTTTTATCTGTCATGACATGTTGCGGAAAAGCGCGCTGGCGGCGATTTTATAAATCCTCTGCAGGCGCATAAGTTTATAACTTTACCATTGCCAGGCAGCGCACGCAAAAGTTTAACAATGAGGAACTTAACATAAGGCCAATAATATTAAGGACTTCTCCGCTGGCATTGCAATTCAAGAGCGAAGGCGTGTTTAAGGCTGGACGCTCATCAAGGTATGTGTGTTGAGGCCGAAAGTTCCGTTATTGGGCCCTTATATTTACGGTCCTTAGTGCAAGAACCTGTTCCTGAACTTACTGGCCCTCCTAATTCACGGCAACTTGCTTTTCGGGCGCGCGCTCAGATAAATTACTGCCTCACCCGGAGCGCATCCCGCCCATTATTTAGATCGTTAGCTGACCAGGGATGGCTACCCTCCTTAAATAGGAAGGTCTGAAAGGAAACTCTTTTTCACTGCTATGAAAGCTTATCAAACCGAGTCGATTCGCAACCTCGCCGTCATCGGGCATGGCGATGCGGGCAAAACACAACTCATCGGTTCCCTCCTCTACGTTGCCGGAGCGACCCCGCGCTGGGGCAAGGTTGACGAGGGCACAACGGTTACAGATCACGACGAAGATTCCATCGCACGCAAGATTACGCTCAACACCGCGCTCGCTTATCTCGATCATCGCGACACCAAGATCAACTTTATAGACACCCCCGGCTACGCCGCATTCGTCGCGCATGCGCGCCCTGCTTTGCGGGTTGCCGATTGCGGGCTTGTTGTCGTTGACGGTGTTAACGGCGTTGAAGTGCAGACGGAGAAGACGTGGGCTTATGCTAATGAATTTATTCTGCCGCGTATGATGGTTATTACCAAGCTCGATAAAGAGCGGGCGGATTTCGGCGCGGCGCTCGACAGCGCGCGTGGAGTCTTTCACCGCGCAATCATCCCTTTTACGCTGCCTATCGGCAGGGAGAGGGATTTCAAGGGCGTCGTTGACGTCGTTCACATGAAAGCATACGAGTTTGACGACCACGGCAAGGCGCGCGAGATTGATTTGCCGACCAACGGGCGCGAGGTGATTGATTCCACGCGTGAGCGGCTCGTCGAGCTCGTCGCGGAGTCCGATGACGCATTGCTGGAGAAATATTTCGACCAGGGTACGCTTGATGACGCAGACATCCTGCCTAACATCAACAAGGCTATCGCGATGAGCAAACTTTGCCCGGTCTTTGCCGTTTCGAGCACCACACTGGTCGGACTATCGGCGCTTCTTGACGCCATTGTCGACTATGCGCCGAACCCGGCCGCGCATGAAGCAGAGCACGGCCGCTCCAATGCAGATGGTGATGGCGAAAGAATCTCGCGCCGTTACAATGACAGCGAGCCCTTCTCGGCTTACGTCTTCCGCACCATCGCCGACCCTTTCGCCGGGCGTATCAACGTCATGAAGGTCGTCAGCGGCCATATCAAGCATGACGCCACCGTATTTAATTCAACGCGCGGCACACAGGAACGCCTCGGCGCGCTTCACTCGATTCAGGGCAAACAACTTGACAAGCTTGACGAAGCGCACACGGGCGACATGGTGGCCTGTGTCAAGCTAAAAGAGACGCAGACGGGTGACACGCTCTGCGATAAGGCGGCGGCGATTGTTTACGACCGCGTTGAGTACCCGGAGGCCGCCATCGCCTTTGCTATCGAGCCGAAGTCACGCCAGGATGAAGAGAAGATCAGTGTTGCGCTCCATAAGATTCTTGAAGAAGACCCGGCGCTTCATTTCGACCGTGATCCTCAGACCAAAGAATTCCTGCTCGCCGGTTCGGGCCAGCTTCACGTCGAAACAGTGATCGATAAATTGAAGAAGCGGTACGGCGTTGAGGTCGCACTCCATCCGCCGAAAGTGCCTTATAAAGAGACGATCACGCAGCGGGCGGAAGTGCAGGGCCGCCACAAGAAGCAGACGGGCGGGCGTGGACAGTTCGGCGATTGCAAAGTCATCTTCGAGCCGTTACCGCGCGGCGGAGGTTTCCAGTTTGAAGATAAGATCTTCGGCGGGGCAGTGCCACAGCAATTCCGCCCGGCTATCGAGAAAGGTATCGTTGAGGCGGCAGCGACGGGCGCAATCGCCGGCTACCCACTGGTTGATTTCAAAGTCGCATTAATAGACGGCTCCTACCATACGGTTGATTCCGACGAGCATTCGTTCCGCGCGGCCGGCCGCAAAGCATTTCGCGCGGCGATGGAGAAGGTTAAGCCAACGCTGCTTGAGCCGATCATGGACGTCGAGGTCATCGCGCCGCAGGAGTACAGCGGCGACTTGATGGGCGATCTAAACTCGCGGCGCGGTCGAGTGCAGGGCATGGAAGCGCGCGGCAACCAGCAGGTGATTAAAGCTCAGGTGCCGATGTCCGAAATGCTTAATTACCAATCGACTCTGAATTCGATCACCGCCGCGCGCGGCTCTTATCACATGCAGTTCTCGCACTACGATCAGGTGCCGGGGCAGATCGCGCAGAAGATCATCGAGCAGGCACGGGCCGAAGGTCGGATCAGAGGCGAAGAGGAAGAATAGGGCATTGTGGTTTGGGCGCTTGTGAGCCTGCAGGATGCACGGCGAACATTCACGAGAGCAGCCTCAAGCTGAATACTGCCGGGCCGCCGAGCGCCTATGCCTGAGAGTCCAGGCATTCGCTGAAATTCCCCGGTCAGGAGTGACCGGGGAATTTCAGCGAATGAAGGAAAAATGAATTAAGAAAAGCCATCTTTGGCGATCGGGCAAGCGCGAATAAAACGATAACTTAATACACAAAAGAACTTGTAGCTTTTGCCAGCCTCTTCAGCTACAATGGTCGATGCTTTATCACCTTTTTAACGCCGGATGCGCGTTTGTTTTAATCATACTTTTCTAAATAAGCTGGAGGTGCACTTGTGGCCGTCGTAGTGCTTGCTGACCTGCGCGCCAAGCGCGGGGGCGAGTTTGTTAATAAAGATACAGTGGCGGGCGGTTATGGTTCGCGCTTTCGCGGTGATTCCATAGCGACACGTTTTGCTACAAATGTGCGGCGCGTTTTTCAGAACGTGCCGAGCATTCATACAGGTTACCTCGCTGCTATCTTTGCTCAGGCCGGGCATAGGGTCGTCGTCACGCGCGATGACCAACCGGTAGATGGTGATATGACGCTCGTGCTCACCTCCCTTGTTGATTACAGACATGAGCGTGAGTGGGCGCTGGAGGCACGCTCGCGCGGTATGAAGGTTGGATTCTACGGCACGCCCGCGACGCACATACCGGAACTGTTTGGGGATGCGGGAGATTTCGTCATCAAAGGTGAGCCGGAAGCGGCGGCCTTAAGGATCGCTGCGGGTGAAGACCCGCACGGCATCGTGATGAGTCCGGCGGATAATGACTTGGACGCACTACCCTTCCCGCGTTGGGATCTGGTGAAAACCAGACGCTTCGGTTACACCAGCAGGAATAAGCTTGGACTGGCGCGCGCCATACCGATGTTCACGAGCCGAAGTTGTCCGGAACATTGCACCTACTGCCCTCACCGCATCACGGCGAACTTTCGCCAGCGGACGGTTGAGAACGTTATCGCTGAAATGGAAGAGCTGTGCAGGCTCCATAAAAACGTTCATATTGTCATTCGCGATCCTCTCTTTACCCTCGACCGCGACCGCTGCTTTCGCATCGCCGAACGGATTCGCGCGCGCGGATTGAAACTCTCCTTTGAGTGCGAAACGCGCATGGACGATCTCGACGAAGAACTGATCCGCGCGATGCACGCGGCGGGCTTGCGGGAAATCTCTTTCGGCGTCGAATCAATCGACCCATTGACTTTAAAGCGCGTTGCCCGCCGCTTCATTCCACACGAACATATGCGCAATATGATTGCGCTTTGCTGGGATCTTGGTATCGCGACCACAGCCTTCTACGTCTTCGGCTTTCTGCAGGACACAGAGGAGAGCATTGCAGCGACCATTCGCTTTGCCTGTGAGCTCGATTCCACTTATGCCAACTTTAAAATTCTTACGCCATACCCCGGCACGCCACAGTACAAACAGCTTAAGCCGCTCATTTTCGAGAAAGATTGGGAGAAGTTCGATGGTTACACTCTTACCTTCAATCACCCGAACCTGACGCCGCACCGCGCGCGTTTGATGCTCGGTATGGCCTACTCCCGTTTCATCGGTCGTCCATCGCAACTTCTCAACTGTTTGGGGATGCACAAACATTCCCGTCATCCTCTACTGCAAAAGGCTGACGCCTGGTCCTGGCGCAAAATGGATTACTTTGACCGCTCGTGGGTCTCGCAAAGAAAGGCGACGGCGACATCATGATGCGCACCATCGCGCGTTACGGCGTGCGCTCTGTGCCCGGCGAAGAGAGAGAGATCATCTCCGCCTTCCGCCGCGGCGATGCGGTTGAGGGTCCGGCTATCGCGGAGTACGAAGGCCGCTTCGCAGAGTATCACGCGGCCGAGCACGCCGCTGCCACATCGTTCGGGCGTATGGCGTGCTATTACATTTTGCGTGCGCTCGATTTCCCGGCGGGAAGTGAAATAATCTTCCCCGCTCTCACTTTCTGGGTCGTCCCTGAAATCGCTCGCCGCGCCCGGCTTACTCCCGTTTTCGTTGACGTTGATCCGTTAACATTCAATATCGACCCGAGGAAAATCGAAGCGGCGATCACGGAGCGTACGCGCGCTATCGTCCCGACGCATCTTTACGGCCAACCGTGTGAGATGACGGAGGTGATGCGTATTGCGGAAAAGCACAACCTCACGGTCATCGAAGATTGCGCGCAAGCGGTCGGCGCGCGTTACCGCGGGCGGCTTGTCGGCACATTCGGCACGGCCTCCTTCTACAGTTTTCAGTTGCTCAAGGGCATCAACACCTACGGCGGCGGTATGGCGCTGACAAACGACGCGAGGCTCGCCGCGCGCGTGCGTGAACAGGCCACGAACGAACCGGCGCAGAGCGCAGGTGATCTCGCCCGGCGATTTATCACAGGCTACGCCGTCCGCGCGGGCGTCAGCCCCCGTGGCTTCACCTACTGGGGCTTTCCGCTGCTGGCCATCGCGTCCGTTTTCGGCCATTACGACCTCTCGAAATACATCTGGGAAAAGATACGCCCGCTCGATCCGTTCCCACGCGCTTACCGGCAGCGATATTCAAACGCGCAGGCAATTATCGGGTTGCGCGGCCTGGCGAAGCTCGACGAGTTTAACGCGCGATCACGCCAACATGCCTTACGGTACACGCGCGGGCTTGCGGACTGTCGTACGATCCGCACGCCGCGTGTGTTGCCGGATGTCGAGCACGTTTATTATCAATATTGCATCTACGCTTCCGAGCCGGCGCGGGCCAGTCGGCGTGCGATCCGGCGCGGCGTGGACTTCGAGACGACGCACGTTGATGTCTGTTCGGCGCTGCCATTGTTCGAAGCCTTCGCCGCCAGATGCCCCGGCGCCGAGGCAACCGAGAGCGCATTGCAACTTCCGGTTTATTCGCGCCTGCGTTCGTCTGACGTCGATCGCGTGCTCCGCGTTGTGCGCGAAGCGACGAGCGATCTCGAACCATTTGACGAAGCGTCGCTCGCGCATGCCATGCCGACCGGCGCAGCAGTCGCAGGCGGCAACTGCGCAAGGGCGAATTAGAAATCTGTGCTAACAGTTCTCCTCTCTTTTATTAACTTTTTCGCCATCATGACTCTGGCGGCAAATGGGCCGAGCCTGATGATGCGGCTGCTGCCGAAGTACGGGTACTTCGCCGTCCTGCTCGCAGCTTTCTGGGAAGGTGAAGCCGTCTTGATTGCGGCGGGGGCGATGTGCGGCGCAGGCTATCTCGACTGGCGCTGGACTATTCTGGCGGCGGCCATCGGCGGCGCGGCCGGGGATCAAATCTATTTTTACGCGGCTCACGACCGCGCGGCCCGTCTCATCCAGCGTTCCAACCGCCTCTCGCGCTGGTATCCGCGTATCCGCGAGTTTGTGCTGAGGCACGGCACGATAGCGGTGCTACTCTCGCGGTTTGCGGCCGGGCTGCGCATCACGATCCCGATCGTGTGCGCGACCGCCGGAATGCCACCGAAGAAGTATAGTCCACTCAACCTCATCAGCGCTTTCGCATGGGCCTCTATGTGGGTGGCTATCAGTTACCAGTTCGGGGCTCGGCTGCGAGTATAGGACCAACCAAATAGTTGTTGAATTTGGTTAGTACAAGAAGCTCATCTTAGCGGCGAAACAGCAGGGCAACGGTCATCGTAAGCCCGATTCCGATCACAGCATAGCGAACGAACCGGCGTCCTAGCTTGCGCGCCAGGCCTGCCCCGGAGTACCCGCCAACTATTGCTCCCACCGCCATCAGCAGCGCATCGACCCAGATCACCGTGCCCGACCAGACAAAGTAGACCGCCGCAATGCCGTTGATGTAAAGAGCAAAAAAGTTTTTTAGACCGTTCATCTGGTGAATGTCTGTGAGGCCGAGCAGACCGAGCGCGGCCAGCATCAGTATGCCGATTCCGGCGCCGAAGTAGCCACCGTATATGCCGACGAGCAGTTGAAACGTGACCGCACCGGCCCACCACGCGTGCGATTTATGCCCGCCGCTGCTGGCGGGCAGGAGTCTTCGCATAACTACCTCCTGCGCGGCAAGAAGCAATGTCGCCAGCAGAATCAAGTAAGGGACGATAATTGAGAAGGTACGCGACGAGGTGTGCAGCAACAGGTAAGCGCCAAGAACCCCGCCGATGAGTGACGGCGCGCTGAGTAGGAGTATCCACCGGCGGCTGCCGGCCAACTCGCGGCGAAAACCGATCATGCCGGCGAGCGAGCCGGGCCAGAGGGCCACGGCGTTGGTTGTGTTAGCGATAATCGGGTTGCGCCCAAGCCACACCAGCGTCGGGAAAGAGATGAGTGTGCCGCCGCCGGCCACCGAGTTGACCATCCCGGCCGTGAATGCGGCGGCGAAGATGATCGCTTCTTGCCAGAAAGTCATAAGAATAAACTGAATAGAACACGCCGCAAGCCTGATGGCTTGCGGCGTGTTCTCGTATAAGATCGCGATATCGCCTTTCAGTTCCGCCGCCACGCCGCCGGAAGAACTCCACGGATCGAGGCGTCAATTAACTCGACCGTATGTGCCACCGGCATTGATCGACCGGTGCGTTCGAGACCGTTCATGATCTGCAACAGGCAGCCGGGATTGCTCGCTGCCACCATCCCGGCACCCGTCTTCAGGATATTCTCTACCTTGCGGTCGCCAAGCTCCTGCGCCGGCTCTGGCTCGGTCATATTATAAATGCCGGCTGATCCACAGCAGATCGCCGCCTCGGGGATTTCCAGCACCTGAAGCTCAGGAATCGTCTCGAGCACCTCGCGCGGCTGCGCCCTGACTCCTTGCGCGTGCTGCAAATGACAGGCGTCATGATACGCCACTTTTAATGGAACCGGGTGGCGTGGCGCGCGGGGCTCTAATTCGGCAAGCACCTCGGAGATATCCTGGCACTTGGCGGAGAAGGCTTTGGCCCGTTCGGCATACTCCAGATCATCGCGCAGCAGCCAGCCATAATCCTTGACGTTTGAGCCGCAGCCCGCGGCATTGATCACAATGGTATCGACCTCTGCCCGCTCGAAGACATCAATGGTGCGCCGCGCGAGCGTGAGCGCGCCCTCTTCCTGCCCCGCATGAATCATCAAGGCGCCGCAGCAGCTCTGCTCCGGTGGTGTAATTACCTCACAGCCTTCCGCCGCCAGTACGCGTGCCGTCGCACGATTGACGTCCGAAAATAAAACGCGCTGTACGCAGCCGAGCAGCAACCCGACCCGCCGCCGTGAAGCGCCCTGAGCCGGCGTGCGCTCCGGCACATGCTGACGTAACCCGCTGATCGAGATTGGCGGCAGCAGGGACTCCATAGCTTTCAGGCGGGCGGGCAGTAGATTCAAGATGCCGGAGTGCTGGACGAGCCAACGGAGCCCGGACGCCTGGTAAAGCCAGAGCGGCGCAGCCAGTACGCGCAAGCGGTTGGGGTATGGGAACAACGTAAAGAGCATCCTCCGAAATAATTTGTCGGGGAATGAGCGCGGGTAGTTGCGCTCGATCTGGGAGCGCGTCGCCTCGATCAGCTTATCGTACTGCACGCCTGACGGGCATGCCGTGACGCAGGCCATGCAGCCCAAACACTTGTCGAAATGGCCTATATAGGTCTCATTCATCCGGGCCTGCCCTTCGGTCCCAATCTTCATCAGGTAGATGCGGCCGCGTGGCGAATCCATCTCCTCGCCCCAGAGCACGTAGGTCGGGCAGGTCGGCAGGCAGAATCCGCAATGCACGCAGTCGTCTATCAGATCCACCGGCGGCGCATGATGCTCATCGAAGACGCTCGCCCGGCTGGGCGTAACTTCTAAAGCAGGCTTGGCCTCTACAGCTTGTCCCATCTTTATATCCCCCCCACGAATCGTCCCGGATTCAGAATGCCGGCCGGATCAAATTGTGCCTTCACGCGCCTCATCAGCGGAAGCGCGTCACCCTGGTTCCCCCAAATATCAAGGCTTGATTTGATAGTGGACGGGCAGCGCAAGACGATGAGCCATCCGCTAGACTTCTTCAATTCTGCCTGCAAGGTTTCGAGCGCTGTAATTAAGTTCCGTTCCTCAGGGCTCTCAAGCCTGAGCAGGCCGACGCCGATTGACTGCGTCACCACTTGCCATTTGACCTTTGGCGGGGATGCGATGCGACGCACCATCTCACAGAATTGGCCTAGTTGTGTCGGCAACACACTCAACTTGCAAATTAGCGCCGGTCCCATGCCCTCCCATAGCTTTTCACGCGCCGCCCAAGTGTCCGGCGTGGTAGTGACTTGTTCCGCGCCCGTGGCCAGTTTGAGAAGCTGTTGTGTTTGGGCTTCAAGGGCGGCAGTTATTCCCTCAAAGCGTATGTCAATCTGCGGCGGCCCATCTGCGCTCGCGCGGACCTGTACGCTTGTCGGCGCAAGCGTTGAGTCGTGAATGGAGAGCGCGATTTTGTTTATGGACTCGGTCGTGGCAGATGTAAAACTTAATGTTCGCACCTCACGCGCCAGTGGATATAAGCGGAAGGTCGCCTCGGTAATTACACCCAGCGTGCCGAGCGCCCCCGTCATCAGTTTAGGCAGGTCGTAGCCCGCAACATTCTTGACCACTTTGCCGCCGCTCTTCGCGACAGCCCCGTTAGGCAGGACCATAGTAATACCAATAATCAGGTCACGCAATGCGCCAAAGCGCAGGCGGAGCGCGCCACTGTCATTGGTGGCGAGAATACCGCCGATTGTGGCGCGTGTGGGCCACAGGGGATCGAGCGCGAGGTACTGACCATGCTCGGCGAGGGTTTGCTGAAATTGTGCGACTGTACAACCGGCTTCGACCGTCGCCGTCATATCGCCCCAGGCGTGCTCCACGACGCGATTGAGCCTGGCGGTCGAAAGGACGATGTCAACCCCCTGCGGCGCGTGGCCCCAATCCGTCTTTGTCCCACCACCTCGCGGCGCGACACGAAGCCCGGCGGCATGAGCGCGACTAAGTACGCCCGCAACTTGGTCGGCACTGCCGGGCCTGATGACCATCTGCGGCTGCACGCCATCGATTGCATCATCGGGTGTGGCCGGATTAACGTTGCCTTCCCCGACAATTGCGCCGAACTCAGTCCACGATGCTGCGGGCTTAGTAGTCATTTTGAGCTCAAGCGAACGAACGGAAAAGTACGGGGATCTTCCTTAAGACAGCACTGCCCTGAAATCTCCTGCGCTTAGAACAGTTGTGCCACACCTGCAATCTCCAGTGGATGCGGCTCGTAGGTGCCGGTCTTCTCGGCGCAGAGCCGTGGCCGCGGAAAAACTTTATCGGGGTTGGAAAGCCGCTCCGGATCAAAGGCGCAGCGCACGAGCTGCATCGTATCAAGATCGGGCTCGGCGAACATCACGGACATAAATTTCTTCTTCTCTTCGCCCACCCCGTGCTCCCCTGTGATCGATCCGCCGGCCTCAACACACAATCTGAGGATTTCGAATGCCAGTTCTTCGGCGGCATGCTCCTGGCCCGGTACGGTTCGATCATAGAGCACCAACGGGTGCAGGTTGCCGTCACCGGCGTGAAACACGTTGGCGACGCGCAGCCCTGTTTCCGCGCTCAGCCGCTTGATCTCACCCAGTATCTGTGGCAGCGCCGTGCGCGGGATCACTCCGTCCTGCACGATGTAGTTGGGCGAGATGCGCCCCATCGCGGCGAAGGCGGCCTTGCGCCCCTTCCAGACAACCATGCGCTCCGCCTCGGACTGCGCCAGCCGTATCTCCCATGCGCCGCATGACGTGCAAATCTTATTGACTTGCTCCATCAGCAACTCAACCTCGGCGGCCGGGCCGTCGAGCTCGACGAGCAGCAGTCCCCCGCAGTCAGGGTAGTTGGCGTGAACTGCGGCCTCAGCCGCCTGGATCGCCAGGTTGTCCATCATCTCTATCGCGGCCGGCAGAATCCCGGCGGCGATTATTTCGCTGACCGCCGTCCCCGCCTCATCCGTCGTGTTGAAGGCGGCCAGCAGCGTCTGGATGACCTCGGGTCGCTTGACAATTCGCAACGTCACTTTCGTCGCGATGCCGAGCGTGCCTTCAGAGCCGACGAAAACGCCGGCGAGGTCGTAGCCGGGCTCGTCGAGCGTCCTGCTCCCCATATGAACCAGCGAGCCGTCGGGCAGCACGACATCCATCGCCAGCACATGAGTCGTCGTGAAGCCGTACTTGAGGCAGTGCGCGCCGCCGGAGTTTTCGGCGACGTTGCCGCCAATGCTGCAGACGGATTGTGACGACGGGTCGGGCGCATAGAAGTATCCGTAAGGCGCGACCTGCTGCGTGACATGGGCGTTAATCACACCCGGCTCGACCACCATGCGGGCGTTAGGAATATCAACTTCAAGGATGCGATTGAGGCGCGCGAGGCTAATGACGACGCCGCCTTCAAACGGGAGCGCGCCGCCGCTCAGCCCTGTGCCTGATCCGCGCGCCACAAAAGGGATATGCTCGCGATGGCAGACGCGCACGATCTCCTGCACCTGCTCGCCTGAAGACGGCAGCAGCACGGCCGAAGGCACGATGCGAAAGTTGGTCAAACCATCGCACTCGTACGTGCGTAGCTGCTCGCGCTCGGTGATCAAACCCTTGTTGCCGACCACGGCGCGGAACTCGTTAATGATACGGGCGTCCATAGGTCTCTCGCTTCGGATCAATCGGTTCTTTAAGATGTCGGAATAGAATGATCCGATAGCGTTTCGATCACAGTCAAGAGCGCGGAATGATCGATCTCACCCTTACCACTCTCGATCAGCGTCGTAAACATCTGGTCGACAAGCGCTGTGACCGGCAGCACGACACCATAGTCATGAGCCGTCTGGAGGATGATGCTCAAGTCCTTCCGGTGCAGTCTGGCCTTAAAGCCGGGCTCGAAGCGGTGCTGGATCATCGTCGGCCCGCGCATTTCCATGACGCGGTTCTGGGCCAGGCCACCGCCGAGCACCTGTAAGATGATCTCCGGTCGGACGCCCGCCTTGGAGCCGAGTACGAGCGCCTCGGAGACCGCCTCGATAACAAGCGCGACGACCACCTGGTTGCATGCCTTGACGGTCTGGCCTGTGCCGCTCGGGCCACAGTGGGTGATCGTTTTACCTAAAACTTCAAAGATGGGCCGGGCGCGCTTAACGTCTGCCTCATCACCGCCCGCCATGATCGAGAGGGTGCCGGCGACAGCCCCCTTGTCGCCGCCGCTGACCGGCGCATCCAACATATGTATGCCTTGCTCCAGCACACGGGCGGCGATCCGCTTCGCGACGGCCGGGGAAATCGTGCTCATGTCAACCAGCAAAAGCCCCTCGTGAGCGCCTTCGATCAGGCCGCCAGGTCCGAGCACTACCGACTCGACATCAGGCGAATCGGGCAGCATCGTAATCACAGTATCGCTCTGCTCAGCCACCTCGCGGGCGGAAGCGGCACCGGTTGCGCCCTCTGCCACCAGCTCATCTATCGCGGGTCGAGAGCGGTTGAAGACCGTCAACCGATAGCCGGCCTTGAGAAGGTTGCGCGCCATCGGCCTCCCCATGATGCCGAGGCCGATGAAGCCGATTCGTTCGGACATAGGCTCTCTGACCTATTCACGAAAACCTGCGGGAGCAGGAACAATCAAGCAATGAGTAGAACAGATATACGATCCCGGTCACAGGCGCAGGGCGTCCGGGTTAGGAACGTGCCGGGCGTTCGGAGCTCAACCTTAGATTGCGTGTCCCGGAGGTGAGCAAGCTAAAGCTTGAGCTCTCAACCTCAGATTTGCTAACGCACCACCATAAACGTAAACACGTAGGCCTGGAGAAATACAAGGATGCCGACCAGGCATGCCAGCGCCAGGCTGTGGAAGAAGACGTAGCGTAAGATCTCTCCTTCATGTCCATACCAGCGGGTTGCGGTGCTGGCGACAACGATTGATTGCGCGTCAATCATCTTGCCCATCACACCTCCGGAGCTGTTAGCCGCGGCCATGAGCGTCGGGCTTAAGCCGACCTGTGTGGCGGTGATCTTCTGCAGGCTGCCGAAGAGCACGTTGGAGGCGGTATCAGACCCGGTCAGAGCCACTCCCAGCCAGCCCAACATGGTGCCAAAGAATGGGTAGAGAAAACCGGTCTTGGCAAAGGCGAGGCCCATCGTAGCATCGAGGCCGCCGTACCGGGTGGTGAATCCTATCGCCATCATCGCCGAAATAGTCAGAAGGGAGAAACGGACCAGCTTAAGCGTTTTCCAGTAGACCCGCGCCATGCCGGATACCGAGTATCCCATCACAAAGCCGGCAATGATGGAGGCGATCAGGATACCGCTGCCGGTGGCAGAGAGCCAGTTAATATTGAAAACGGCCGCTTCGGGCGTGGGCTTGGGCACTACCGGCGGTACGCGCAGCACAGCCTTGTCCAGACCCGGTATCGGGTACTTCAGGAATGTGATCGGGGTACCGCCGATTGAAATTCCGTCCAGGAACGCCTTTACCTGGGGCAGTCCCCACAGGAAGACCACCACGCTGAGAATGATCCAGGGCACCCAGGCGCGAAACACCTCTTGCGAGGTGTGGCCGTGAGATGCTCTGGCCGATAGATCTTCGTTCTCCTCACCCGGAAGCTGCCAAATTCGCCTGGGATGCCAGGTTCTTAAGAACAGCGCCACAGCCCCCATCGAGATTACCGCGGACACGACATCCACCAGCCAGGGGCCATGGAAGTTGGATATGAGAAATTGGGGTATGGCGAAGAAGACGCCAGCTATCAGGACTGCCGGCCATATCTCCAGCATGCCTTTGAACCCGGCGAAGGCCCAGATCAGCCAGAATGGCACGATCAGCGAGAAGAATGGGAGCTGGCGGCCGACCATGGCGCTCAGATCCCTGAGGTCGAGGCCAGTCACGCTTTGGAGGCCGATGATGGGGGTTCCCAGCGCCCCGTAGGCGACCGGAGCAGTGTTTGCGATCAGCGAAAGTCCCGAAGCTGCCAGCGGATTAAATCCCAACCCGATAAGGATGGCCCCGGTTATCGCGACCGGTGTTCCGAAGCCGGAAGTGCCTTCGAAGAAGGCGCCGAAGCTGAACGCCACCAAGAGGAGCTGGAGTCTTCGATCCCGGGTCAGTCCCGTGATGCTTCTCCGAAGAATATCAAAGAGGCCCTTCTCGTTGGTCATTTGGTAGAGAAAGATCACGTTGAGAATGATCCAGCCGATGGGTAAAAAGCCGTAGGCGGCGCCGTAGACTGCCGTTCTAACAGCCATGCCGACAGGCATACCGAAGACCAGGATGGCGACAATTAAGGAAGTGGCGAGCCCCAGTAATGCCGCGTGATGAGCCTTGAATTTGAGAAGACCGAGTGTTCCGAGCAGCACGATCACCGGAAGGGAGGCTAACAGAGTGGAAAACACTGCGTTGTTCAGCGGGTCATATACCTGTGACCAATTCATGCGTACACCTCACTTTTCTTGTTTTTAGAGATGAGCTTATACATGCCGGCCGCTCGCCCCGTTGATTGCGGCAGTGAACCGGCCCTAGGTCAGGAAAGCTTTTATCCGAAGCTATAACCCATCAGCTCGTTGAGCGTTTCGACTGGCAAATCGAAGCCTCTTAAACGGGATCGAATTCACCGCGCTCGATCATGCCTTCGCTGATCTTTCTGGCCTCACGGTACTTCTCGGCAACGGACGGGTCCGTGCCCGCGGGAAGCTCACGAATGATTCGATCCAACTCCTCATCGAACAATTGCGTGATGAATTCCCTGGTATGCCTAACCGGCTGACCGTTCTCGTCCACGATGGCAACTTCAGTGCTGTGCCGCATCCGCTGCGCGATCATTAAGCGGTAGATGCGATCAGTGGCGAGGTCTTCCATGTAGCCGTCGAGCAGGCTCGCGCCCTTGCCGTTCAGCACGCCGTTGCGGTAGCGAATCACGGTCCGGATGGCCGCGCGTGTTCCCTGTAAGCTGATCTTTCCGACGCCCTTCGGGACGGGTCGGAGATCGGGATACCTCTCCGCGCCCGGCCGGCGCGCAAAGTTCTGATTCGGGTAAGGAAACTGCTCGACGGCGATCTGGTTTTGGTCGGGGTGGCCTGTCCACGCGCCGTCCATTAAGCACGACGCTTCGTTCTTCTTGTCTTCGGCCAGCACGGCCAGCGCGCGTTGGTTGAGCTCCGGGTTCTGGCGGTCAGGAAAGAGCGCCGTCATACCGCCGATGGCGAGGATGCCGCGCTTGTGGCAGATCTCAGGGATCAACTCACGCAGGTTCTGGAAGAACCGAACGTTGTGCGGGATGGTGTTGCGGTCGGGTAAGACCCAGTCGGGATCGTTCAGGTTGAAATGGATCAGGCTGGCCATATAATCCCATCTACCCAGGTTCAACCCGAGAATATGGTCCCTCAGATTGTAGACGAACTCTTCCATCTGGTAGGCCAGCGGGTGAGCTTCGACCAGCGCCATACACTTGATATAGTCGGGCGGCCAGCCTTTAGCTTTGGCGACGGCTTTAAACAGGTCGCCCCACCACAAGGCTTCTTCGGCCGATTCCGACTTCGGGATGTAGATCGAGAGCGGGTGCTTGAGCTTCGACGGGTCAACCTGGTAAGCAACCAGCGCGACATCAAACAGCGAGGCCGACATCAGCTCATCTTTATCTTTGAGGACGCCGGCCTGGTTAAGGTGCAGGCCGCGCGCCCTCACCCAGATGACCGTTCTGCTCTCCTGAATCGCAACTTCTTTGTCCCGCTTTTTGTCGAAGTAGGTGAGGCGCCCGTATAAGGCTTTCAGGGTGTTATCAATTCCGCGCATGAGGATGGGCCAGAAGTTAGCCATCGAATCCTCAAGGTCGATCATCACGCCGGGCGCGCCCGAATTCAGCATCTTGACGACGAGCTCGCCGTCGTCGGCGGGCCCTGTCATCTGATTTCTTTGGTCCCGGCACCACTCGGGCAGTGCGATGCGCCAGTCGCCTGTGGTTGCTGCGGAAGGCGGGAGATGAGAGGGGCGCTGGCCACGAAGCGAAGCGGCTAAAACTTCCGCGCGCCTGGCCACGTGGGCCTGCTGGCGCGGCGTAAACTCCTCATGCAGCGGCATCAAAAAATCCATGAACCCCTGGGGTAAATCTCGAGCCGCATCGAAGTCCGCGGGGGCCGAATTGATCCGTGGGTCAACCATCCTCTTCATAACTCTTCTCACTTTCAAATAAAAATCGGCCGGTCCGAACTGCCTTAGGCTACGCCGGGCACTTCCGCGGGCACAGAATATCCGAGCCGCACACTGCATTCATAAGCAGTTCGGCGCACGAGCGGCCCTAGCTCGAAGGCCCGCTGGTGGTCCATACGCATTTTTGGCCCCGAGACGCTGACGGCGGCGACACAAATGCCGGCATGGTTGAAGATAGGGGCCGCGACGCAACACACCCCCTCCTCACGCTCCTCATTATCAATAGCAAAGCCGCGCTGCTGCGTACGTTTGATCTCCGACCGAAGCCGCTTTGGTGACGTAACGGTGCGCGGCGTCCAGCGCTTCAACTCCGTCGTGGCAAGGTACGCATCAAGCTGATACGGGGCGAACCCGGACAAGATCGCTTTGCCGGCACCGGTACAATAGAGCGGCGCGCGGCGGCCGACTTCGGTAAACATGCGGACCAGCCGCGGGCTCGCCGCCTGGTCCATGTAAACGCCGTCTAGCTCTTGAAGCACGACCAGGTTACTCGTCTCCCCGGTCATTCCGGTGAGCTGTTGCAAAAACGGGCAGGCGATCAGACGCAAGTTAAAGCAACTGTTGCTTGTCGCGCATGCGGCAACTTCCAACAGCTTCGGGCCCGGCCCGTAGCGCCGGGTCTCCTTATCCTGAGAAGCGTACCCGCGCTTGATTAACGTGCTGAGCAGCCGGTGCAAGGTACCCAGCGGCAGGCCCAGCACCGCATGGAGCTGGGTCAAGCTTACAGAGTCTGTGGTGCCAGACAGCTCTTCCAGGATATCTAACGTTCGCTCGACTGAATTGACCATTTTTCCGCTATATGGAAATTGATTTCGTTGGATGGAGATATATATTCCCAACCTCTTTATTTGTCAACTCGCAAGCTGATCTCTATAATGCGCCCGCAGTCAGACGAACAAGCGGCCCGTCTAAGAGGAGGCTACTTATGCGAAAAGCGGTTGCCTTTCTTTCATTTGCCCTGTTTCTTATGGCCATCGTGGGGCCCGCCGGCTGCAAGGGCGGCGGCGGAAGCGGCGATAGTAATACCTTCCGCATCGGAGTTATTAGTTCCCTGACAGGCAGTCAGGCGGCCTTCGGCGAGGCCCATCGGAACGGTTACCGGATCGCGCTCGACGAGATCAATGGCAAGGGCGGCGTCCTCGGTAAGAAGCTTGACCTGGATTTTTATGATGATCAGAGCAGGCCCGACCAGGCTGTGCAGGGCGTCTCTAAGCTGGTTGACCAGGATCGCGCGCCGATCATCCTCGGCTCCTATTCGAGCGAATCGACCAAGGCCATCGTTCCGGTCGTGACGCAGAAGCAAGTCCCGCTGATTATTCCGACGGCGACGGCCGACAACGTGATGGACTCTCATTCCCCGTGGGTCTTTCGCATCTGCGCCGGTTCCGGAGCCTACGCGACGGCGACGATCGACTTCCTCAAAAATAATGGCGCTCCGAAGACGATGGCGATTGTCTTCGAGAACACCAACTTCGGGCAGTCGAATGAGCAGGCGATGTTTAATACGGCCAAACAGGCCGGTATCAATGTCGTCGCCAGGGAAGCCTATGAAGCCAGATCTCCCGACTACAAGGCCCTTTTGCAGAGGGTCAAGCAGGCCGACCCTGACGTCATCTATTTCGCCTCTTACCTGCTTGATGCCTCGACGCTGATGCGCCAGGCCCAGGAAGTAGGGCTCAGTCCTAAGTACTACACCTCGGCGGGCACGGGGTTTGCGGCGGCGGAGTTTCCCACCCCTGACAAAGGCGCGGGCAAGAATGCAGAATATACCTTCTCGGTCTCGCAGTGGTTGCCGTCAGTTAAGTGGAAAGGCTCGAAGGAATTTGACGACGAATACGTTAAGCGCTACGGGTCGCACCCCGCTTACCACGCGATGCAAGCCTACGCTTCGCTACTCGTGGCGGCGACGGCGATCAACAATGCTAAGTCAAACGCCCCGGCGGCGATCCGCGACGCGGTGAAACAGCTCGACCTGCCTGAGACGCCCTTCGGGCCAATCAAGTTCGACGCCAACGGGCAGAACCCGCACCCGGTCCTGATCACACAGGTGCAAAAGGGGGAGTACAAGGTCGTGTGGCCGGCCGATGCGGCAGAGACCAAGCCGATCATTCCGACGCCCCCGTGGGACCGGCGCTAAGCGCCCAGCCGTTTGGCCGGTTGAGCCCGGCCGGAATCAGGCGGACGACACCTTGGGTCCGGGAAGGCTGGCTGCTGAGGGGAGTGTCCATCCGATCATCAGTAGTGGGCCAGGAGATGGCATGATCGTCGCACTACAAACCATTATTTACGGTGTTCTCACCGGCGCTCTCTACGCGCTGATCGGGATGGGAATGGCGCTGATCTTCGGCGTGATGCGGATCGTCAACTTCGCGCACGGCGCTTTTCTGATGGTCGGCATGTACGTCACTTACCTGCTCTTTCTCAGGGCGGGACTGACCCCCTACCTCGGCTTCGTGGTGGCCGGCGCGGTTCTTTTCGTACTGGGCTACCTGACTTATACAGGGTTACTTCAGCCCGTCAGCCAGCAGTCGCATTTTATGCAGATCCTGCTCACCCTGGGCATCGGCCTGATTTTGACCGACGGGGTGCAGGCGATTTTTGGCGCCGACTACCACCAGATCAACTTGCCTCTCCTGAATAAGAACTTTCACCTCGGGCCGATTACGGTGAACGCCCCGTGGCTGCTCTCCTTCGGTATTGCTGCCGTGCTGATTCTCCTGCTCTACCTGTTCGTCATGCGCAGCAGGACGGGGCGCGCCGTCCGGGCCATCGCACAGAACGCGCAGGTCGCGCCGCTGGTCGGCATCAATGTTAACCGTATTCAAGCATTCTCCTTTGCGCTCGGCGTGGCGGCGGCAGGCGTCTCCGGCGGTCTACTGCTGCCGGTCTTCTATCTATACCCGACCGTCGGGGAAGACTTCACTTTGAAAGCCTTCGTGATGGTCGTGCTGGGCGGGATGGGCTCGATTGCCGGCGCGGCCGTCGGCGGGGTGGCGCTCGGGGTGATCGAGAGCCTCACGAGCCGCTACTGGGGGAACCAGTGGGCCCTGATGGCCGACTTTGTCATTTTCATACTGGTGCTCTCCATACGACCGGGTGGAATCTTCGGGAGCCAACGCGCATGAGAAGGTGGCAAATCTGGACAGTCGCGGGGATCTTTCTCGTCTGCCTGCTTGTTCCGCTGACGGGGCAGAACGACTACATTTTACAATGGCTGTTCCGCATCTTTCTCTTTGCGGCGATGGGGCTGGCATGGAATCTTGTCGGCGGCTACGCGGGTCAGCTCTCTCTGGGCCACGCGGCCTTCTTCGGGGTCGGGGCCTACGGGCTGGCGCTTTTCGTTAAAGCGGGACTACCCGCCTGGCCGTCGCTTCTTTTGGCCGCGTTGGTCGCCACCATTTTTGCCGCGACCATGGGGATCATCTCGTTCCGCCTGCGCGGGCCGTACTTCACGCTCTCGACCATCGCCTTCGCCGAAATGCTGCGACTGTTAGCCACCAATTTGAAAATAACCGAAGGGGCCATCGGCATAACGATGCCGGCGCTCTTCAGCGGCCCGTACTTCTGGGCCTGGTTCTATACCGGCTCGGTGCTCTTGGCGGGTTTGGCGATGGCGGTCAACCGCTGGGTCTCGCGCTCAAAGTTCGGCTACTATCTGATGGCGATCCGCGAAGATGAAGAGACCGCGATGGCGGTCGGTGTAGACCCCAGCCGTTACAAGTTATGGACGCTCCTGCTGAGCGCTTTTCTGACGGCGCTGGGCGGGGCGATCTACGGCAGCGCGTTCCAATTCATCGTCCCGGACAGTATTCTCTCCCTGAGTATCTCCGTTCAGATCGCCATCATTGCCATGCTCGGCGGGGCCGGCACGGTCGTGGGGCCGCTGGTCGGCTCGGTGATCCTTCTGACCGCATCCGAACTGTTTCAGAACGCCTTTCAGGGGGTCCATCTGCTCATTTACGGCGTCCTCATCGTAGTGGTCGTGCTATTTTTGCCGGAAGGGATTGTGGGCAGCATCGGCCGACGCCTGCACCGGTGGCGTCTGCCCCCGGCCGCCGCGCGGAAGGTGCATGCCGGGACAACGCATAAAGCTTGAAGGGAGAACTTCGGGCTGGTCTGCCGGACGGAGTAAACGCTCGTGCCTGCTGTTCTTGAGCTTGATCATGTGACCAAACGTTTTGGCGGCCTCGTCGCGACCAATGACGTTTCATTGAAGGTGAATGATCAGGAGGTGCTATTCATCATCGGGCCGAACGGCGCGGGCAAGACAACTATTTTCAATCTGATTACGGGCTTCATACACCCGAACCGGGGGCGAATCCTCTTCAGCGGCCGGGACATCACGCGCCTCGCTCCCCACCAATCTGCCAGGCTCGGCATCGGCCGCACCTTTCAAATTGTGAAGCCGCTGCCGAATCTGACCGTGCTGGAGAACGTAATGCTTGGATCATTTCTGCGCACGGGCAGCAGCGAGAAGGCGCGGGGCGAGGCGACGGAGGTTCTGCGCTTCCTGGGGATGCAGGAAGCGGCCGGCCTGCCCGCGCGCGGGCTATCGCTCGCCACGCTCAAGCGCCTGGAGATCGCCCGCGCTCTGGCCACGCGCCCGAAGCTGATCCTGCTTGACGAAGTGGTGGCCGGTCTCCCGACCACGGAGGCGCTGGCGCTCGCCGCGCTGCTGAAACGGCTGCCGGAGTGGGGCGTGGCGGCGGTCGCCGGCGTGGAGCACGTCATGCAGGTGGTGATGCGCATCGCCGACCGTGTGGTCGTGCTCGATCACGGCACCAAGATCGCCGAAGGCGTCCCGCGAGAAGTGGTCCAGCTACCCGCCGTCATCGAAGCCTATCTCGGCCTCAAGCACAAGGAGGTGGTGGGGCTGTGAGCGCTCCCATCCGAACGCCAGCGGGAGACGGGGCCGCCCCGTTACTGGTCCTGGAACACATCGCCGCCGGCTACGGTGACTTTCAGGCGCTCTTCGACGTCACACTACACGTTAACAGGGGTGAGGTCGTGACGCTCATCGGCGCCAACGGCGCGGGAAAGACGACCACGCTGCGGGTCATCTCCGGGGTCCTGCGCCCGCAGGGCGGGGTGTTGAGCTTTGCGGGCGATGACATCTCAAGGGTTCCGGCCCACGAGATGGTCGAGCGTGGCATCAGCCACGTGCCGGAGGGTCGCCAGTTGTTCCCGTACATGACCGTGGTAGAAAATCTGTCCCTCGGCGCTTACATCTCACGCGCCCGCCCTCATCTGAAGCAGGCGATGGCCGAGCAATTCAGTTTCTTCCCGCGCCTGGCCGAGCGCAGAAATCAACTGGCCGGGACGCTCTCCGGTGGCGAGCAACAGATGGTCGCGATCGCGCGCGCGCTGATGGCCCGACCACAGCTGCTGCTGCTCGACGAGCCTTCACTCGGTTTAGCGCCGAAGGTGGTCGAAGAGGTCTTCGACAAGATCCAGGAGGTCAGGCGTACCGGGGTGACGGTGCTCATCGTAGAGCAGAACGTGGTCAGCGGCCTGAGCATCTCCGACCGCGGCTACGTAGTGCAGAACGGCGCGATTACCCTGGAAGGGAGCTCCGCAGATCTCCTGGCTAATGAAGGGGTACGCTCGGCCTACCTCGGGTACTCGGCGTCTGATCAGGGCTAATTACCAGCGAGGGCCCTCGGTCGATAGACCGGTTGGTTGCCACTTGATCTTAAACCCACCTTTACCGGGTTTCCACCTGATCATCCTTTGGATGATCAGCCGAATGCTGATCATACCTTTTCTGGCCGGCGCGTCCGGTAGCGCCATAGAGCCCTGTCGCCTTCAGGATGTGCACCGCCGCCTGCAATCCCTGCATCGTTCCCAATGAATCGTCTAACGTCTCGATCGCTTTTGGGATCAGACTCCCCAACCGCTCGTCACTCTCGCGCCACCTCTCTTCCCGGCGCTCGGCCAGAGCGGCCTGAAACGCTTCGTTATGGTTGAGCCATTCGGAGAGGGTCTGGCGGGAGACCCTCACGGCCTGCGCGGCGTCGGTCAGCGTGCGGCCCGTGGCGAGGATGTCTAAGGCGGCCAGTTGCTGCAGCATCAATTTTTTCCTATCCGTGTCTGTCGTCATTCGTGGCCTTTCTGTGGAAAAAAGAAAATTTTCGTCGGGATTCGTCAAGTGAAGCCTGGCCTGCGCGCCGGTTCTCCCAGGGGGTGACCGGTAGTAGTTTGTCGGATGTGCTGTGGCTCGATGTGAGGCATAGAGTCGAATCAACTCCTGACGCGGCGGATTCAATTAATTCAAGGGCCGGTGAGGACAGCCCTTCTTAACAACTACAGATATTTTACTCCTCCCGGATGCCAAAAATAAAGAGGTCGTTTTTTGCGGTCAATCTTCCTCATGCCGGCGCAGGCGTTCAGATAACTCCTCCAGGTTTTCCACGACGACGTCTGGCTCGACGCCCCAGGGGTCAAAGACTTGATCGGGCTTTCGTCTGACCCATGCGGCTTTGAGGCCGGCGGAGATGGCCCCGATGACGTCCCATGAATTGCTTGAGACAAGCCAGGTGTCGGCAATCGAATGACCTAAGCGGCCGGCGAGGTAGGCGTAAACCTTCGGGTCCGGTTTGAAAGTCCTGACGTCATCGACGCTGATCACCCCTTCCAGGTGCGGAAGGATGCCGGCCCTTTCGAGAAGGACGCGCACCGTCGCTTCGGCGCCGTTTGAGAAGGCGACGAGCTGATGTCCCTGTGCTTTGAGTGCTTCAAGGCCCGGCGCGACGTCCGGGAATGCGCGCAGATTCAAGTACTCGTCGATCAGCTGCTGCTGATCGTGCGCGGAAAGATCAACCTTTAAAGCTTGTATTGTGAAGAGGAGGGCCTGTTTGGTGCAAACGCCGAAATGCTCGTATCTTCGCATCAGACCTCGTCGAAAAGCATACTCAACCTGCTTCTCGCGCCAGAGCGCCGCGAAGCGGTCGGCGAGGGCGCCGACCAGCGGGCGGAGGTGCCGGTTCATCTCCAGGGGATCAACCAGCGTCCCGTAAACGTCGAATCCGATGGCATCAGGCATGATGTTGAGCAGATGCGGTGCCTTTCTGTGTTTTCCGGGATGGCAGTGCCGGGCGCCGGCCGGCGGCACCAGTCAGGAGTATCGCGCGGAACGAGCGGCGCCCGTACGCCGGGCAAGCGCTCTGATCGTTTGCCCGAGGTATGGGCTTTCCTGCTACGGTGTGAGAACGATCTTGCCAAATTGCTCGCCGGCCTCAAGCGCTTCGTGCGCCGCTTTGATCTCGTCGAGCGGGAGCACGCGGTCAACGACGGGGCGAAGTTTCCCCTCCCACACGAGCTGCATCACGGTAGCGAATTCGGCGGCCGTACCCATCGTCGAACCAATGATCTCGACCTGCTTCCAGAAGAGGAGCGGGATGCTCGTATTGCCATTGGGCCCTGTCGTCCCGCCGTAGGTGACGAGGCGGCCCCCGCGCGCCAAAGCACGCAAGCTGCCTTCCCAGGTCTTCTCGCCCGTGTTCTCCAGCACCACATCGACGCCGCGCCGGTTCGTCAGCTTGAAAACCTGTTTCGAGAAATCCTCTTTCGTGCGGTCAATGATTTGATCGGCCCCGAGATCACGCGCCCGCGCAGCTTTCTCGTCCGACGAGGTGACGGCGTAAACATACGCGCCCGCCAATTTCGCGACCTGGATACCGGCGGACGCCGCGCCGCCCGACGCGCCGAGGATCAGCACCGACTCGCCCGCACGCAACCGCGCCTGAGTAATGAGGGCGCGCCATGCAGTCAGGAAGACGAGAGGCACGGCGGCCGCCTGCTCGAAGGAGAAGTTGCCGGGGAGGGGGACGAGGTTCGCGGCGGGCACCGCAACGTATTCGGCGAAGCCGCCGTCGGTGTGCTCGCCGATAATGCGATAGTTGACGCACAGCGATTGCTGGCCCCTGCGGCACCATTCACACGTTCCGTCCCAAAGACCCGGATTAACGACGGCGCGCGTGCCCTCCGTAATCCCCTCGACGCTGGCGCCGAGGGCGACGACCTCTCCGGCGATGTCCGAGCCGCCGATGTGTGGCAACGGAATGTTGATGCCCGGCATCCCGCGGCGCACCCACAGATCAAGGTGATTCATCGCCGTCGCGCGCACGCAGAGCAACACTTCTCCCGATTGTGGGACGGGATGGGGCACGTCGGCTATCTCCAGCCGATCAACGCCACCATGCTCACGAAAGATTGCTGCTTTCATCAGTTCTCAAGCGCGGGCCGGAGGATAAGCCCTCGGCCCCGAGAGATTTTCCACCAATCTGACACGCTTAATACAGATCGTCCGCCTTCACTTACACGGCGCCGGATGCGAGACCCTCGAAGCTGGCGATCCGGCGGCGAGCGGCATCGGGTAAAGGGGTACTGCGGCTGCTCGCGTGTTCGACGTAGACGAGCGTCTGCCTTCCGGTCGCGACAAGCGAGCCCTCGCGGTCGACGATGGCGTATTCGAAATCAACACTACTGCGTCCCATGCGCGTCACGCGGGCCGCGGCCGTTAAGCGATCCAGGAACCGCGAGGGCGCGTGGAATTGGCAGGCGAAGTTCACGGCCATTAAAGAGGCCCGGCCGCTCACGTCGAGCAGCTCGTCAAAGAGGCCGAGGTGCTCAAAGTACTCCATCCGCACGTGCTCCATGTAGACGAAGTAGCTGATCTCGTTCGTGTGACGATTGCCGTCCACCTCGCAGAAGCGCACCGTCACGGCCGCGGTGAACCGGAAGGTGGCGAGCGGCGTCTGCTCCGTCATCGCTTTCTTCACGCCGCTGACACTACCTTCGTCCACCGCTACTCCTCGTCCTCGCGCAGCTTCTCCAGCACGGAGAAATCTTCAAGCGTCGTGACATCGCCCGCGATGGTGCCGCTCGAAGCGATCTCCCGCAGGAGGCGGCGCATGATCTTGCCCGAGCGTGTCTTGGGCAGCGCGTCCGTAAAACGTATGTCATCGGGCCGGGCCAGCGCGCCGATCTCCTTGGCGACGTGGTTGCGCAGCTCTTTCTTCAATTCCTCGCTCCCTTTGCGCCCGCCTTCGAGCGTGACGAAAGCGGCGATGGCCGACCCCTTCAGCTCATCGGGGCGGCCAACAACGGCCGCTTCCGCGACCGCCGGGTGCGAGACTAACGCGCTTTCAACTTCGGCCGTGCCGAGCCGGTGACCGCTGACGTTGATGACGTCGTCAACGCGGCCCATCACCCAGTAGTAGCCGTTCTCGTCGCGCCGCGCGCCATCGCCGGTGAAATAGACGCCTTCGATCTCAGACCAGTACTGCTTGCGGTAGCGCTCATCGTCGCCCCAGATCGTCCGCAGCATCGACGGCCATGGCCGCGTGATGACCAGATAGCCGCCCTCGTTCGTACCGACGCTGCGGCCGCCTTTGGTGCGAATGTCCACGCCGATGCCGGGAAAGGGTCGCGTCGCGGTGCCGGGCCTGGTCGGGGTGGCTCCGGGCAGCGGGCTGATCATGATGGCGCCGGTCTCGGTCTGCCACCAGGTATCGACAATCGGGCAGCGGCCTTTGCCGATAATCTCGCGATACCACATCCAGGCCTCCGGGTTGATCGGCTCGCCGACGGTGCCGAGCAGGCGCAAGGAGGAGAGGTCACGTTTAAGCGGCCACTGCTCGCCCCATTTGATGAAGGCGCGGATGGCCGTCGGCGCGGTGTAAAAGACGTTGACGCGGTGCCGCTCGATGATCTGCCAGAAGCGGTCAAAGTTCGGATGATTGGGCGCGCCTTCATACATCAACGTGGTCGCGCCGTTGGCCAGCGGCCCGTAGACGACGTAAGAGTGGCCCGTCACCCAGCCGATGTCGGCCGTGCACCAGTATGTGTCTTCGTCCTTGAGATCGAAGATCCATTTGGTCGTGAGGGCGACCTGCGTGAGGTAGCCGCCGGTGGTATGGAGGATGCCTTTCGGTTTTCCGGTCGTGCCTGACGTGTAGAGGATGTAGAGCGGGTGCTCGCTATCCAGCTCTTCTGCCGGGCTGTGTGCGTCCACCGTCTCCATCAGCTCATGCCACCAGTAGTCGCGGCCCGCTTCCATCTGGATCTTAGAGCCCGTGCGGCGCACGACGATGCAGGTCTGGACCGAAGGCGTCTGCTTGATCGCTTCGTCAACCGCCGCTTTCAGTTTGACCTCCGCGCCGCGCCGCCAGCCGCCGTCGGCCGTCACGACCAACTTACATCCGGCGTCGTTGATACGATCACGCAGGGAGTCGGCCGAAAATCCGCCGAAGACGATGGAGTGGGGCGCGCCGATGCGCGCACACGCGAGCATCGCCACCGCCAGCTCCGGGACCATCGGCATGTAGAGCGCGACGCGGTCACCCGTCTGAACGCCCGCCCGCTTGAGCACGTTGGCGAAGCGGCAGACTTCCGTGTGGAGCTGCTGGTAGGTGAGGGTGCGCTGGTCGCCCGGCTCGCCCTCCCAGATAATGGCCGCTTTGTTGCGCCGCCAGGTCGAAAGGTGGCGGTCAAGACAGTTGTCGGAAACATTTAATTTGCCGCCGATGAACCATTTGGCGTGCGGCAGATCCCACTGCAAAACTTTGTCCCAACGCCTGAACCAGTGCAGTTGATCGGCGGCACGCGCCCAGAACGCCTCAGGATCACTCTCGGTCTCGGCATAGAGCCGCTCATACTCTTCCATTGAACGGATGTGGGCGCTTGCCGCAAACTCTTTGGGGGGCGGAAACATTCGCGATTCGGTCAGGACCGATTCAATCGCAGCTGATTGTTGATTAGGAATAGTTGACATGGCATCACCTTAGTTAATAGAGATTTGAAGTTAAGGACAATCGCGATTTCGGCGCTCGCTCTAATTTTCTATCCTGACGGCCTCATTCTTCAAGCGTGGACAGATCGCCCGGGTCGCCGCCGGTCTCCTTCGCCTTCAGGTAGCGCCGCATAATTTTACCCGATCGAGTCTTGGGTAGAGCGGCAACGAACTCGATGGCGGCGGGCGCGGCGATCGGGCCCAGCTCACGTCTGACGTGCTCGACGAGGCTCGCCGCAAGCTGGTTAGAATGCTCGTGGCCGGCGCGCGTCTGGACGAACGCCTTGATCGTCTCACCCTTGATGGAATCGGGCACGCCGATGACGGCAGCCTCGGCGACGGCAGGGTGCGAGACGAGCGCGGACTCCACGTCAGCCGTGCCGATACGATGCCCTGCCACATTCAGCACGTCGTCGGCGCGACCGAGCACGCTGATATAGCCGTCCTCATCTTTCACAGCCACGTCGCCGCTCGTATAGCAACGCTCCACCTGCTTCCACATCCGCTCATAGCGCGGCGCGTCGTTCCACACCGTCCGCATCATGTGCGGGAATGGACGCCGTAAGACCAATCTCCCGCCCACGCCGGGCGCCGCCGGATTACCTTCCGCGTCTACCACGTCGGCCTCGACGCCGGGCAGCGCACGACCGGCTTTGCCCGGACGCATCGCCATCACCGGCAGCGTCGCGATCGCCGGGCCGCCAAGCTCCGTCTGCCTCCAGTTGTCAATGACATAGCCCCACCGGCCGTCCCCCGCGAGATGCTCCTGCGCCCAGCGCCACGCCTCCGGGTTGAGGGGCTCGCCCGCGCACGCGATCACGCGCAAACTCTTAAGATTGTAGGCGGCCGGGTACTTTTCCCCGAGGCGCATGAACATGCGCAACGCGGTCGGCGCGGTGAACATCTTGGAGACGCCGTAGCGCTCGACGATCTCCCAGGCGATGCCTGGGTGCGGGTAGTCATCGCGCCTTCGCGGAACAGCGTCGTTATGCCTGCGCAGAGATTCGCGTAGACGATGTAGGAGTGGCCGACGATCCAACCGATGTCGGAAGTGCACCAGAAGAGGTCGCGCGGGCCAACGTCGTAGTAGTTTTCCAGATGGTAGGTCGTGCCTACCATATAGCCGCCGTGGACATGGACCACCCCTTTGGGTTTTCCCGTCGTGCCGGAAGTGTAAAGGATGAAGAGGGGGTCTTCCGCTTCCATCTCCTCGGGAGTGCATTCATCGGGAAAGCTCATCAGCTCATGGAAATCCACCTGGCGCCGGCTTGTCGCTTCGATGGGCGGATCACGGCGCGAGAAGACCACAATCTTTTCAACGGACTCGAGGGGCGCGACCGCTTCGTCAACGATTGATTTAAGAGCGACGGCCTTGCCGCGGCGAAAGCCTACGTCGCCTGCAATCACGACGCGCGCCCCCGCGTCGACGATGCGGTCACGCAGCGCGCCGTGGCCGAGCCCGGCATAGACCACCGAGTGGATGGCGCCGATGCGCGCGCAGGCGAGCATTGAGACAACCCCCTCAATCGTGAGCGGCATGTAGATGATGACGCGGTCGCCCCGCTTAACTCCGAGAGACTTGAGGCCGTTGGCGAAACGACAGGCGAGGCGGTGAAGTTGCCCGTAGGTGACGATCCGCTCACGGCCGTCTTCCGCGAGCCAGACGTAGGCGACCGTGTTGTGCCGGTCTGAATCGGCATGACGGTCGAGCGCATTGACGGTAATGTTGGTGCGCCCACCGGCGAACCACCGGTGATTAATTCCGTCCCAGTGGCTGACGCTCGTCCACTCTCGCGACCACCGAAAGCGGCGCGCGTAGTCGTCCCAGAACGCATCAGGATTCTCGATCGAGCGGCGATATTCGGCTTCCCAGTCCTTCAGTCGCGCGTTTTCGGCGACAACCGCGGGCGGAGCATACTCTTCCGTCTCGTGGAGAAGGTTAGCGATATTCTGGCTTGAAGCAGAAGGCTGAAACATAGTTTGCATTCTTTGAGGCGCGCGCGACCCGGCGATCATTAAGAGCAATTTTCAAATGGATGCATAGGAACCGTTGAAAAAGTTGGGGCAGGGTAAATCCTCTGCCCGGATTGGCCACAGGCGGGCAGGGACGGGCCCTACCCCTACAGCATTCGATCGCAGATGACCCGCGTACCTTGGTTTAAGCCGGGCCTTCAATGTCAGGCACGCCTCCTCTGCTGGGGGCAGCGCCCCCGGCTTCAGCCCAAATCCTGACATGTTTGGTCTCCTTGAGGAGAAGCGAGCCGACGATGAAGGTGATACTGGCCACGATCATCGGGTAATACAGACCGGCGTAGATATTGCCGGTTTCCGCAATGATCGACAAACCGATCAGAGGCAACAATCCGCCGAAGACTCCGTTGCCGATGTGGTACGGCAGCGAGAGCGACGTGTACCTGATCTTGGCCGGAAATGCCTCGACCAGGTAGGCTGCGATCGGTCCGTAAACCATTGTCACCCAGATCACTTGAATAAACACCAGGAGGATCAACTTCCACGCAATCGGATTGGCGATAAAGCTGCCGAAATCGGTGTACGGGAGAACTGTTTTGGCGGGCTGCAACGCGCCGTTGACCGTCGTTTGCGGCGTAAGGGTGATCGCGCCCGTGACGGGACTCTTCTGCGAGATGGCCGTCACCACGTTTGAGCCTGCCGCCGCCTGCATCGCATGGTAGATCGGGAGGTATGAGATGACGGCAAGCAGGCAGCCGAGCATCATAATCTTCTTGCGCCCGATGCGATCCGAGAGCGCGCCGAAAACGACGAAGAAAGGCATCCCGAAGAGCAGCGCAATAGCGACGATGTAGTTCGCCGATGTGGCGTTCACTCTTAGGATCGATTGCAGGTAGAAGAGGGCGTAGAACTGTCCGGTGTACCAGACGACGCCCTGCCCGGCGGTCGCGCCGAAAAGCGAGATCAGGACGCGCTTCAGGTTCTCCCATTTCGTGAAGCTCTCGACGAGCGGCTTGGCCGAAGTCATCCCCGCGCCCTTGATGTGCTGGAAGATCGGCGACTCTTTCATCCGCAGGCGAATGTAGAGCGAAATAGCGACGAGGAAGATCGAGATGATGAACGGAATGCGCCAGCCCCCGAACGGGATAGCCCACGCCGAATTCCATCCGCCGAAGGCGAAGTGTTTCGGGTCAATGTAGTTTTGCACGATAAGAATGACGGCGAGCGAAACGAACAGACCGAGCGTCGCCGTGATCTGAATAAAGCTCGTGTAGAAACCGCGCTTCTCATCCGGCGCATGCTCGGCGACGTAAACGGCCGCGCCGCCGTACTCACCGCCGAGCGCGAGTCCTTGCAGGACGCGGATTAATAAAAGAATGATCGGCGCAGCGATGCCGATGCTCGCATAAGTCGGCAGAAAGCCGATCAACGCCGTGGCGCCGCCCATGATCAGCAGCGTGACGAGGAAAGCGTACTTGCGTCCGATCAGATCACCGATGCGTCCGAAGAAGAGCGCGCCGAACGGCCGGACGACGAAGCCGACGGCGAAGGTGGCAAGATACGCGATGTAGGCGAACGTGTTATTGCCAGGCGGGTAAAACAGAGGCGAGATAATCGCCGCGAGGCTGCCGAAGATGTAAAAGTCGTACCATTCAATCATCGTTCCGACCGATGACGCCGTGATCACCGTCCATATCTTGTAGTCATAAGTGGTGGTTGCGGTGGCGCTCATCCGCTGTGCATGTGTAGCCATGTTGCTATCTCCTATTTATTGTATTCGGGTTTCCTAGCCGGCTTTCTCAAGCCATCACCCTGATCCCTCCTCTTACCAGTAATGCTTCAGCACGTGCAGTGATCCCTGACCGTGCGATGCAAAGTCCAAGGTCGCGCAGTCCAAAGTCAAGAGATGAGAGTTATTAGACAGGATTCACAGGATGGACAAGATAGAACACCAAGAGCTTTTTACCATCTTATCAATCATATAAATCCTGTCGGAGATTGCTTAAACCTCAGTCATGAAAACTGTTATCAACATGTCGTCGCTGCCGGGACGATAAAGCAGGCCAATCACCTGATCTTCAAGCCTGAGACCAGGGTTTACTTATCCCGGTGGTGAACCGTCACGACACAGGCGTGTCGGCCTGTTGCCCGGCTCCCGTGAAATCGTTTTCCGAATGGCGCGAGATGAGGGGGAAGCGCTTCCCCCTCACGCGCATGGCTTTGCCTGTTAAAAACTAAAGATCGCCTGAAACTCCGAGTGAACGTCGTGTGATGTGCGGCTGGGAATCCCACGGAACAGGGGCAGACCGCCAAAAGCGTTGGTCGAATTGTTGGCCAACCGTGTGCGGTAGTAGCCCTGCTCGTAAGCGAACGTCACAAACGAGTTCAGCTTATATTGAATGTTCGCGAAGGTCCAATCGCTCCTGCCGCGGATGGGGGTAAAACGGCGGGCGTCGCGCGATAGCGGATTGTCGATACCCCAGTGAACATTGGCCGTCCATCCGGCATTGCGGCCCTTCGGGTCGGCCCCGAAGATGCGCGACAGCGGGAAGCCCAGCTCGATAAAACCACCCACCGAACGGACCGAGCGTTGGGGGGCGACTGTCGGCGTCCCGTTGAGCAACCCAAAGACGACCGTGGACGCCCCATCAATCGACGCGGCGGTTGCCGTCCCAGTCAACCCGAACGTGTCGTTGAAGTTGGAGATCAATCCGCCGGAATTATAGAAGCGCAGGTCCTCGCCGTTGTAATACTTGGCGGACACTGTCACGGCGCGTGTGGGCAACTGCGCTTCGAGGGTGTAAGCGAAGCGGTCGCTCCCGACCCGCACCCCGTTCGGGAAGGCCGCCTTGAAGGCCGCGGGCACAGCCGCCGCCGTCACAATCGCCACACGCCGGCCCTGTGTAAAGCTGGCGATCAACTGCGCCGGCACGACCCCCGGTGCTCGATCCAATTGGAACTGCGTGACGAACCGCCCCTCGACCTCCGGGCGGTGAGAATCGACGCCCTGCCGCTCGGCGAAAGCCAACTGGTTGGCGACGTCCGACGGCAGGTCACCGAACGCCGGCAGGACGAGGGCGAATTCAGGCCCGAAACTCCAATTGCGTGCGCCACCCGCTTTGTAGTTAAAGCCGAAGCGGGCCTGCGGCGCGCGCGTATAGCAGGTCCCGTAGCCGACACCGAGGAGGGTGATTTCGATTGAATTCGAGAGCGTCGAGGAGCAGAACGGTGTCCAATCCTGCCCGAAGAGGGCGAAGGCGGAGGTCTTATCCGAGAAGATATGATCAACGCGCCCCCAGGCCAGCCGCAGTCTCGGCTGCGGGTTACGAATCGAAGTGGCGTTGCCGCTGAAGACACGGGTGAAGTTGCCCTCGAAGTCCATTTCGAAGCGGCCCGTGACGATCGTCTTCGGGGAGGGGTCGAGCCACTCAAAATTCGCGCCGATGCGGAAAAAGCGGGCCTTGACGTGGAACTCCGGCGAAGCATCCGGTCCGGTGTCGGCCGCGAGCAGCGGCAACGGCGCATCGCCACCCCCCGGCGATGAAGAATCATGAATGATACCCAGCCTAACGAAGCCGTATAACTTAACCCGCGCGCCCGAGCCGAGCTTGATATCGGGGATCAGCCCTTCGCGTTTAGTGATATCGAATTGCAGAGGGCGGCTCGGGGCGACCGCCGGGATGACGGCCGGCTGAACCGGTTTCGTGGCCGTTTCAGGCTTTTCCGGGCGGTTTGGAGTTTGCTGTGGGGCGGTGGATGCGACCTCTTCCGCCGCCGGAGTCGGCGCGGATGTTCGCACGGCTTCATACTCGGTATCCGAGATAAGGCCCTTACTGCGCAGCAGGGCGGCCAACCGGTCGCGCTGCTCGGCGGCGGTGCCGCCCGTGCCGACCGCATTAGCTTCATCCGCGGTCAACACGCCTTTCTTTACCAGCACACGGATCAGCGGGTCGGCGATTGCGGGTTCGCCCGCCGTAGGCTTATCTGTCCTGGTGGTCGTGGCGCGGCCGCCACCCTTCTTACGCTCGTCCTCGGACACCACGTCGCCCATGAGCGCGACTGCCGGGGGAGGCGCACTTGCCGTCGCAGACGGCGAGGCGGTGCGAGACTCTTGTGCTCGCGTCAGGTAAGTCGGCATGAGCGACAACGCTAACGCGAGTAGTAGACGCAAAGAGAATTTCATACGGGCAGCTTCCTTTCCTGAAGTGTTGAAGGGGGTACCTTCGTTGGAGATTGCTTTGAAAAGCTTAAAAGCACTGTACGAGCAGCCGCCTGGCGACTGCTCCCAGTACTTTGCCCGCCCGATCTGCGAATATATAGCAGTTTGCAGTTGCATTGATACTATCGAATTCAATAAACATCGAGGTGAAACTGCTATTTACAGTATCAATGCAAGCGCAATCCGCTATAAATGTTCCGCAATCATCGCACGGGCTGACAGCAGATACAAGAAATTTCAGGCCAAGTCGGCGGAAAAGTGTGTTGAAAGATCTTGTTTCGAGCGGTTAAATTTCACACCTGAAGAAAACGGATTAAGAGGATAGTCGCGCGGGCGCATTAAGCGCTCGCACGCGCTCTTCCATCCACATGATCGTAATCAAACCGGGTCGCCGTTTCTGCCGACGGCTGGATGCTGATATAGATGGATTTAGAAGTCGGCGTGTTGCTCTTTTCGGCGACGCTCCCGATGGGCACGAGGACGTTTGCCTCGGGGAAGTAGGTGGCCGCGCAACGCCTTGGAATGTCGTATGGGACCACGATGAAATGGCGTGCGAGGCGCTCCTCACCTTCGAAGTGGCTGGTCAGGTCAACCACCTGTCCCCCGGACAGGCACTCTTCTTCGATGTCCTGCGGGTTGAGCATGATCACACGACGCTCATGATGGATACCGCGGTAGCGGTCTTGCAGCCCGTAAACGGTCGTGTTGAATTGATCATGGCTGCGTACCGTCATCATCACAAATTGTCCGGGCTCCAGCCGCAGACGGGGAATTTCATGGACGGTAAAATTCGCCTTGCCGGTCGCCGTTTTGTAGCGACCTTCGCGCGCCAGGTTAGGCAAGTAAAAGCCGCCGGGCTTGCGCACGCGCCGGCTGTAGTCCTCAAAACCGGGGATCACTTTCGCAATACGGTCGCGGATGCGGTCGTAATTCGCCACCAGTCCGCCCCAGTCCACGGTGCTGCGCTCTCCGAGGGTCGCCAGCGCGAGGCCGGCGACAATCGCCGGCTCACTGAGCAGATGCTCTGACGCAGGCCTGAGAGTTCCGCGCGAAGCCTGCACAACGCCCATCGAGTTTTCAGTGCTCACGAATTGCGGCCCCGTCGCCTGCACGTCCGCTTCCGTTCGCCCGAGGCACGGCAGAATTAAAGCCTGTCGGCCTGTGACGAGGTGGGCGCGGTTAAGCTTTGTCGAGACATGGACTGTCAGGCGACAATTGCGGAGCGCCTCAGCCGTGTATTCCGTATCCGGGGTTGCCGAGAGAAAGTTACCGCCCATCGCGAAGAAGACCTTCCCTTTGCCCGCATGCATCGCTTTGATTGCCTCCACCGTGTCGTAGCCGTGATGGCGTGGCGGCTCAAAGTCGAACTCCTCGGCAAGGGCGTTGAGAAATTCCTCGCGCGGCCGCTCCCAGATCCCTACCGTGCGGTCGCCCTGCACGTTGCTGTGGCCGCGCACCGGGCAAACGCCTGCGCCGGGCTTGCCTATCTGGCCGCGCATCAGAAGCATGTTGACGATCTCCTGGATAGTGGCAACGGCCAGTTTGTGCTGTGTGAGGCCCATCGCCCAGCAGCAGATCGTCCGTCGGGAGCGCATCATAATCTCCGCGGCGGCTCTAATCTGCCCGCGCGAGATGCCGCTCTGTGCTAAGATCTCATCCCAGTTTACCCTCTCCAGGGCGGCGGCGAATTCTCCGAAGTTGGCGGTCTCTGTTTCGATAAAGGCGTGGTCGAGGACCTCGCCGGGGCGGCGTTTCTCCTCTTCGAGCATCTCTTTCATGATGCCTTTGAGGAGTGCGATATCGCCGCCGATCCGCACCTGAAGGAAGAGATCGGTCAACTCGGTGCCGACGCCGAACAGCATGTCCAGGAGATCCTGCGGATGCTTGAATCGAATCATGCCCGTCTCCGGCAGGGGGTTAACGGTCACAATCCGGCAGCCGTTTTTCTTTGCCTGCTGAAGAGCGGTCAACATGCGCGGGTGATTTGTGCCGGGGTTCTGACCGATGACGAAGATGGCCTCGGCAATCTCGAAATCGTGGAGTGTGACAGTGCCCTTTCCGATGCCGATGGCCTCGGTCAGCGCGGAGCCGCTCGACTCGTGGCACATGTTTGAGCAGTCTGGAAGGTTATTGGTGCCAAATTGTCTGACAAAAAGCTGGTAGAGAAATGCGGCTTCGTTGCTGGTGCGACCTGAAGTGTAGAAGATCGCCTCATCAGGCGACGCGAGGGCGTTCAGCTCACCTGCGATGAGCCGGAACGCGTTTTCCCAGCTGATCGGCTCGTAGTGGCTGGCCGCTTTCCGCAGCACCATCGGATGAGTCAACCGGCCCTGTTTACCGAGCCAGAAATCCGATTTGTACGAGAGATCCGCGACGCTCCATTGCTGGAAAAAATCGGGCGTGACGCGGCTGGTGGTGGCTTCTTCGGCGACGGCCTTAGCGCCGTTCTCACAAAATTCTGTGAAGGAGCGCTCACCGTCGGGGTCGGGCCACGCGCAGCTCGGACAATCAAAGCCATCCTTTTGATTCAGCACAAGCAGCGCTCGTGTGCCGCGCACCACTCCCATCTCCCCCCACGAGTGCTTCATGGTAGACAGAATAGCCGGGATACCTCCGGCCACTTTTGCGGGCGGTGTAATTGTAAGTCCGGTGAATCCTTCAGGAGTCCCCGCGCGGACAGGGCTTGCAGGCCCCTGATATCCGGTGACCTCGCCTCGGCCGCTCGAACCGGGGGAAGAATTATCGTCCGGTAAGCGTGCCGCCTCTTTCCGCAGCTCGCGCTCGGTTTTAATGTCGTGCTTTTCCGCTTGCCAGTGGCTAGGATGAAGCGTGTTGGCGCCATTCTCTGCCGCCTTCTGCGCCGTCTCTGGCTCTTCCTGAGGTTCTCTGGCTTTTTCTTGCACCGCTAATATTCCAAAATGATGTTACTTACTTGTTAACGACTGGAAGCCGGGGCGCTTGGAGCTGAACGGCGACGGATGCGCCGAGTCGTTGAAAGCTTAGTCCTCTAAATCGCCGGCCGAATAGGAACTAAACTGTCGTGAAAAGTCAGCGAAAAGATAGAACTGCTGCGCCCGTAAAGTAACTCTAAGCTGTGCGTAGGTCAATATAATTTGGAGGGGGGTGACGGATGTTTCCGCATCGTGGAAAACTGAGTCGAGGCACATCGGAGCGATAGCCTGTGGGTGAGGAATGAACCGCCGCAGGACCCGAGAGGACGCAGAGGAAAGACGGAGGAAACAAAGAAGAAGCAGCATGTTGAGTGCTGAGGTTTTCGAGAATCTTCAAAGAATATGGCGATAGTATTCGCTTAGCTGTGTTTCGATCGGCACCGACCTGACATAACCCTTCACTGCGGGCAGAGCAGCTTCCGGCATTACCTTTACTCGGGCAACGACGCTTTCGGAATAGACTAACATAGGATTCAGGTATTAGGATACGCGCTAACAAGTGGGCCGTAGCTCTGTATAATCGTGTCGGCGGCGCTCGAGGGGCTACGCCTGCGCTGCGAATCAAGAAAAGTCAACAGCCTGGGCCCGGCAGAGAAAGGGATACGACGATGAGTTTATTAAGAGGCCTTTCTAAAGTTGTTGGACTAATTGTTATTGCCGTAGCGTTGGTTTTGACTACGCTACCCGTCGCGCCCGCCGATACGTTTCGCCCGGTGGTGAGGGGCAAGCGCGGAGTTGTCGCGGGCGGGCATCCGCTCTCGGTCGAGGCGGGGCTGCGGATCTTGCAGCAGGGCGGCAATGCCGTTGATGCCGGGGTGGCGACAATCTTCGCCGCCTCGGTGATAGAGTTTTCGCACTTCTCATTCGGCGGCGAAGTGCCGATTCTCATCAAATTGAAGAACAAAGAGGTCACGGCGGTCGAGGGCATGGGCACGGCGCCTTTGAAGGCCACACCCGACTTTTTCATCAATCGCGCCCAGGGCCGGCCCCGGACCGATGACGCGGCGGCGGCGCCTGATAATTCGCGGGCGCAGAGCGGGGAGGCGGCGAGCAAAGCGGACACGGCAACGATGCCTGACGCGAAACCGGGGCTGATCCCGTCCACCGGCCCGCTCGCGGCCACGGTCCCGGCCGTACTCGACGCCTGTGTGACGGCACTCGATCAATTTGGGACTAAAACCCTCGCGGAAGTGATGCAGCCGGCGATCGAGCTGGCCGACGGCTTTCCCATCGACGAGATGCGTGTGGAGTATATCAAGACGCGCTCACCCGTCTTCTCGCGATGGCCTGAGGCCCGGCGCATCTTTCTGCCCAACGGCCAGGTTCCTCAAGCCGGTGACATCTTTGTGCAGGCTGATCTGGCGCGTACGATGCGCGAGATCACGGCGGCCGAAAGGGGCGCGGCAAGGCGCGGACGCCACGCGGCTCTGATGGCCGCGCGCGACTATTTCTACCGCGGACCGACGGGGCGGCGGATCGGCGACTACATGCAGAAAAATGGCGGGCTGCTGGCCGCCGAAGACCTCGCGCGGTTTCATGCAAAAACGGACGTGCCGGTCAAGACAGAGTACCGGGGCTACGAAGTTTATAAGGCGGGTTTCTGGACGCAGGGGCCGGCCCTCGTCGAAACACTGAACATGCTGGAAGGTTACGACCTGCGTGCGATGGGCCATAACTCGGCGGATTATGTTCACATCGTCATTGAAACGCTCAAGCTCGGCTTCGCCGACCGCGATCGTTTCTACGGCGATCCGGACTTTGTGAAGATCCCGGCGCGCGAGCTGCTCTCTAAAGACTACGCGGCGCTGCGGCGCAGTCTGATCAATCAGAATCGCGCGTCACTCGACCAGGAGCCGGGCGACCCCACTCGCATGAGGCCGTTGCTGAACGCGAAACTCCAATCGTTATTGACCGAGTCGCGCGTGCCGCTGTTGGAGCGCGCGAATGATACGACCTGCGTGAACGTCATCGACAGGGAGGGCAATATGTTCAGCGCGACGCCGAGCGGCGCGTGGCTCCCGGCCGTCGTCGCCGGCGATACGGGCGTGCTGATGTCGCAGCGGCTGCAATCCGCGCTGACGGATAAGAACAGCCCTAATGTGGTGGCGCCCGGCAAGCGCCCGCGCATCACACTGTCTCCGACGCTGGTGCTCAAAAACGGGGAGCACTGCATGGCGCTGAGCACGCCCGGCGGCGACAATCAGGACCAGGCGCTCCTGCAAGTTCTGCTCAACATCGTTGAGTTCGGCATGAATCCGCAGGAGGCGGTCGAGGCCCCGCGCTTTGACACGCTTCACCTGGTCAGCTCGTTTGACGATCACGGCTTTGTGCCCGGCTCGCTCAACGTGGAGTCGCGTGTGCCCGAAGCAGTCATCAAGCAACTGGCGGCGCGCGGGCATAAGGTGAAAGTCCAGCCGGCTTGGGGGACGGGCTCCTCGCCGACGGTAATCATCTACGACCCGCGCACGGGCGTCTCGGCGGCCGGCGCAGACCCGCGGCGGGGTCGATATGCAGTAGGGTGGTGAATATCTTGCTCTGATGTCCGGTCATACAGAAAGCGCACCGGTTTGTGGTGCCGGTGCGCTTTCTGGCAAGCAGAATCTCCTTCGAAGCCATCCCTAAACCGGTTGACAACTGATTCTAGTTCGGTAGCTTACCAAGCC
>CAYLJO010000015.1:0-15485 GCA_964383905.1 uncultured Blastocatellaceae bacterium
TAGTAATATGCATTGCGCGCGCGGAAGCGGCGACCGGCCGGCCCGTATTGCTGAGCAATTCAGCCTCGACGCGGGCCGTCGCGCTCGAATCCGTGACGATGCGGCCGGAGCCTTTCCCGCTCACCGCCTCGGTTAAGTTCGGCCCTGATATTCGGACACGCATTACCATTTTCGCCATGAATCTGGATTTACTCGCCGGCGAAAGCGCTAACGCTCTCTCGGCGGACGCCGAAGATGCCGCGCATAACCGGTACCCGCTGGCGGTAGAATACGTCGGGCAGGTACCAGGTTTCGAGGGAGTCTACATGATCATCGTCCGTCTCAACGACAATATGGGAGACCTGGGCGATGTGCTCATACGCCTGAATTTGCATGGCGTTGCCAGCAACCGCGTGCGCATCGGCGTCGGTCATGTGGGCGGCGGCCCGGCCGATGACCTCGGAGCGATTCCGACGCCGGCGCCTCAGACGCCGCCTCCGCCGGCACCTGCGGCGACACCCAATCCATACACGGACCCGGCCTTTGCCACCGCGAGCGACACCGTGCGCTTCCTCGAACAGTCCACCCTCGGTCCGACGCCGGCGCTGATCTCCCATGTGCGAAGCATCGGCTACAGGGCTTTTCTGGACGAACAGTTCGGGGCGACGGATTCAGGCTACCCAGCGCTGCCGCTCTACCCGGTAGATAACAACGCCGGCTGCCCCAACGATCCTAACAACCCTGGTGCTCGCTCCCTTTGCCTGAGGGACAACTATTCGATGTACCCGTTGCAGGTCAGGTTCTACCAGAATGCGTTAATCGGACAGGATCAGTTACGCCAACGTGTGGCTTTCGCCTTGAGCCAAATCCTCGTCACCTCCGGGCGAGGCATTACTCAGCCGAGCTGGATGGCTCCCTACCTGCAAATCCTCGACCGGGAAGCTTTCAGTAATTATCGCCAGATACTCTACGACATCACGCTTAACCCCGCGATGGGTAGATATCTGGACATGGCAGGCAACAATAAGTCGAACCCGAACGAGAACTACGCGCGGGAGATTCTGCAGCTGTTTTCCATCGGTCTTGATCAGCTGAACCCGGACGGCACGCCGCAACTGGACGCGCAGGGTAACCGCATTCCGACTTACGATCAGTCTACGGCGCCGTACTGCCTGCTAACCAAACATCCGCTCAGGATTTGAACGCCGCCATTGACAATATCTTCAACCACCCAAACGTCGGACCGTTCATCGGCAAACAACTCATTCAGCATCTGGTGACCAGCAATCCCAGTCCGGCGTACGTCGGACGTGTCGTCGCCGTTTTCAACGGCAACCGGGCCAACCCTAACCAGCTTCAGGCAGTCGCCACGGCGATCCTGCTCGACCCGGAAGCCCGTGGTGACGTGAAAACGGATCCTAATTACGGGCACCTGCGCGAGCCGGCCCTATATATTGCGAACATCCTTCGCGCTTTCAACGCATCGAGTGACTGCTACCTTAACCCTCTCTCGGCGGCGCTGGGCCAGGACATGTTTAATTCGCCAACGGTCTTTAATTATTACCAACCGGACTACCAGGTGCCGGGCACAACCATTCTCGGGCCAGAGGTCGAGATTTTAGATACCGCAACGGCTCTCAGACGTGCCAACCTGGTCAACGGGTTTGTGTATGCAAACCCGGCCATCCCCCCGGCGTAAATACCCCGACCGGTACCACATTTAATTGGTCCGCGTGGGCCCAAGCGCATGCCCCGACCGGTGACTCGCAACAACTCACGGACGCGCTGAACGCGCTTTTGCTGCACGGCACCATGTCGGCTTCGGCGCGCAATAGCATCACCCAGGCTGTTTCGAGCGTCCCGACCCCAGACCCCCAATACGTCACGAAGCGCGCTCAAACGGCCGCATACCTTGTCGCGACTTCGTCGCAGTACCAGGTGGAGAGATAAAAGCAATGGCATCAACACGCAGAGATTTCCTACGTCAATCGGGTTGCGCCCTCAGCGCGGCGGCTCTCGTTTCCAGCCTTGAGCGCTTCAGTTTAATCAACGCACTGGCCCAGCAGCCGAGTGCCGCGACAGACTACAGGGCGCTGGTCTGTGTCTTTATGTTCGGCGGCAACGACGGGAATAACACGGTCATTCCTTATGACAACTATTCGAGCCCCGGCGGGTACGACGCGGTACGAACCCTCTCGGGCCTCGCTATTCCAAAGGCCAGCCTCTTGCAGATCAAACCAATCAGCCAGGGCGGCGTGACCTTCGGATTTCATCCGAGCATGGTAGAGATGCAGGCCCTTTTTAATCAGCAGCGGCTTGCCGTGCTCTGTAACGTCGGCACGCTCGTTCAGCCCCTGACACGACCTCAGTATCAATCGGGCACGGGACGCCCCTACCAGCTTTTCTCCCATTCGGACCAGCAAGCACAGCAACAGACAACAGTCTCAACCGGCCCGTCCCAGGTCGGGTGGGGGGCGGGTGGCCGACCGTTTGAAGGCTGTCAATGGAAACGCTCCCTTGCCGATGATCGTTTCCATCGCCGGGACGGCCCTCTTCGCCACGGGAAGTAGTACGCGCCAGTTAGCGATTGCGGATGAGCGGACGAATCTCAGCCAGGTGCTCGTACTCAGCGGGTACGATACTTCGGTGGCGGCGGCTACGCGAAGGGCGGCCTTCGATCAGTTACGCGGGCTGGACAATGATTTCACGCTGGTGAAGGCCACCAGCGACACCACTTCGCAGGCGCTTCAGACCAGTCAGGCGCTGGGCGCTAATCCGATACTCTCGACCCTTTTCCTGCAAACATCTCTCGGCTACCAGCTCCAGCAGGTCGCCAGGCTGATCAGCTTGCGCTCGACGCTCGGTGCCAGCCGGCAAATCTTCTTCTGCGCTCTCGGCGGCTTCGATACGCACAATAACCAGACGAGCGCCAATCTGTTGGGCGGGCAGGGCAACCTGCTTAAGCAAGTGAGCCAGGCGATGGATGCGTTCTATGCCGCCACCGTCGAGCTCGGCGTCGCTTCGCAGGTCACCACGTTCACCCTCTCCGACTTTGGCCGGACCTTCCAACCCGGCGGGTCGGGTGTCGCGCAGGTGGGGTCGGATCATGGTTGGGGCAACCATCAGCTCATCATGGGCGGCGCGGTAAAAGGGGGCGACTTTTACGGCACGTACCCCACGCTGGCGCTTGGTGGGCCGGACGACACCGACACCAGAGGACGCTGGATACCGACGACCTCCGTCGATCAGTATGCTGCCACGCTCGCCTCCTGGTACGGCCTCTCCGGCGCGGACGTCCCCACGGTCTTCCCCTTCCTCGGGCGCTTCGCGACAGCAAATCTCGGATTCCTGATGTGAGATAAGACGCTGATACGGAAGAGGGATCGGGCAAAATTAATGATCACCGCCGTCTTTATCGCCGGGTTCGTCGCGTCTTTATTCATCGATCATGGCGTTACCAGAATAGCTCATGCCTATTCTTCAGGGCCACCGGCCGGTTTTACCGTCGCGCCCGGCGAATTTACCTGCGCGGAATGCCACACCGCGCAGGTTGTCGGGCTGGGGAAATTTACCATCACTGCGCCGCAGACGTACGTGCCGGGTCAGACCTACCAGATAACCGTCACCCACACTAACAGCGACCCGACGCGCAAGCGTTGGGGCTTCGAGCTCACGGCGCTGGCGGACGATAATTCGAAAGCAGGAAACCTCCAAAGCCTGAATGGCTTGACGCAGGTTCTCGACAATCAGGGGCCGGGCAACAGCCGCCAGTACATCGAGCACACATCAGCCGGAACTTTCTTCGGTCAAACGGGGGGCGCGAGCTGGACTTTCAACTGGACGGCGCCGCCCACAGAGGTCGGGCAAATCACTTTCTTTGCCGCAGGAAATCAGGCCAACGGCGACAGCCTCTCCTCAGGAGACTACATTTATTCGACATTCGTCGCGGCGAGACCGGCCGCGTCCGGCAGCCTTCAATTCAGCGCATCAAGCTATAGCGTTAATAAGAGTGGAGGCGGCGCGCCGATCACGGTGACGCGCCTGGGCGATACATCCGGCGCGGTGGCGGTCGATTATGCGACCGGCAATGGCACAGCTAGTGATAGCCGGGACTACACCCCCGCCTTTGGAACTCTTAGCTTTGCCGCCGGGGAAGCCAGCAAGACATTCAATGTGCTGATTATCGATAATGCTTATGTTGAGGGCACTGAGACCGTCAATCTCACCTTGAGCAACCCGGTGGGCGGGGCCGTGCTGGCTAATCCAAGCACTGCAGCTCTGACCATCATTGACAACAACACCACGCCGCCAACGACTAACCCGCTGGATCAGGCGCAGTTCTTCGTGCGCCAGCACTACCTGGATTTCCTCAGTCGCGATCCGGACGCGGGCGGTTTCGCCTACTGGACCAATCAGATCGCGCAATGCGGCACGGACGCCTCATGTCTTCGCTCCGGTCGTGTCGCCGTCTCGGCCGCTTTCTTCACTTCGACGGAGTTTCAGGACAGCGGCTATTTTGTCTATCGCTTTTACAAAGCCGGCTACGGCCGCAAGCCGACCTACCTTGAGTTTATACCGGACCGCAGCCGTGTCGTCGGCGGGCCTGACCTGGAAGCAAGCAAACAGGCGTATGCGAGCGGGTTTGTGACACGCCCCGCTTTCACCGCACAGTACCCTGCTTCCATCACGGCGGAGCAGTACGTGGATTCGCTGAACGGCAACACGGGAGGCTCGCTGACGCCAACGGAGCACGACGCACTGGTCAGCGGTTTGAAGAGCGGGGCGGAGACGCGCGCAACCGTCCTGCGCAAAGTGGCGGACAACGCCGTGTTCCGGCAGCGGGAGTTCAACGCCGCATTCGTGTTGATGCAATACTTCGGCTATTTGCGCCGTGAGCCCGATCAGGACGGTTACAACTTCTGGTTAAGCGTCTTGAACGACCGGGACCCGAACAACTTCAAAGGGATGGTCTGCGCGTTTATCACATCGGCGGAATACCAGTTGCGGTTCAGCCCCATCGTCCCACATAGCAATACCGACTGTGGCATGCGCTGAGCATGGCGGACCAATACTGCAATTTTCTCATCGCCGCAAAGAAAAAATTTGAACCGCAGAGGACGCAGAGGAAAAACAGGGGAAACAAAGGACGAACAACAGAGGCCCGACAGGGGCCACATCTGGCGAGGAAAACTAGCAGCCGTGCCTGTGCTGGACAGAAGAGGCAGAGAGAGAAATATCGTCGCACGCAGATGCAAACCGCTATAACGTTACTCTATGTGGCGCTCGCACGACCATTTCCTTCAGGATCATCTCATCCGGATCAATACGCACACCGGTAGGGCGGTTTGCGAGTGGGATGCTCATCGTGGAGTCTCTGCCTGTTGGTTTAATCGTGATGCGCCGCCCGTCCGTAGCCGTGACCACCTCCGCCGGGAGCGGGGTGAGGAAGGGTTCGCCGTCCTGAAGCTGCCGGACTCTAACCACGAGTTCTCCGCCGGCTGCTTTCGCCCTTCGCCAGGCCCATGAGACTTCATAGCGCGGGTGCCCGCTCGCGTAAACCCAGCGCGCGAAGAACTCGCGTAGGTCCATCCCCGAACTCTTTTCCAGCGCCGCACGCAAATCCTCACTCGTCGCCGTCGAGCCGCGGTGCGCGCTGTAATAATCGCGTATGCCGCGGAAGAACGCATCGTCGCCCATCTCACCGCGCAGCATGTGCAAGACCCATGCGCCTTTCTCGTAGTTGTTCGGGTTGAGCAGCTTGAACAGGTCTTGGGTATCGCGGTCATGAATCGGCGCGCGCCGCTCATGCTCATACCTGAAATAAGTTTCCGCGGCGCGCTTCATGTAGTCACGAAAGGCGCGCCCGCCCTCGAAGCGTTCGATGAAGAGCCCGGCGAAATAGGTGGCGAAGCCTTCGCTCAGCCAGAGGTCGGCCCACGTGCGCTCCGTGACCGAGTCGCCGAACCACTGGTGGGCAATCTCGTGCGCCACCACGACTTCGATTCTCTCGGGAATATTGAACCGGCGGCTTAAATGTTGCGGCTCCTCACGGCCGTCAAAAAGATCGTTCGGAAAAACTATGGCGCTTGAATTTTCCATGCCGCCGAAGCGCGTGGCGCCGACGATCAGCGCCAGCTTCTCGTAAGGGTAGGGCGCCACCATCTCGCTGAAAAGCGAGACGGCCGCCGCGGCCGGGGTGAAACCGCGAACGGCATAACCGCGGTCGGATTGCGGGACATAGTAAAAGAGAGGGGTGGCGGCCGGCGTCGCCGGTTCCAGTCGCGCGCCTTCGCCGACGGCGATCACCATGCAGTACGGCGGGATGGGTGCGCTCTCCGTGTAGACCCACGTACGCGTCGTGTCAGGGTTGGGGCGCGTCGTCTCGAGCTGCCCGTTGGCAACGACAAGGTCACGCGCGGGTGCCGTCACGGTAAATCGCACGGTGGCCTTGGCCGACGGGTGGTCAAGACACGGTATCCAGTGGTGAACCCGGTCGGGCCAGTTGTCGCCCGTCACGGATGGCTTCCCATCTTTATCCGGCAGTAGTGACAATCCGTCTTGCGGCCGTCCATGATAGGCAACCGCAACGCTCAATCGCTCCCCCCTTTTCGCTGCTCGCGCGAGCGAGATGCTGAGCGTGCCGGGGCGCTGCTCGTAGCGCGCGGGCGCTCCGCCCACCGTGACGGAATCCACCGGCAGCTGGCCGAAATCAAGATCGAGTGCGGCAAGAGGTTCTTTGAGCACGAGGGCGGTGATCTCCGTGCGTGCGGCTGTGATACCGGTCAGTTGGTTGTTGAGTGTGAGAGTGACGTCGTAGTTAAGGGGCCGCCACGCGTCAACCCCGTGCTCGGGCCGCTCGGCCTGCGCCGGCATGAGTGTGGATAGCAGGAGAATTGTGAGCAGCAGCAAGCGGGATAAAACAAGCGCCCCGCCGTATGTTCGGTTTGGCATCCAAAACCTCTTGTTGCGCGGTGAACACAATCAGCGAAGCCCGAGCATGAGCAGGGCGGAGCGATCCGAAACAGCGCCGCCCTTCTCAACCCACTCGCGATAGCCCGCAAGCTCGCCTGGTGTGACGGGCCGGTTGCCCAACCGTGCGGCGGGCGTCCTCTCAAAAGCACGGTCTGTGAGCGCCATGTGCGCCAAGCGGACGTGCAGATTGTCCGGCCGGGCAAGCGCCGCTTCGGCGGTTTCCACGTCGGGAAATAATTCCTCGTAAGCGAGCAGGTGCCAGACAGCATCACCATTCGACCGCTCGACGGCCAGTACACGCAGCAGGCCGAAGCCGCTTTCCAGCTGAAATATCAGATCATCGCCCGGTTCGAATGATTGCGCCACAAATTCCTGCCTTTAAATATTGGGTGAAAAGAAGCGCCGGCCACCTCCAAGCTTAACATAACCACGGTCTCGAGTTGGATACCGGATCAATATTGGCTTGCTTCACAGCCCCAGAGGGGTGAGATGTTTATAGAATTCGTGTAAGACAAGATGCAAAGCTCCGTTAGGAGCGGCATGTCAGATGTTGGCGATAAGATCCAAGCGGCGCATGACATGTTGCTCCTTTGGACGACCGGCTCTGCGACGCAAAACGGTCTGGAAAGATTTGACAGGGGCTAGTAGTATTGGCAGTTAATCGACCGGGGTGAGCGATGAGCTATTTCGATCCCAGCAAAGACTACTACTCGATCCTGGGCGCGAAACGGGACGCGACGCAGGGTGAGATTGAACGCCTCTACAAGCGCCTCGCCGTCCGCCACCATCCTGATCGCGGCGGCAGCGAAGAGGAGATGAAGACTCTTAACGAGGCCTACCGCGTGCTTAGAGAGGAGGCGACCCGTCGCGCTTATGACGCCGAGCCTCGTCAGCCGGTGGATATGGCGGGCGTTCCGCCTTTCGCTTCCCCTTCGGCGGAGGCCGATATGATCTACGGTAAATGCGCCGGCGCCGCGCTATGCCTCGGCGTCGGCCTGGTGCTCCTCCTGCTGGTCCGTTTCCAATGGATGTGGTTCCTCTGGCCGCTGGCGATTCTCGCCGCCTTCGTGATGCTCTTTGGCGTGCTGATGGCGCACGCCGCGATGCGCTCGATACGAGAGTCGCTCTCGCCCACTCACCCTGCGCATAATTATCGAATGGTGCAGGAAGCGGTCTTCTGGTCTGCCGTATGCGGCGGCGGCTACGGTGTCTATCTCGTCCTCAGCATAGTGTGAAGGAAAGAGCGGCGGGGGCGCGCGATGAAGTTGACGGGACTCGACCTGCTTCTCCTGGAAGTCAATAACCTGCCGGAATCTGTCTCGTTCTATCACGGACAGCTCGGCCTCGAGCTGGAGAAAAGCGACCCCGACTCGGAGCCGCCGATGGCGACCTTGCGCGCCGGCCGGCTCAAGATTACGCTGGTCGAACAATTGGAAACAATGCTGAGACGCGGGCGCGGCGTCCACTTCTTTCTCGGGGTCACGGACGTTGACAAGTATTACGCCCAACTGAAAGAGCGTGGTGTTGAGGTCAAGCCCCCGGTTGATGAAGGCTGGGGCGGACGCTTTATCACCCTGCAAGACCCGGATAAGTACAGGCTCTTTTTCGTAACCTGGGCGAACGATGAACGCGCGAATCCGGACTAGCTTGCTGCCGTCTGCAGCATCTGGGTAAAAGCGTCCCTTTAATAATGCTGTTAGACTTCCTCGGTGTAAGAGCCTTTTTCGATTGCTTTGCTAATACTTTTGCAGGGTCTAAACTTTCTGTGCCAGCACAGCGGTCTTGGTCCACCCGATCGGATGCAGCGGCGGAAAGCGGTAGTGCTTGACGACGCGAAAGTAGCGGTTAGTATTTTTCACAACCTCCTGTGGCGGGTGAGTTTTGAATTTGAACAGCACTTCCAGCAACCGACTCACGGGTGACGGCCTGACCGGAAGATGCAGCAGGTAACCACCGGGCACCAGCACGCGCGCCAGTTCGCTGAAACCGTCCTGTAATGGCACATACTCCAGGGCCCCACTCGTTACCACAAGCTCGAATGAATTATCGCCGAAAGGGAGCGCCAGAACGTTGCCCTGGGCGAACCAGACTGCTGAGGAGCGTGCGCCGCTTTCAGCGACGGCTCGCCGGGCCTCCTCAATCGAGGAAGCGGAGAGATCAAGCGCCGTGATCTTTACCGGAACGGCGAGTGCTTTGAGCAGAGCCAGTGTGAGAAGGCCCGTGCCGCACCCGGCATCAAGAACCTTTGCGCCGGGCGAGAGGGGCAGCGGATGGTCGCGCAGGTATTGATCCAGCGACCGACCGTAGCCGTTGAATTTAAACGTGATGCTGTAGAGGCTCGCGATACGGTCGTAAAGCGACCCCGCCGTTGCTTCTGCTCCGGCGACCGGCACTGCGTTCTCCATTATTCGCTGCTCGTAATCCTTTCACCCCGGTAAATCGCTGATGACCGGGAATTAAGCCCTATCGAGCCGTTCCGTACGAAGTAATGTCCTGGAGGATTCCTACTTATACCATAGAAGAATTACTGACAGTATGGCCTTTATCCAAAAAAATCGTTACAAAAACTTTGGTCTACTCTGGCGGTAAATTAGCGAAATCCGGGGCCATGCGGCTGATGGGCCTTTTTGGCCTGGCGGATAACCCCCCTGCTGGCGCAAGAAAGAGCCGCCGCGTTCGTTCATAAGGCGTGGAGAAGCCATTTCCCACAAAAGGAGAGTCGAGAGATGAGAAAAGCATTAATAGCCCTTCTATGCATGGGAACGGGTCTGCTGACTTCCGGCGCGTCGGTCTCGTCGCGTGGGTGGGCCACGGTAAATAGTAGTGGGACGGCGCAGAGGGTAGCTCCCGAGCCGGCCGTCGTCCCCGTAGAGTGGTTTGATGTCAAAGTGCTGGTTGATGGCAGACCTTTGGAAGAGTATGCCGCGCGCGGCAAGCGGTACGTAGAAGCGTTGGAAGGGGCGGAGTACGAACTGCGTATTAGGAATCCGTTGGGGGAACGTGTGGCGGTGGCGCTCTCGGTGGACGGATTAAATACGATTGATGCGCGCCGCACAACGGCGACGAACGCGAGCAAATGGGTGATCGATCCCTACCAGACGATTACCATCAGCGGCTGGCAGATGAATTCGGAGCGGGCGCGCCACTTTTACTTTACCACTGAACGAGATTCTTACGGTGCAAAGCTGGGGCAAACGGCTAATCTCGGCATGATTTCGGCGGTCTTCTTCCGCGAGCGGCGACCCGTCGCGATAGTGGCGCCGCCGCAACCACGTCCCACCGTGCGTGACGCCGAGCCTGGTAGAGACAGGCGCGCGCCGGAAAGCGCGCAAGGTTCTGCCCGCGCCGGTGTACAACCGAATAGGGCGGAGATTTACCCCCCGCCCGATGACGAGTCTGCGGCGACAGGCATCGGCCGCTCCGTCCACCACGATGTGCAGTGGGTGAACATTGACCTTTACCCGCATCCCGTCGCCGAAGTGCAGATCCGCTACGAGTATCGTGCGTCACTCGTCCGCCTCGGCATCCTGCCGCGCCCCTACCCCCGCCCCGACGCGCTGCGCCGGCGCGAGAGCGCTACCGGTTTTGAAGACCGCCGGTACTGCCCAGAACCCTGAAGAAGGCAAAAGGAAAAAGTGTGGACAAGAGATAAATTTATTTAAGGTAGTCTCCGCCTGACTTTTTTCCTTTTACATTTTTACTTTTACCGCGGACGTAAGTCTGCCGTGTAAAGCTGGCGGTAAGCGCGGTAGTTGGTCATCACTTTGCTGACATAAGCCTTGGTTTCAGCAAATCCGATTTCGGCGGTGAACACGCCCGGGTCACGCTGGCCGGCGCGTTTGACCCAACGCGCGACGTTATCTTCACCCCCGTTGTAAGATGCAGCGACGGCTTCTGGTAGATCGGGAAAAAGGCGCGCCAGCTCCCCGATGTATTCGCTCCCGATCAGGATAGAAGTATCCGGTCGGTAGAGGTCGTCTTCGGTTAATCGGTTAAAACCGATGCGTGTCGCATATTTCGTGGCCGTGTCAATGGTCAACTGCAAAAGTCCACGCGCGGCCGCCGGAGATTTTGCGTACGGATGAAAACGGCTCTCCTGTCGCATGATGGCTAACAGAAGGCGTGGATCAAGCTGACGAGGGGCGGCTGCGCGCAGGATTGCCTCACGATAAGGAACCGGATAAAGACCGGCTGAAGCTGCTATCTCGGCCTCTGCGCGATTGAGCCGCGCCGTCACCGCCGTCCGCGTGGCGGCGCTGCTCATGGCCACTAAGCGCGCAGTGGCAAGCGATCCGTAATAGGAATCCGGGCCGTCCGGGATCGCAAGGTAAGAATTGATCGCTTCATCTTGACGCCCGGCACGTTCCAGACTGTATGCTCTCAGGTAAGCCACTTCCGCGGGGGTCGTGAGCACGCCACTTTGAAAGAATTTGCCGCGTAGCTCGTCAGCCGTCTGTACTGCATGTGACCAGTCTGCGCCGGCCACATCCAGCCGCAGACGCGCGAAGAGAGCATTTGTGTCCGTCGCCGTCCCCTTGAATTTCTCTCGCGTGCGAGTAATCCAGTCGGTAGCTTCCAGCGGCCTCCCGGCTTCGCGCAGGCCATCAATCACGTTCAGGTACGCGGTATCGATGCGCTCGCCGAAAGGATACCGCTCGATATACTCACGATAGCGTGCGACCGCATCGGACGCGCGCCCGATGCGCAGAAGCGCCGCGGCGGAAAAGTTCAGCCCTTCGCGTCCGTCTTTCGTCTGCGCGTAGTCGCGCGCGACCCGCTCAAAAAAGGCGAAGGATTCCACGTAGCGTCGCTCCTGAAAATATGAGCGACCGGTGCCGAAGAGGGCGGCCGGAACATTCGGATCATGAGGGTACTCCTGGAGAAGCGCCTGCCAATGTTGGCGAGCTTCTGCAAAGGCGCGGTTAGTCATGTAGATGCTGGCGCGACGCATGCGCTCGGCCGCGCTTAAGTGAGCCATCCTGCCGTCCGCGCCGCGGCTGGCGCTGTCGAGCCGCCGCACCACTGACAGCGAATCATCCCGGCCCTGCGGTGCCGGCGGGATGGGTGCGACGGCTCCCGCCCTTGAGCTCTGAGCTGTCGGTGGGGCGAAGGGTAATGCGAAGTTTAAGGCACAGATGAGAACGAGGGAAATGAACAAATTCATCAACACGCCCCTATATCTAATATCCGGTGGGAGAGCAAATCTTTTTTAGGCCGTTTGATTGCTGCGCGGGGTGTCCAACCGATAGCCGGCCTTGCAGCCTCCCCTTCAGACGCTGACCGGATTCGCCTCGTTGTCTCTGAGTCGCATTTTACGATGTGGCGCAACTTTCGCAGAGAGATCGAAAGCTTGCCCGCGCCTCGAAGATAGCCAACAAAAGCGCCCGGCAATGTTTCAAGCAAAATTAATGAGAGGGTGCGCCTCGACAGAATCTCATCTCAGGGACACCCTCCCAAAAATTTACAACGCGTTAATCGCGGGCCGGTGAAAATCGATGTTTCTCAACGACCGGCCGCCACGGTTGCGCCTCTGGCGCAATCGGAATGCCCACAGTTGCAAGTAATCTCTGCCGTATCGCCGGCGCCTTCGCAGCTTGGACTGCAATAGTCGCTGTCCTTCGAGCGCGGGCAATTACAACCCGGATGGGCACATCTCTTATCTTTGTCGTCAGCCATAGTTGTTCCTCCTTCAACTTTAAATGTCCGTCTCTCCACTTCATTCTACCAGCCTACGCGCCAAAGCACGCAGGAATTTTTTCACCGGATGCTTCGGGCGGCGGGCACGCTATTGATGCTGCTCGTCATCATCGTCTTCTTCGATTATTTGGTAGCTCAACACAATCTCAGCCGCCGGTCTGAGTGTCGCGGCGACGCTGCAATATTTAGTCTCCGAGAGTTCGATGGCCTGCGCCACATCTTTCTCCGAGAGCTTCCGGCCCCGCAGGACGTGGCGGACTTCCATGCGCTTGAAGCTGCGTGGATGTTCCGTGCGGCGCTCGCCCAGCACTTCCACGTGGTAGTCCGTTACCCGCGCCCGCTTCTTACGAAGGATGCTAATGACGTCAACGGCCGTGCAGCCCCCGAGCGCGATCAGTAGTAACTCTACCGGCGTCGCGGCACTGGCGCGTTCATGGTCTGTCTCAAGCACCTGCGCGTGACCGCTCGGCGTAATACCGATGAACAGACCGTCCCCGGCGAAGCGCACGACTGCCTTTGCCTCTTCTCGATTCATGTTGTTCCTTCCTTCTGGCATGCCTTGCAGATAACAGACTACTTCCGGCCCGAGAGGGTTTGCCCGGATCATATCACGATGACCCGGTGAAAAGCAGTGAATGAGCATTCGTATCGCGCCTATATCAGGATGGTGCCACCAAAGCCGGAAACCCGATCACAATTATGGGCTGAGAGGATCATTGAGCGGCAACCCAACCAGCGTTTAAGGAATCACAAGGTCAGGATTGCCTCTGCGAGAGCGGGTGGCTTAATATATTGAAAACCCCGCTTCCCCAATGGCTTGCGATTGGCGAGCCCACCCGGTTTTGGTTGCCTCGCGGAGCACATCACCATGTTTCTCTCCCTCTTCTAATATCAGTCCGGCGGGTGGCGCTTGAATGCACCGGCACGATGACACCCGTATGCTTTAGGAAAGTATCAACGAGAAGATGGCAAACTTTGGAGGGGAAAGAAATGATTAAACGAACGAGGCACCTAGTTTCACTGGTGCTATTGGTCGCGCTTGTCAGTATGGGCATGACCGCCCAGGCACAACGGCGCCCGCGCCGCAGCAGCCAGGCGTCTGTTCGGTCTCTCATCAACCGTATTGAGGATCACACGGACGTCTTCCGCAATAGTGTGAGCGCGGCCGCTGCGCAGACCGGTATGGATAGCACCGGTGCGGATAACGATATTAATTTGCTCGTCAGCGATTTTACGGACGCCGTGCGTCGCCTGCACGAACGTTACGACAGGCGGGAGGCGACGACAGCCGACGTGCAGGAGATTCTTAATCGCGCATCGCTCATCGACAATTTCATGGCGCGCAACCGGTTGAATGCCGGTGCCCAGCGTGACTGGTCTAACCTGCGACTGGATTTGAACCAACTGGCGCGCGCTTACAACACCTCCTGGTCTCCATCCTCGCCGGCCTACCCGCCTTACGGTCAGGGCAACGCCGGCCAGGTCGGTTACGGAACGAACCGCCTGACCGGGACCTATCGTCTCGATACGTCGCGCAGCGATGATCCGCGTGAAGCGGCTGACCGCGCGACGCGCAACCTTCCCGACACCAGTAGACAAAGCGCATTAGACGCGCTCACGGCCCGCCTTGAGGCGCCGGATATGATCGCCATCGATCAACGCGGGCGCGAGGTGACCATCGCCTCTACGCGCGCCCCCCGGATCAGGTTCGTGGCCGACGGAACCGAGAGGACGGAGCAGGCGGCCGACGGCCACACGGCGCGCGTTCGTGCCACGCTCTCCAACGATCAGCTGGTGGTCAGCTCTACGGGCGATCGAGACAGCGATTTTTCGGTAACCTTTGAGCCTCTGGACAACGGCCGCCGGTTGCGCATCACACGCCGCATTTCTGACATCAACCTTGACCGGCCTGTCGTCGTCCAGAGCATCTACGAAAAGAGCTCGGACACCGCCCAGTTCGATATCTATAACGGCGGTGCGGGCTACCCGAACAATCCTAACGCAGGCCCGACAAACGGTGATTTCATCATCCCCAATGATACAACGGTGGTGGCCGTGTTGAATGACAACCTGTCAACGTCACGGGCGCGTGAAGGCGACCGCTTTACCCTGACAGTGCAGCAGCCTTCGCAGTATGACGGGGCGGTCATTGAAGGCCACGTCACCCAGGTTCAGCGCAGTGGGCGCGTCTCAGGGCGTTCGACCATGACGCTCAACTTCGATAGCATACGCCTTCGTGATGGCGGGACATACCGCTTCGCCGGGACCCTGGACACTATCAGAACACCGGGCGGTGATACGGTGCGTGTCGATAACGAGGGCACGGTGCGAGACCGTAGCCAGACGACCAAGACGGCGGAACGAGCCGGCATCGGGACGGCCGTGGGCGCGATCATCGGCGCGATCGCCGGGGGGGGCAAAGGCGCTGCCATCGGCGCGATTATTGGCGCAGGCGGCGGCGCAGGCTCCGTCTATGTTCAGGGCCGGGATGATCTTGATCTGCCAAGCGGTACGCAGGTAACGATCCGCGCGAGCGCGCCCAGATAATATATTGGGCCGGTTCCGCCTTCATGCTAAGCCCGGCGGCCGAAAAGGGTGGGCGTGGTTGCTTTCGAGCCTACCCTTTTCGGCCGCCGCTTTTCTTTTGACGATGAGATGATGGCGGTGTGTCCGAAAGGCCCGGCGGACGTCTTCCTCTCGGGCCCTCTCTCCGGCCCTGCGCTGCCTCCGTGATGAGACTTTTTGCTCCCGCTTATTTGAGAAGCCGCGATAGGTTAACCGGGCCCACCGGCGGCGCGCCTGAGTCCTCGGTCGCATGGCTAGCAAATGATATGATA